>CAIQYP010000540.1 GCA_903876045.1 uncultured beta proteobacterium | reverse complement strand
CCATGCAACCGGAAAATGCCGCCACCCGCGTCGGCGAAACCTTGAAAAACGCCATGCGTGCAGCGGCCATCAACTGCACCCGCGCGGGCTGCCAGCCGCCCACGCATTCAGAGTTGTTTGGTCACGCACAGCAACAGCAACAGCAACAGCAACAGCAATAAGAGCCATAACGCAAGTCGCAACACACCAAGAGGATCAGCATGCAACTCACCGTCAATGGCAAAACCGTGGAGGTGGACGCCGAGCCCGACATGCCCATCTTGTGGATGTTGCGTGATCTGCTCAACCTGACCGGCACCAAATTTGGTTGTGGCATCGCGGCCTGCGGCGCCTGCACCGTGCAGTTGGACGGGCAACCGGTTCGCTCCTGTGTGGTGCCGGTGTCAGTAGCCGAAGGCAAGTCGATCACCACGATTGAAGCGCTGGCCAAAGAGGGTGTGCCGCATCCCCTGCAGGCGGCCTGGATTGCGGAGCAGGTGCCGCAATGCGGCTACTGCCAGAGCGGCATGTTGATGGCAGCCTCTGCCTTACTTGAAGCCAATCCCAATCCGAGCGATGCCGACATCGACAGCGCCATGACCAACATCTGCCGCTGCGGTAGCTACCAGCGCGTGCGTGCCGCCATCCACCGGGCCGCATTGGCCATGACCGTGAGCGCAGCATGAAGCGCCGCACCTGGATATTGAGCGCCTTGGGCGCAACCGGCGCATTGGTGGTGGGCTGGGGCATCCTGCCGCCGCGCTCGCGCATGGGCACGTCAGCCACCATGCTGCCGACCGAAGGAGATGTGGCGCTCAATGGCTGGATCAAGATTGCCAAAGACGGCAGCATTATTCTGGCCATGCCGCGCAGCGAAATGGGGCAGGGCGTGCACACCGGTCTGGCCATGCTGGTGGCCGAAGAGCTCGATGCGCCTCTGGGCCTGGTGCGTCTGGAGCAAGCGACGGCCGACAAAATTTACGGCAACGTCAGCATGTTCGTGGCGCAGCTGCCGTTTCATCCGCGGGACTCGGAAGGTAGCGACAAGCCCACCAAGGTGCGTCTGGGTGAGTGGATGGTGGGCAAGATTGCGCGCGAACTGGGCATTAACGCCACGGGTGGCTCCTCCAGCCTGGCCGATGCCTGGGACACCGTGCCTCTGGCCGCAGCGGCTGCCCGCGCTGCGCTGTTGGGTTCAGCCGCCCGGCAATGGCAGATGCCGCTGGAAGAACTCACGATTCAGGCGGGCCGGGTGCACCACCGCTCCGGCAAGAGCATGCATTTTGGCGAGTTGGTGGCAGGTGCCGCACAAAGCCCCGCGCCCGTGTTTGTGAAAGACCGCAAGGATTGGAAGCTGATCGGCCAGAGCGCACCGCGCATGGACATTCCGGCCAAGGTGGATGGTTCCGCCCGCTTTGGCATTGACGTGCGCTTACCTGGCATGCTGTTTGCCGCCGTGCGCATGTGCCCCATGTTGGGCGGCACTGTGGCCACGCTGGACGACAAGGCGGCGCTTTCGCTACCCGGTGTCAAAAAGCTGGTGAAACTGGACGCAGTGGCTGGCTCTACGGCCGGCTTTGCGATCGTGGCTAAAACCAGTTGGCATGCGCGCACCGCTGTGCAGGCTGTGCAAGTGCAATGGCAGCAGCGCAAAGAGGGCGCACTGGATTCAGCCCGCATTCAGCAAAATCTGTTGGACGTGCTCAAGACCGACAAGGGTTTTACGTTTTACGAAAAAGGCGATGCTGCTGCGGCAGAAACGGGTGCGGCTCGCGTTATCGAGGCCCGTTACACCGCCCCGTATCTGGCCCACGCCACCATGGAGCCCATGAACTGCACGGCGCAATTCAAGGATGGCAAGATAGAAGTCTGGGCCCCTACCCAGGTGCCCGGATTAGCCCGTGATGTGGCGGCACGTGTTGCGGGCGTGGATGTGGACAACGTCACCCTGCATGTCACCTACATGGGCGGCGGCTTCGGGCGCCGCCTGGATATTGACTATGTGGCACAAGCCGTGCGCGTGGCCATGGCTTGCGACGGCTTGCCGGTGCAATTGCTTTGGTCGCGCGAGGAAGACACCACGCACGACTTCTATCGCCCAATGCATGTGGCGCAATTGCGAGCAGCAGTCGATGGTCAGGGCAAAGTCAGCAGCCTGCGCATTCACTCGGCCGGTGATGCCATCTCTCCGCGCTGGATGGAGCGTGGCCTGCCCGCGCTCGCCGGGCCGGTGGATACCCCGGATAAGACGACTGCCGAAGGCTTGTTTGATTTGCCCTATGGGTTTGCGAACCAGCACATGGCCCATGTGGCCACGTACTCTGGGGTGCCGGTGGGTTTCTGGCGCGCGGTCGGGCATTCGCACAATGCGTTCTTTTCCGAGGGCTTTATTGACGAGTTGGCCCACGAGACCAAGCAAGACCCGCTGGCCTTCCGCCAGGCCCTGCTAAAGGATGCGCCACGCTATCTTGCGGTGCTCAATCTGGCTGCCGAAAAGGCTGCCTGGGGCACGCCCTTGCCCGAGGGGCATGCGCGCGGTGTTGCACTGCACGAGTCCTTTGGCTCCATCGTGGCCGAGGTGGTCGAGGTCTCGCTGCAGAGCGGCAAGCCGCGCGTGCACAAGGTAGTCTGCGCGGTGGATTGCGGCACGGTGATCAACCCCGGCCTGGTGGCGCAGCAGATGGAAAGTGCGGTTGTTTTTGGTTTGACGGCGGCGCTGTATGGTCGCATTGACATCACCGATGGCGTAGTGCAACAGCGCAACTTCGACAACTACCCCATGGTATCCCTGGCACAAGCGCCCGAAGTAGAAACTTGGCTGGTGGACAGTACGCGCCCACCCTCAGGAGTGGGCGAGCCAGGGGTGCCGCCGCTAGCACCTGCCCTGGCCAATGCGCTGTTCGTGCTCACTGGAAAGCGCCAGCGCAGCTTGCCTCTGCAGTTTTAGCGTCCGTAGGTGGCGGTGAAAGTGGCCGTGCCCAGCAGGCCTGGGCCAATGCCCTTATTCAGAACGAACGAGTACAGCGCAGCACTGCCGGTCTTGGGCACGCCCGCAGCCTTCTGCACGTCTTCTACGCCCACCGCATAGAGCGTGAAGTGGTAGTGGTGCGGTGCGTCGCCCGTCGGTGGGCAGGGGCCGCCGTAGTTGCCATTGGCACCGGTGGCACCAGTGTCCATAAAGTCGGTGTTGCCGCCAAAGGCCGGGGCTGGCAAGGTGGCAGCAGAGTTACCCGCACCTTGAGGCAAACCGGTGGTGCTGGCAGGCATGTTCAGTACCGTCCAGTGCCAGAAGCCACTGCCGGTAGGCGCATCGGGGTCGTGCACCAGCAGCGACAGCGACTTGGTGCCCGGGGGCACATTCTTCCACTCCAGCGCGGGTGACACGTTGTCGCCCTTGCAACCAAACCCATTGAGCACAAACTTGTTGTCAAAGCTGCCGCTTGCCAAGTCCGGGCTGCTTATCGTGAAGTCGCCTGCCTGGGCGTGCAAGGCGCTGCATGCCAATGTGCCCAGGCTGATCAGTGTTGCGGCAGCAAGGCGGGTGACAGGCTTCAATCGGGTTGGTTGTTGCATGGCTAAGTCTCCTGAAAGTTTGTATTGAGGGAATGTTCCCGCTCAAATTATTGGCCAGAAACCGTGCCGCTGCCTAGGCCCAGTGAACAGCCCCTTTGCTGGCATACCATTGCTCCATGTCGCCTTGCACCGCGGTCTCGATGCGGTTGCGGCGGATCTTCATGGTGGGCGTGAGGTAGCCGTTTTCAATTGACCACGGGTCGGGCGCGATCACCAGCATGCGCAACTGCTCGTAGTCGGCCAACTGCAGGTTCACCTCTTTAAGCAACTGGCTGAGTTCACGGTCCACTTCGGCCTTCACTTCGGGTGCACCCACACGCGGGCGCAATGTCTCTGCCAGCACCACGATGGCATAGGCCGTTGGCTGCCCCACACCCGAGACCATGCAAATTTCGATCATCGCGTGTGCGTTCAGCATGTTCTCAATCGGGGCTGGTGCGATGTACTTGCCCTTGGATGTTTTGAACAACTCTTTGACGCGACCCGTCAGTTTCAACAACCCATCGGCCGTGCGCTCGCCCTGGTCTCCGGTACGAAAAAAGCCATCGGCGGTAAACACCTCGGCATCCAGATCGGGGCGCTTGTAATAGCCCACCATCTTGCCGGGCGACTTGAGCAGAATCTCGTGATCCTCGCTCAGGCGCACCTCCACACCCGGCATAGGCGTGCCCACGCATCCTGGCGCAGCGTGTCCGGGCGTTGAAGCATGCGAGTAGGCAAAGTCCTCCGTCATGGCATAGCCCTCCATGAGGTTCAGCCCCAGCCGCCGGTACCATGAAATCAACTCCGGCGGGATGGGTGCCGAGCCGCTGGCGGCCAGCAAAACCTGATCCAGCCCCAGGCCCTTGAGAACCTTGCGACCCACGATGCGTCCCAGAATCGGGATGCTCAACAACCGGTCCAGTTTCTTGGCGGGCATCTTGTGGAACACCCCTTGCTGAAACTTCAGCCACAGGCGCGGCACCGACAGGAACACATAGGGCCGTGCCCGGTTCAAGTCCTGCAAGAAAGTGTCCAGAGACTCGGCGAAGTAAATATGCGTGCGCCCGTCTACCAGTGCGGCACATTCAATCCACGAGCGCTCAAAAATATGGGCTAACGGCAAGTAAGACAACACGCGCACGGCCACATCGGCGCCAATTTGCTGCTGAATGAAGTTATGCATGCCCACGCTGGCCGCAGTCGTGCCCTGGAAACTGTGCATCACGCCCTTGGGTTGCCCCGTGGAGCCCGAGGTGTACATCAGGATGGCAATGTCCGAGGCCGCACGCATCACCTTGCCGGTGAAAGGCGCCGTGCGGCTGGTAACTGCTTCCCAGCTTTCAAATGGCGTCTTGGGTGCCAGTGGCATGGCGATACAGGGCAGGCCCGGTGGCAGGGCCGCAGCCTGGTGATCCCAGAGGTCCAGCTTGCCCACAAACAGCAGGCTGGCGCCACTGTGCTCCAGCACGAATTGAATGGTGTCCGCCGTCTCGGTCGGGAAAATGGCTACGGTGGTGAAACCGGCCATCCAGATGGCCAACTCTGCCATCACGAAGTGGGCGCAGTTCTTGGACAAAATGGCAATGCGTGCCCCTGGCTCAAAGCCCTGAGCCTTGAGGTGGTTGGCCATGCGGCGTGCCTGGTCCATGGTCTGGGCCCAGGTGTAATCCTTAACCTGTCCACCCCCCACGGGTTGCGACATAAACACCTGATCCGAGCGCAAGCTTTCATGCTCGTAGACGTAATCCAGAATTAGTTTTTCTTGTGACATGGGTGTGCCCTCTTTTTATGAATGAAGACTTCATATTCTCCGGATATATCGCCAAATCCATTCGGGGCTTACCCTATTCACGTAAGTCCCATGTTGCACTTATCTGTAGTGGGCTCGTGTTCCAATGTCGGCATGAACCCTGATGCAAAAACGCTCTGGCGCGCCCCTCAATGGGCGTTTGCCATTCTTCTCGCGCTACTGGGCATGCTGGGGCCATTTTCGATAGACACCTACCTGCCGGCTTTTTCCGGCATTGCTCGTTCACTGGACGCTACACCGGTGCAAATGCAGCAGACGCTTTCGGCCTATCTGTTCGGTTTTGCCTTCATGAGCCTGTTTCATGGCTCCATATCCGATAGCGTGGGCCGCAGACCCGTGGTTTTGTGGGGGTTGGTGGTGTTCACGCTGGCGTCAGTCGGCTGCGCTCTGTCACAAAGCATCGCGCATCTGATCTTCTTTCGCGTATTGCAAGGCTTGTCCACGGGTGCCGGCATCGTGGTTTCGCGTGCCATCGTGCGCGACATGTATCCGCCCTCTGAGGCGCAAAAGGTGATGAGCCAGGTCACCATCTTCTTTGGCGCTGCTCCGGCCATTGCGCCCATGCTGGGGGGCTGGCTATTGATCCACTTCAACTGGCACACCATCTTCTGGTTTCTGTGCGCTGTGGGGGTGGTGCTATGGGTGGCCAATTACCGTCTCTTGCCGGAGACCCTGCACCTGGACCAGCGCCAGCCATTTAACCCCCGCAACCTGCTGGCGGGCTACTGGAAACTGGGCTCTGATCCGCGCTTCTTTCTGCTGGCCCTAGCCAGCGGCATCCCGTTTAACGGCATGTTCTTGTACGTCCTGAGTGCGCCGGTCTTTTTGGGCGAAAGCCTCGGACTGCCACCTGAGCACTTCTTCTGGTTCTTCATGCTGAGCATCTGCGGCATCATGGCAGGTGCCTGGGTCAGTGGCCGGGCCGCGGGCAAGCTGACGCCCAAGCGCCAGATACGCAACGGCTTCGTCGTCATGCTCTGCATTGGCGTCATCAACCTGTTGGCCAACCTGCTGTTCAAGGCTGATGTGACCTGGGCCCTCATCCCCATCTGCATCTTTGCTTTTGGCTGGGCCATGATGGTGCCCGTCGTCACCCTGCTGGTGCTGGACCTGCACCCCGAGCGGCGCGGCATGGCGTCAAGCCTGCAGATGTTCATTGGCTCTACCGCCAATGGCATGGTGGCAGGCATCGTTTCGCCCCTTGTGATGCACTCACCCAAGGCTCTGGCCGCTACATCTTTATTGTTGATGAGCATCGGTTTGTGTGCCTGGCTGTTCATCCGTAAGCGCTGGCCTGACATCGGGCAGCAAGTAGTGCATGCCTAAAAATTTTGTTGTAACGCACGCTTGACTTTGAACGCCGAAGGACTAATCTACGTCTTAGGCAAATGCCTATTGCCCAGAACAACAAATCTGGGCTTCCCTGTTCAAAGGGACAAACCCGGACTTAGTGCCGGGTTTCGTTTTTTTGTCTTAGCTCATGAATAGCCCTGCGGATTAGCGCTCTGCCAGCCTGGCAACTGCTGGCAAAACTGCCATAAGGTGCAGCCGTCGCGAGCGCCAGGAATCTGTCATCCAGTTCCAAGATTTACGGCCAATAGGTACCTGAACACCAAATGTACGCAAGGAGATTGAAAATCCTTGTGTCGGTGGTTCGATTCCGCCCCAGGCCACCAGAAATGGTAAAAAAGCCCGTCCATCGTGATGGGCTTTTTTGTTTCTGCTTGCTGGTGCACATGGGGACTCATGCCAGGTTCCTACGTGCCAGTCCTGTACTGAGGCCTCACAGTTCACCTCACTGGATCATGCAGGGACATTGCCGCAGTCCAGACATTGCACCGCGAAGTTGTCCCGTTGTTGTGCGCCATTGGGCATTAGGGCAGGGGTCAGTTCGGTGGGGTTCGGTGGTAGGAATGAAGAGGCTTATGAGTCCTCTGCTCTAACCAACTTAGCTAACGGCCCAACCGAAGGCGAGATTGTATGGGTTTGGCCGAGGCGCTTTGGGCGAGCCAATGCTTATTGGCTCAAGTCGCCGCTTGGTTCCACATGTCGACAGTTGGAAACAAGTGGCCGTATTCCTTGTTGTGCAGCTCAGCCAGGGCATGCAAGGCCATCAGGGTTTCAAACGGGAAGCCCTTGCGGTTGTCGCCCTGGTTGTCGTGCAGAAGAAAGGTCATGAAGGGGCCAAATTCCTTTCGCCCCCAGAAGGTATTGAGCTTTTGGGCAATGGCAGATGAGTTCGAAGT
>CAIQYP010000539.1 GCA_903876045.1 uncultured beta proteobacterium | reverse complement strand
TGGCAGAGCGTCGGTCTCCAAAACCGAAGGTTGTAGGTTCGATTCCTACTGCCCCTGCCACCTGGTTTAGATAGAGGTGGCAAAAAAGGCCCGCTACGGAGTAGCGGGCTTCAGCGTCTTAAGGGTGCTGGATTTAAAACCGATTAGAAGCGCGCGAAGTTAGAGAAATATGGCCACTACACAAGTTCAAACCGTCAATACTGGGGCAGACAAAGCCAAGCTTGGTGCTGCCGCTGCATTGGTGGTTGCCGCGTTGGCGGCTTTTTATATGCTTGGTAAGCAGGGCCAGCTTGTGCAGTGGGCGGTTTTTCTGGTGTGTTTGGCTGGTGCAGTCGTCGTCTTCTTTATGGCAGAAACCGGTCGCCAATTGGCTGCGTTTGGCCGTGATGCGTGGCGTGAAGTAAAAAAGGTTGTTTGGCCCGCTCGTAAAGAAGCTGTACAGATTACGGCCTACGTGTTTGGTTTTGTGTTGATCATGGCACTGTTCCTCTGGCTGACCGATAAAACGCTGGAGTGGCTCTTTTACGACTTGATTCTGGGCTGGAAAAAATAATGACTGACACTGTTGAAACCCCTGTTGCAGAAGTTCCTGCATCCGCTCCGGTTAATCCGGATTTGCGTTGGTACGTAGTGCATGCATATTCCGGCATGGAGAAAGCCGTCGAACGCAACATTCTGGAGCGTATCAATCGCGCCGGGATGCAAGGAAAATTCGGCCGGATTCTAGTTCCAATGGAAGAAGTGGTTGAAATCAAGAACGGCCAGAAGAAGACCACAGAGCGTAAATTTTTCCCCGGCTACGTGCTAGTGGAAATGGTGATGGATGATGAATCCTGGCATCTGGTCAAGCACACAAATAAGGTTACCGGCTTCGTCGGTGGAGCGAAGAATCGACCGGCCCCGATTTCAGAGGCCGAGGTCATGAAGATCGTCAACCAGATGCAAGAAGGCACCGACAAGCCACGCCACAAAGTCGAATTTGTGGTTGGCGAGTATGTGCGCGTTAAGGATGGTCCCTTTACCGATTTCAATGGTTCGGTGGAAGACGTCAATTACGAGAAAAGCAAAGTTCGCGTATCCGTCACTATTTTTGGTCGCTCTACGCCGGTTGAACTGGAATTTTCGCAAATCGAAAAAACCTGAGTCCGCCCTGAATTACGGGCGCGTGAGCGTCCGACAACTGACTGCGCTATCCGACTCGGTGCAGTTCTTTAGAAAAGAGTCGTTAACCCCGGGGAGCTGTGGCGCTGAATAAGTTGGCGTCTAAGCGTTACTACCCGTAAGGAGAAATCATGGCGAAGAAAATCGTTGGTTTCATCAAGCTGCAAGTGCCAGCTGGTAAAGCCAATCCATCCCCCCCGATCGGCCCCGCTTTGGGTCAACGCGGTTTGAACATCATGGAATTCTGCAAGGCATTTAATGCGCAGACCCAAGGTGTTGAGCCCGGCCTGCCACTGCCCGTGGTGATCACTGCATTTGCAGATAAGAGCTTTACCTTCATCATCAAGACTCCGCCTGCGACGGTTTTGATCAAGAAGGCTGTCAAGCTGGACAAGGGCTCTGCCCGTCCGCACCTGGACAAAGTCGGCAAGATTACCCGAGCCCAACTCGAAGAAATCGCCAAGACCAAGATGAAAGATATGAACGCCGCCGATTTGGACGCCGCTGTTCGTACCATCGCCGGTTCTGCCCGCTCGATGGGCGTGATTGTGGAGGGCGTGTAAATGTCCAAGCTCACCAAAAAACAAAAGACCCAAGTCGGCAAGATTGAAAGCACCAAGCTGTATCCCTTGAGCGATGCACTGGGGCTGGTCAAAGAATTTGCCAACGCCAAGTTTGACGAATCCATCGATGTGGCGGTTCAGCTCGGCATTGATGCGAAGAAGTCGGACCAAGTGGTGCGTGGCGCTGTCGTTCTGCCTAACGGCACCGGCAAGACCAAGCGCGTGGCTGTGTTCGCCCAAGGTGCAAAGGCTGAAGAAGCCCGCGCCGCTGGCGCCGACATCGTCGGTATGGACGACCTGGCCGCTATGGTCAAGGCCGGTGACATGCCCTTCGACATCGTGATTGCTGCTCCAGACGCTATGCGTGTGGTTGGTACCCTGGGTCAAATCCTGGGCCCACGTGGTTTGATGCCTAACCCTAAGGTTGGCACCGTCACTCCAGACGTCGCCACTGCTGTGCGTAACGCTAAGGCTGGCCAAGTGCAATACCGTGTCGACAAGGCCGGCATTATCCACAGCACCATCGGTCGTCGCTCGTTCGACTCCGACAAGCTGCAAGGTAACTTGGCAGCGCTGGTAGATGCACTGAACAAGTCCAAGCCGGCAACGAGCAAGGGCGTGTATTTGCGCAAGGTCGCTGTTTCGTCGACCATGGGCGTGGGTGTCCGCGTGGATATCCAGACCATCTCAGCGTAATTGCAAAGAATTTGGACCACTCGCAAGGGTGGCCCAATGTGGTGGGCTGCAGGTGCCGCAAGGTGTTTGCAGGTCATCCAAGACCGTTGGTGTGCAAGCAGGCATTCGTGCAGGCAAACACTTAATAACGGGATCCGGTGTTATAGCCGGACTCCGGGCCAACGCAGATGGCGATCCCGCTGCAGATGGAATGAGAGTTTCGTTAACAGTTGGTCGCTGCAATGTGGAGCGTAGAGCGGCGTATGTCGCAAAGCGCATTTTTAAGGAGTAGACCTTGAGTCTTAATCGCAGTGAGAAAGAAGCGGTCATCAGTGATGTGACCACCCTCGCCGCTAAAGCTCAAACGCTTGTGATCGCGGAATACCGCGGCATCACGGTCGCTGACATGACCAAACTGCGCAACAACGCGCGCAGCGCCGGTGTAAGTCTGAGTGTGTTGAAAAACACCTTGGCTCGCCGCGCTGTTGCCGGTAGTGCATTTGAAGTCGTGGCAGACCAGATGTCCGGTCCCTTGATCTATGGCTTTTCTGTTGACGCAGTAGCAGCCGCGAAAGTGGTTGCCGAATTCGCGAAGACCAACGACAAATTGGTGATTCGCGCTGGTGCGTATGGCGGAAAAGCTCTGGACGCGAACGGCGTTAAGCAATTGGCAAGCATCCCTTCCAAGGAAGTGTTGTTGGCACAGTTGTTGGGCTTGATGCAATCTCCCATTTCCCGTACGGCACGTGTGCTGGCGGCATTGGCAGAGCAAAGAGGCGCGGGTGCTGCAGTTGCTCCCGCCGAGGCAGCCCCTGAGGCCGCAGCCGAAGTCGCAGCGTAATTGCGCGACCCGTATAACCAAACTTGTTAGGAAATCAAAATGGCATTCGATAAAGACGCATTTTTGACCGCGCTGGACAGCATGACGGTCATGGAACTCAACGACCTGGTGAAAGCCATCGAAGAGAAATTTGGAGTGAGCGCTGCAGCCATGTCGGCTCCCGCAGCTGGCGGCGGCGCTGCTGCTGCCGTGGCTGAAGAGCAGACAGAATTCAACGTGGTGCTGATGGAAGCCGGAGCCGCCAAGGTTTCCGTCATCAAGGCAGTACGCGAAATCACCGGTCTGGGCCTCAAAGAAGCCAAGGACCTGGTTGATGGCGCTCCCAAGAACGTCAAAGAAGGCATCTCCAAAGCTGACGCTGACGCTGCTGCCAAGAAGCTCATCGAAGCCGGCGCCAAGGTCGAAATCAAGTAAATCGGTCTGGAGCTACTGCGCAACGCGATCTTGGCTCTGTGATGCTCACCGTACGCAAGTACGGTTCCGCTTCTCGAACCAAGCTAGCGCTGCTCGCTACGCTCCATCCTCGATTTACAGAGGGCTGGTTTTCGGACCGGCCTTTTGCGCTTTCAGAGCGCACCTAAAAGCCCTGCTGAATACAGTGTTTTTAAGTGTCTTCTGACCCCGACTGCAGAAGATGCCTTGGTTCGGGCTGCGTGCAATGCGCAGCCGTCCGCCAATGATTGGTAGTGGCCAATCACCAAGCCTGTTGAGAGTGATGCTCAACGCGACAGTCGCCTGGGACCGAAAGGTTCCCCTAGTCTTTGCCCGGAGATCGAATGGCTTATACATACACTGAACGCAAGCGAATCCGTAAAAATTTCGGCAGCCGCGACAGCGTGCTTGAAATTCCTTACCTGTTGCAGATGCAGAAAGACGCATACACCGCGTTCCTGCAGGCTGATATGGCGCCCAAGAAGCGCACCGCTGAAGGTTTGCAAGCGGCTTTTGAGGCCGCATTCCCGATCGTTTCGCACAACGGTTTTGTGGAAATGAAGTACTTGGAATACAACCTGGCAAAGCCGGCGTTCGACGTACGCGAATGCCAGACACGCGGATTGACTTACGCGTCCGCCGTACGCGCCAAAGTGCAACTGATCATTTATGACCGTGAGTCCTCGACCTCGCAAAACAAGGTAGTCAAGGAAGTCAAAGAGCAAGAGGTCTACATGGGCGAAGTGCCCCTGATGACCAACAAGGGCTCTTTCATCATCAACGGCACCGAGCGCGTGATCGTGTCTCAGTTGCACCG
>CAIQYP010000538.1 GCA_903876045.1 uncultured beta proteobacterium | reverse complement strand
GCGGACAAGGTGGCAGTACGGGGGGCGAAGAGCCTGCCGTGGGTCAATCGGTTTAGTTTTGTTGTTGAGAAGAGTGTTCAGGAGAGTCATGGCATGAATCGCGAATTGTTGATGCTGGTTGAGGCTATTTCCCGTGAGAAAAACGTGGAACGTGATGTGGTGTTGGGCGCTGTGGAAGCAGCCCTTGCGCAAGCCACCAAAAAGCTCTACCCCGGGGATGTAGACATCCGGGTGGCACTTGACCGCGACAGCGGCAACTACGAGACTTTCCGTCGCTGGCACGTCGTCCCCGATGAAGCCGGTCTGCAACTGCCTGACCAGGAAATTCTGTTGTTCGAAGCAGTCGAGCAGATTCCTGACATCGAAGTGGATGAGTACATCGAAGAATCCGTTGCCTCGGTTCCGATCGGACGCATTGGTGCCATGGCTGCCAAGCAAGTTATTTTGCAAAAGATTCGCGATGCTGAGCGCGAGATGCTGCTTAACGACTTCATGGCGCGTGGCGAAAAAATCTTCGTTGGCACTGTCAAGCGCATGGACAAGGGCGACATCATTGTGGAAAGCGGTCGCGTTGAAGGCCGTCTGCGCCGCAGCGAGATGATTCCCAAGGAAAACCTGCGTACTGGCGATCGTGTTCGCGCCATGATCATGGAAGTGGATTTGACGCTGCGCGGTGCACCCATCGTTCTGTCGCGTTCGGCTCCTGAATTCATGATTGAGCTGTTCCGTCAGGAAGTGCCGGAAATTGAGCAAGGCCTGCTGGAGATTAAGTCCTGCGCCCGTGATTCCGGTTCGCGCGCCAAGATTGCAGTTTTGTCGCATGACAAACGGGTAGACCCGATTGGCACTTGTGTCGGAGTGCGCGGCACCCGTGTTAATGGTGTTACCAATGAGTTGGCTGGTGAACGTGTTGATATTGTGTTGTGGAGCGAAGATCCTGCCCAATTCGTGATCGGTGCATTGGCTCCGGCCAATGTTTCATCCATTGTGGTTGACGAAGAACGCCACGCCATGGATGTGGTGGTCGACGAAGAAAATCTGGCCATCGCCATTGGCCGCGGCGGACAAAATGTGCGCCTTGCTTCCGAGTTGACTGGCTGGAAAATCAACATCATGGACGCAGCAGAGTCGGCTCAGAAACTAGCCAATGAGACTGATTCGGGTCGCAAACTGTTCATGGAAAAGCTTGATGTGGACGAGGAAATCGCCGACATCCTGATTGCTGAGGGCTTTACCAGCCTGGAGGAAGTGGCTTACGTTCCCCTGCAGGAAATGCTGGAAATCGAAAGCTTTGATGAAGACACGGTGCATGAACTGCGTAACCGTGCAAAAGATGCCTTGCTGACCATGGAAATCGCACACGAAGAAAGTGTTGAAGAAGTGTCGCAAGACCTACGTGATCTGGAAGGCCTGACACCTGAGCTGATCGGCAAACTGGCCGACAAGGGCGTACACACCCGTGACGACCTTGCCGACCTGGCTGTTGACGAACTCACCGACATCACCGGACAAAACGCTGATGAGGCCAAGGCCTTGATCATGAAGGCGCGCGAACATTGGTTTGCCAATGAAGCCGCTTCGCAAGAGTAATGGTCATGCAATAGAAATCCAGTAATGGTTGGCAGTCGCCCCACAAGGGCCCTGCTAACCGCCGCCAAAGGTTACATAAACAAATGTCTAGTACGACCGTCGCCGAGTTTGCCAAAGAACTCAAAAAATCAACCGATACGCTGCTTGAGCAGCTGAAATCGGCGGGTGTAGCCAAGAACGCTGCATCTGACGCGCTGACCGATGCCGACAAGCACAAATTGCTCGGTTATCTGCAAAACAGCCATGGAACGTCTGCGCCTGATCGCAAAAAGATCACTCTGGTGAAAAAGCATTCCACCGAGATCAAGCAGGCTGACTCCAGCGGCAAGGCACGTACGATACAGGTGGAAGTGCGCAAGAAGCGCACCTTTGTGCGTCGCGAAGACGGAACCGACCAGCCCGGAGATGTGGTTGAGCATGAAGATCAGGTTGACACTGCTGCAGAGCATGCGATTGACCATGCCGAACTGACACGCCGCGAAGAAGATGCGCGTCGCCAAGCGGAGTTGATCCGTCGTCAGGAAGAAGAGTTGGCTCAGCGTCGCAAAGAGCGTGATGAGCAAGAAGCCCGCGCTGCGCAGGAATCCCTTGAAAAGCAAACTGCGGAAGTTGCAGCCTTAAAAGAGCAGGCGGCTCGCGACGCCGCCACCAAGCCACAAGTTAAGGCCAAGGCCAAGGCGGTTCCTGAGGTCGACCATCAAGCGTTAGCTGCTGCTGCAGCAGTAGCAGCAGAACTTAAGCGCGAGCAGGAAGCGGAAAAAGCGGCAGCGGCGGCCGTGGCTTCAAAGGCTCAAGCCGTTGAAGATGCTTCGCGCGCTGCAGATCTCGGCGATCGTCGCCTCAGAGCCGAAGCCGAAGCAGCAGCCATTCGCAGCATGATGTCTGCTCCCAAGCGCGTATTGGTGGCCAAGCGACCTGAAGAACTGAGAGCTGAAGCTGCAGCCAAGGCCGGTATTAAAGGTACCCTACACAAGCCGCCAGCGGGAACCGCCGTTCCCAAGCCGGGTGCGAAGCCCGCGGCTGGCACAACGCCACCCGCTGCGCCCGGGGGGGCCAATAAAGAGGTTAAATCGGCCAAGCTGTCAAGTAGCTGGGCTGGGGATCCTGCCAAGAAGAAAGAACTCAAGACCCGTGGCGATACCGGTGCTGGTGCTGGTCGTTCGACCAACTGGCGCAGCGGCCCGCGTGGCCGCCGTGGTAGCAATGACCGCGACCGTAGTGACTCGCAACAGCAACAGGCGCCGGTGGAAACCCGTGTGCTGGAAGTTCACGTGCCAGAAACCATTACTGTGGCTGAACTGGCGCACAAGATGGCGGTAAAGGCCTCCGAGGTCATCAAGCAATTGATGAAGCTGGGTCAGATGGTCACCATCAACCAGCCGCTGGACCAGGACACCGCCATGATTTTGGTGGAGGATATGGGCCACAAGGCCGTTGTCGCCGCGCTGGATGATCCGGAAGCATTTACCGATGACGAAACCTTGGGTCAGCACGCAGAGTCCCTGCCCCGCGCTCCAGTGGTTACCGTCATGGGCCACGTCGACCACGGTAAAACCTCACTGTTGGATTACATCCGCCGCGCCAAGGTGGCCTCCAGCGAAGCTGGTGGCATTACCCAGCACATCGGTGCGTACCACGTCGAAACTCCGCGCGGAATGGTTTCCTTCCTTGACACCCCTGGCCACGAGGCGTTTACTGCCATGCGTGCCCGCGGCGCCAAGGCGACTGACATCGTGATTCTGGTGGTTGCTGCCGACGACGGTGTGATGCCACAAACTAAAGAAGCTATCAAGCATGCAAAGGCAGCTGGCGTTCCCATCGTTGTCGCGATCACAAAGTCGGACAAGCCTGACGCCAACCCCGAGCGCGTGAAGAACGAATTGGTAGTAGAGGAGGTCGTGCCCGAAGAATTCGGCGGCGACTCTCCCTTTGTGGCCGTATCCTCCAAGACCGGTATGGGCATTGATGCTCTGCTGGAACAGGTGCTGCTGCAAGCTGAAGTGCTTGAACTCAGGGCTCCGGTCGATGCCATGGCCAAGGGTCTGGTCATTGAAGCCAAGTTGGACAAAGGCCGCGGCCCGGTAGCAACGGTACTGATTCAGTCCGGTACGCTCAAGGCGGGTGACGTAGTGCTGGCAGGACAAACCTATGGCCGCGTACGTGCCATGTTGGACGAAAACGGCAAAGCCATCAAGACCGCAGGTCCTTCCATTCCGGTGGAAATTCAAGGCTTGACCGAAGTGCCACAGGCCGGTGATGAATTCATGGTGATGTCCGACGAACGCCGGGCCCGTGAAATTGCCACTTACCGTGCCGGCAAGTTCCGCAATACCAAGCTGGCCAAACAGCAGGCGGCCAAGATGGAGAACATGTTCTCCGACCTGTCATCCGGCGACGTCAAGATGCTGCCCATCATCGTCAAGGCTGACGTGCAGGGTTCACAAGAAGCGCTGGCTCAGTCCCTGCTCAAGCTCTCCACAGACGAAGTCAAGGTGCAGATGATTTACGCCGCCGTGGGTGCTATCAGCGAGTCTGATATCAACTTGGCCATTGCGTCCAAGGCTATCGTGATTGGTTTCAATGTGCGCGCCGATGCAGGTGCGCGCAAATTGGCCGAAGGCAATGGCGTTCAGATCAACTACTACAACATCATTTACGACGCGGTCGATGAGTTGAAGGCAGCCATGTCCGGCATGCTGGCCCCGGAAAAGCGCGAAGAGATTATTGGCTCTGCCGAAATTCGCACCGTCTTCGTGGCCTCCAAGATTGGTACGGTTGCGGGTTGTATGGTTACGAGCGGCTTTGTAAATCGCAGTGCGCACTTCCGCTTGCTGCGCAACAACGTTGTGGTGTACACCGGCGAGCTCGATTCCCTCAAGCGTATGAAGGACGATGTGCGCGAGGTCAAGGAAGGCTTCGAATGCGGTATCAAGCTCAAGAACTACAACGACATCAACATCGGCGATCAACTCGAGTTCTTCGAAATTCGCGAAATCGCACGTACGTTGTAAGCGGCACAAGCAATGGTTCGCAAAAAGTCATCCACACCTAACCGTGGTTTCCGTGTAGCCGATCAGATCCAGCGCGATCTGACCGAATTGATCGCGCGCGAGCTCAAAGACCCGCGGGTGGGCATGGTGACCATCCAGGCCGTGGAGGTCACGCCCGACTATGCGCATGCCAAGGTGTTCTTCAGTCTGCTGATAGGTGACCCGGTGCAAACAGCCGAAGGCCTGAACCAGGCTGCAGGTTTTTTGCGAGCTGGTTTGTTCAAGCGTCTGCACATTCACACTGTGCCTACGCTGCACTTCCACTTTGACCAAACAGTTGAGCGCGCGGCCGACATGAATGCCTTGATTGCCAAGGCAGTTGCGTCCAAGGCGAAGGAAGACTAGCCATGGAATTAGCCGGGCCGTCCCAGGGTGCGACTGCCGCTCCCCAGGGCGGCAAGGCCAAGCAGCAACGTGTCAAGGTGCAGCGCAGGCCCGTGCATGGAGTGTTGTTGCTGGACAAGCCAATTGGATTTTCCAGCAATCAGGCGCTGCAAAAAGTGAAGTGGTTGCTCAGAGCGGAAAAGGCAGGCCACACAGGCACACTGGATCCACTGGCCACTGGAGTCTTGCCCATCTGTTTTGGTGCAGCAACCAAGTTTAGTCAGATGCATCTTGACGCAGATAAAGCGTACGCGACGACGCTGAGATTGGGAATTAAGACGAGTACGGCGGATGCTGAAGGTGATGTGATTTGCGAACGGGCAGTGCAGGTAACGATCGAGCAGTTGGAGCAGGTGGTACGGAGATATACCGGGCCGATTGCCCAGGTGCCACCCATGCACAGCGCCCTGAAGAAAGACGGACGGGCACTGTACGAATATGCGAGGGCCGGTATTGAGATTGAGCGCGAACCGCGCCAGGTAACGATTTACAGCATCCGCATCGTGCAGGCACGGTTGAACGGAGAAAGTCCCGAAGTGGATCTGGTGGTGGAGTGCAGCAAAGGCACTTACATCCGAACTTTGGGCGAAGATATTGGTGAGGCGCTGGGTTGTGGCGCACACCTGAGCGCATTGCGGCGCATCCGCACCGGTGGCTTTGACGAGTCGCTATGTGTGAGTGTGGCGGCACTGGAGGCTATGAGCGAAGAACAGCGCCTGGCCTGTGTGCGACCTTCCGAAGATCTGCTGGCAGGTCATACGGTGGTCACGCTGGATGCCGAAAATGCGGCACGGTTTTTAAGTGGTATGCGCAGACGCGGTGCCTGGAGTGATGCGGAGGCAGTGGCAGTTTTTGCCGAGCAACCGCGCGCACTTCTGGGCAGCGCGCATGTGAAAGGCGGGGAGTTGATCCCCACGCGGCTCTTGAGTCCGCCCGAGGTCAGTGAATCCCTGCTACAGCAG
>CAIQYP010000537.1 GCA_903876045.1 uncultured beta proteobacterium | reverse complement strand
TGCGCCGAAGGCGGCGTGTCGCGCGGCCTGATCAACCACCATTTCGGCTCCAAGGACGAACTCATTCTGCAGTCCTACCAAACCCTGTGCGACGCCTGGACCACACACACACTGGACGGTATGCGCGACATGCAGGACCCGGTGAAGGCGCTGAAGTCCTGCATCGAAAATAACTTTGATCCCAGCACATTCAACACAGACAACCTGAGAATCTGGCTCGGGTTCTGGAGCGTCATACCCAAATCGCCCAAGCTCAAAAAGCTGGATCGGGCGCTCTACAAATCAGACATGAAGATCTATCAGGATGTGTTTGACCGGCTGGCCCAACAACGCCGCATCAAGCTGGATGCGCAACGCCAGTCCATCGGACTGATGGCCCTGATTGCCGGTCTGTGGCTGCAGGCTGCGCTGGACCCCAATTCATTCAGTGTTGATGAAGCCAGGGCCATCTGCCTTGAATCTGTGGCCCATTTAATTAGCTGAGAGGAACGCCCTGCATGACGGACACCCCGCCCACCCAAAAAACGGCGCGCACGCTGCCGGCCTGGACCTACCACAACGCGGAACTCAATGAGTTGGAATACGACGCCATGTTCCGCACGTCCTGGCAATTCGCCTGCCACATCAACGACGTAAAGAACCCGCGCGATTTCATGACGCTGGACCTGGGGCGCGACTCGGTGATCGTGCTGCGCGGTGAAGACGGCGAGCTATGGGCTTTCATCAACGCCTGCAGTCACCGCGGTGCCCGGGTGCTGGACGGCAGCGGCCAATGCAAGGCACGCCTGACCTGCCCCTATCACGGTTGGAGCTACCACTTGAACGGCGCACTGGCTGGCCGCCCGGCGGAAGCGACATTCAGCGGTACAGACAAATCCACGCTGGGCCTGCGCGCGGTGGACCTGGAAGTTATTTGTGGACTGGTATTTGTGCGCATCGTCCCGGGAGGAGTCAGCCTGAAGGAAATGTGGAAAGACACTATCCACCTGATCGAGCCCTATCGGCTGGAAGAAATGGTTCCACTGTCTGAACCCTGGGTCGACCACTGGAATTGCAACTGGAAAGTGGGTGTGGACAACAACCTGGAAAACTACCATGTGCCCATCGGTCACCCGGGCTATCACCGCCTGCTCGATAGCGACATCACCGGCTTCATCAACGCCCATGGCGTGGCGGGAAGCAAGAGCACCTTGCGGCCCCAACTCTCCAGCAATTGGGCAGAGCGCATGTACCAGACCATGGCGCCGCGCCTGAATAGTGACCTGCCTGCTGAAGTGCACAACACCTGGATGTTTTTCACCATGCCGCCCAACATCGGTCTGGACATTTACGGCGACAGCATGGACCTGTTTCAGTTCTTGCCCGCAACGGCGAGCACCTGCAGCGTGCGCTACCCGATCTATGTGCGCCCCGATGCGCGGCGCGAAATGAAGGTGCTGCGCTACCTCAATGCACGCATCAACCGGCAAGTTAGCGCCGAGGACAAGATGCTGTGCGAGCGCGTGCAGAGCGGGCTCAACTCCTATGGCTTTGAGTTCGGGCCGCTATCGTCCTATGAGCACTGCATCCACGACATGCACAACCGCGTGCGTGCGGCCTGTCCGGTAACACAGCTGGATGCGGCACCTGCTGTGGGCACACTGCGCCAGCGCAACGAAGAGATGCTGGCTGCATAGCCTGTGCAGGTCCAATTTGGGCATTTTCTGCCGCTTGAACAGAAGCTATCGTTCCACCGGGGATTCAATATATTCTTTCTGCCTACTCAAATCGAGGATCCTCTGCAGATTCAATGTGACCTTAACCGTTGAGGATGGCACACTGGAAATTACGGCGTACTTTTTATCGGATGTATCCCGGATGGCCATGGCAACAACGGGAACGCCATCCCGGTTCAGCACCACCGCAACGGCAGGGGTCGTTGTATTGCCCTCTCGACGTATCACCAATCCCACTTCTGCAGAGGCGAGTTTCACAAATGAGCCTGGTCGGTATATTCCGACCGCTTTGATGATGGCCGCCCCCATAGCATCCGTTTTAGCCTGCGCACTGATATAGATGGACTTCATCGCCACAGAAGAGGTTTGTGCAGCGCGTGAAATACGTGAGGCCAATTTGGCTGCAAAAATGTCGGCACGATTCAATAATCCGATGAGACGACTAGAGTCAAACTCGGACTGTAGCGGCTCTAGTATGGTCTTGTGATGGAGCCGCACCATCGTCAACCAGTCCTGATCCGCCACACCAAACACCTCCAGTATGTGCACTGACAGGTTGGCGTGCTCCCCGATCAGGAATTTCTGACTCATGTCAACGGGTCCGGCTTGTTTTGCCAAGCCGTCCTGAAGGTCTACCATCCCGATATTCATAGTCAGCGCGCATCGCATAAGCAAGTCAACATCGGCTTCAGACCAATGCAATACGGTAGACGCCGTCAGGACGCAAATGACACAGACCAACAGGCAATGGGTGGCGCTGTAATGGCGCGCGCCCTTTTCGGATAAGTAAAAAAGCGCCATCAATGCTTCGTCTGGGTTCACGTTCAATTGATGGGTCAATATCGCCGTGATATTTTCAAGACGTCGCTTGAAAAAGTTCGCATCACGAGTGCGCAACATAGAGTCGCACGCCTCGATCAAATCCAACCAATCAAACGACTTTTGTTCTACCTCATCGCTCGCCGCAATCGCGTAACTGACTTGTACTTTGGACAACTCCCCAAGAGGCCCCTGGTCTCGAAGCTTTTTCTGCAGTTGATTGATATACGCTCGCTCAGCGACACGCAATTGAGGGTCACTAAGGTCGGAAAAATCAACAAAGAAACCACTCCCGCGATTGGCAAGGCTGACCAGGATACTTTCAGTTTGAAATACAAACCCTTTTAGTGCAAGCAAGACGCCACGACTGTCCACCAATCCAAACGGCATGGGGACGTTCAACTTGATTGAATTCAAATCCACCGGCGCTAGGCGTGAGTCGCTCATTGAATAATGGCTTGCTTTTTTGGGGCTACATTCAAGAACGCCCAGGCCATGCAAGGATTGAACGCTGAAGGGTTCGTTTGCAGGCCCGCCAGCCGGAGTGTGGGATTTCGTCACGATCAAAAAATTTGTTCTCGCGTTGATTCAATCACACGAGTACGGCAAATCCCGAGTCTCTAAAGGCAGTTTCCATGGCCTCGTAGAGGGCATCTCTTCCAAACGGCTTTACCAACAATGGCCATGGAACGTCAGGTCGGTTGGTGGCGGTCAATTGGAAACCTTCGAAGGGAGCCTGGCACACCATCATAGTAGCAAAATGACACCCAAAGAGTCGAAATATCGAACTGCACTTTTGGGTGTCCGAATTGAATATTTACGACTGAAATGAAGCGTTCACCATGGGCATCTCTTTGTTGCAGCACCCTCTATATTTATCGCATCCAATGCTGATTGCCAACACCCTCAAACATCCATAAAAAAGGGCTGAACCCCCGTTAGGAGATTCAGCCCTTGCGCAGACTACTCCGGTTTAGTGGAACTGCTCTTCTTCAGT
>CAIQYP010000536.1 GCA_903876045.1 uncultured beta proteobacterium | reverse complement strand
CGGGAAGCCGTCGAACAAAAAGCCATTGGCGCAGTCTGCTTGTGTCAGACGCTCTTTCACCAAATTGATGATGAGTCCATCGCTGACCAGACCGCCGGAAGCCATCACGGCCTTGGCCTCCAGGCCCAGTGGCGTGCCAGCCTTGACTGCTGCGCGCAACATGTCACCGGTAGAAATTTGTGGAATGCCGTACTTTTGGCAAATGAACGTGGCTTGAGTGCCTTTACCAGCGCCGGGTGCGCCCAACAGAATCAGTCTCATGGAACCCCTCTTTATTGCGTGAATCGTGTATGTGTTGCACTGGCTTGAAACCTGTGCTTACAAATATTTATTGCTCGTCTGAGAATAGCATGGTGCGGCTATAAGCTAGCTTACAGGATCAAGCCTCTGACGCTGCCCCCATGAAGATGCCCCGCACCCGCTCAAGGTCCTCCGGGGTGTCGACTCCCGCACCTGGCGCACTGGCGCTGGTGTGCACCGCAATCTGGTAGCCGTGCCACAGTGCGCGCAACTGTTCCAATGCCTCGGTCATTTCGATGGGCGCCTGCGCCAGCGTAGGAAAAGCGCGTAAAAATCCAGCGCGATACGAGTAAATGCCGATGTGCCGCAACGGTGCAGGTTGCGCTAGCGCAGAAATGCCATTCGCAAAACCGTCGCGCCACCAAGCAATCGGTGCACGACTGAAATACAGCGCCATGCCAGCCGCATTCAGCACCACCTTGACCACGTTTGGATTTTTGAAATCTTCGACACTGTCAATCGCGTGCGCCGCCGTGCCCATGCTGGCGGTCGGCTGGCTGACCAGCAAATCGGCCACTGCCTGTACCAGGGCAGGATCAATCAGCGGCTCATCGCCTTGCACGTTGACCACGATGTCCTCATCGCGCAGCCCCAGTATGTCGCAAGCCTCGGCCAGGCGGTCGCTGCCAGATGCATGGTCCACACGGGTCAACACCGCCTCCACGCCAAAGCGTTCGCAGGCTTGCACGATGCTCATGTCATCAGCGGCCACCACGATGCGTGCGGGCTGGGTCAGGCCTTGGGTTACACGCTGCGCCACGCGCACCACCATGGGAACGCCGGCAATATCGGCCAGTGGTTTGTTGGGCAGGCGGGTAGAGGCCAGACGGGCTGGTATCAGAACGGTAAACGCCATCGCGGTGGTTGTTTACAGACCCAACTCGGCGTCGGTCAGGGTGCGGGCTTCGCTTTCCAGTAAGACCGGAATGCCATCGCGCACCGGGTATGCCAGTCGCGCGGAGCGGGAGATCAACTCCTGCTTCTCGCGGTCAAATTCAAGAGGCCCTTTGGTTACGGGGCAGACGATCAGTTCAAGCAGTTTGGTGTCCATGTCCGGATGATAACTTTGCCGCAAGCGTCTGATCCAGCAGACCGTCCAGTGCCGCCAAAAAATCCGGCTCCAGAGTCTGGACCAGAGGCACGGCCAGCGCCTGGGGCCAAAACTTCCAAAGCTTGACCGCGTCCTTTTCGGTGCAAAGCACCTGAAAGCCCTGCAACTGCGCCATGTCCAATTGCGAAAAGTCAAAGTGATCACTCAGCGCCACAGTTCTTTCCAACACCAAACCCAGGGCGCGCAACGCGAGAAAGAACTCCTCCGGTTTTGCAATACCCGCCAGCGCCAGCAAAGGCGGTTTGAGTTCGCCCAAGTTGACCTGCTGACCATCGTGCGCCAGCGCCTCATGTGCCAGCGAGCGCTGCGCACGAAAGCCCCCAAAGGCGGGTTTGGGACCCGTATGCAAGACCAGCGTACTGCCATCTTGCTGCCCCACGCACGTTAGAGCCTTGCGCGGCCAGGCCTCGCGCAACGGGCCGCTGGGCAGGAGCCAGCCATTGCCTACACCCCGGTCGTCAAAAACACAGACTTCGATATCGCGCCGCAATGCAAAGTGCTGCAGGCCGTCGTCGCAAACAATCACTTGCGTATCGGGGTGGGCGTGAAGCAGTGCCGCCGCTGCCGCATGGCGGTTGGACGCCACAAACACCGGAACGCCCGTGGCCCGCGCCATCAGCAGCGGTTCATCACCCACCGTTTGCACGTCATCTGTCAGCGTGACTGACCGCACATCCTGGTCGGTGCGACCGTAGCCGCGTGAAATCACACCAACGCGTATGCCGCGATCACCAAGGTGACGCACGATGCCGATGGTCGTTGGCGTCTTGCCAGCGCCGCCAACAATGACGTTGCCCACCACGATGACTGCGCATTCCACGCCCCGTGACTGGAACAACCCGGCGCGGTAAAGCCAGCGCCGCAAGGACAGCAACGCAGAGTAGAGCAGGGCTATCGGAAGCAGGAGCAGCGCCAGCGCGCCCCGGTGCGTCCAGGCACGCAACAGCGATTGGCTGAGCGTGCGATTCAAACCGGCGTCGTGGGGCATGCCCCTATTTGACACCCGCCTGCGAAGAAGATTGGGTGGCAAAGGTAATCTGGTTTAAACCCACGCGGCGTGCGGCCTCCATCACCGTGACCACCGACTGGTGTCTGGCGTTGGCATCGGCACTAATCACCACCACGGTTTCCTTTGCACCCTTGCCAGCTTCGGAAAGTGCCGCAGCCACCGCTTCCAGGCTACGCCCGGCCAAGGCTACGCGGTTAATGCTGTAGTTGCCATCGGCACCAACGGCCACGATCAACTCCTTGGGGTAGTCGCGCTGCGCATCGGTATCCGCCGTCGGCAGCGTGATCTGCATCTCGGTGAACTTGCTGTAGGTGGTCGACAGCATCAAAAAAATCAGCACCACCAGCAACACGTCGATGAATGGAATCAGGTTGATTTCCGGTTCCTCGTTAGTCCTGCGTCTAAAGTTCATGGCTGCGGCTCGGCGGGTGTTGCGCTCCGCTGTTTACGCAGCGACTTGATGTGACGCGCCATGCGGTCGGCGGCCAGCTCAAGTTCCAGCAGGTATTCATCCACGCGACCGCGGAAATAGCGCCAGAAGATCAGCGACGGAATGGCCACGATCAAACCAAAAGCAGTGTTGTAGAGCGCAATCGAGATGCCGTGCGCCAACTGTGCCGGATTGCCCACCGTTGAGCCACCGGGGGCTTGTGAGCCGAAGATTTCAATCATGCCCACCACGGTGCCAAACAGCCCCATAAGTGGCGCGGCGGAGGCGATGGTGCCCAACGCGCTCAGGTAATGTTCCAGACGGTGTGCCACTTTACGCCCCACGCTTTCCATGGTGGCGCGCAAATCCTCCTCACTCAGCTGGGGCTCATTACTGACGGCCCGCAGGCCGCTGGCTAACACTTTGCCAAGTGCCGAATTCTTTTCCAGTTGGAGGATCACATCGCTGGGTGGAATGCCTTTGCGGGTGACACTGAGCACCTCTTCGAGCAAACGGGGTGGAACGACCTTCTTGGTCTGAAGACTTATAAACCGTTCAATGACGATGGCTAAGGCGAGAATCGAGCATGCGATGAGTGGCCAGATTGGCCATCCGGCGGCTTGTATGATGGAAAGCAAGAGTCCCCTCCGAGCAAATGTTGTGCGTGTGGATTATGGCCTAGTCACTGTGCTGTTTGACCCACAGTTTTTGTGGATAACTTTGTGCAAAAGTGCAGGTGACGAGGCCCGCAAACCACGCCAGCACAGCGTCTTGACACTTTGATGACAATTGCAGCAGAAAAAAACCCAATGAAATCAAGGCACTTAGACCTAAACATCAGGCTGTCCAAGGGGCGGCGACGTTCAATCGGTTTGCCCATCCGTATGAATAACCCAGAAATGCGTCCAAATGTAAGCGTGCAAAGGCGGCGTCATGTTTGAAGGCGCAGTGCAGCCTGCGCAGCCCCGCGTCTGGCCGGTTGGCGCGTTGTGCCGTGCCATTGCCGATGCGCTGGAGTCCCGCTTCAACCCGGTTGCCGTGGCCGGCGAAATCACGGGCTTTTCGCGCGCCGCCAGCGGGCACTGCTACTTTTCGCTCAAAGACGCCAGCGGCCAATTGCGCTGCGCCATGTTCCGCCGCGCCGCCAGCCTGCTGGACTTTGTGCCCCGCGATGGCGACAAGGTCGAAGTGCGCGGCCGCCTGGGCGTTTACGAGCCGCGTGGCGAACTGCAGCTGATTGTGGAAAGCCTCAGCCGGGCCGGCCAAGGCAGTCTGTTTGAACAGTTTTTGCAACTCAAAGCCAAACTGGAAGCCCAAGGCCTGTTCGACCCGGCCCGCAAACGCCCCTTGCCCGACATGCCCCGCGCCATTGGCGTGGTCACCTCACTCGGTGCTGCCGCCCTGCATGACGTGGTAACTGCTTTGCAGCGCCGCGTGCCGCACATCCCGGTGGTAATTGCCCCGGCCTCGGTACAAGGGGAGGGCGCGCCGCGCGAGTTGGTGAAGGCATTGGAGTCGCTTTACGACCTGGCCCAGGGCAAGGTGCCACGCGGTGGCCAATCGCAGCCCCTGGACGTCATCCTGCTCGTGCGCGGTGGCGGCGCCATGGAAGACTTGTGGGCCTTTAACGACGAGCAACTCGCCCACACCATTGCCGCCAGCCCGGTGCCCATCATCAGCGGTGTCGGCCATGAGACCGACTTCACCATTGCTGACTTTGTGGCTGATCTGCGCGCCCCCACTCCCACCGCTGCGGCCGAGTTGGTCAGTGCCAGCACCGAGTCGTATTTGCGAACCTTGGACGAAGCGCAGGCGCGTTTGCACAAGTCCCTTACCCACACGCTGGAGCGCGAAGCCCAGCACGTCGACCACTTTGCGGCGCGCATTGGTCGCCCATCGGGTGCCATGACAAAGCAGCGCGCGCTGTTGGACTCCGCGCAGCAAAGCATGGCCCATGCCCTGCGCAACGATGTGCAGCGCCGGCACAACGCTCTGGCACTGATGCAACAGAATTTTCCGCGTGCTGCGCAGCAAACACTGCAGCGCAGACAGGAGGCCTGCGCCCGCGCCGGGATACGTCTGCAGGCCTTGGATCCGGCACGCGTTTTGCTGCGCGGCTATGCCTGGCTGACGCAGGAGGATGGCACCCCCATCACCGGCGTAAATCAGGTGCGCGTAGGGCAGGATTTGCAAGCAACCCTGGCCGACGGAACGGTTGATCTGCGTGTGCAAAACGCGCAATCCAATTAGTTCCTACAATGCACGACTGTTAAAAACCAACCCACGAGGAATCCATGGAACACACCCTGCCCGCACTGCCTTACGCCATTGACGCACTGGCACCTGCTTACTCCAAAGAAACTTTGGAGTTCCACCACGGCAAGCACCACAACGCCTACGTTGTGAATTTGAACAACCTGCAAAAGGGCACCGAATTCGAAGCCCTCACCCTCGAAGAAATCATCAAAAAAGCCAGCGGCGGCATCTACAACAACGCAGCCCAAATCTGGAACCACACCTTCTTCTGGAATGGCATGAAGCCCGCCGGCGGCGGTGAGCCTGCTGGTGCGTTGGGTGCAGCCATCACGGCCAAGTGGGGCAGCTACGCCGCTTTCAAAGAAGCCTTCGTCAAGTCGGCTGTGGGCAACTTCGGTTCGGGCTGGACCTGGCTTGTGAAAAAGGCCGATGGCTCGGTAGACATCGTCAACACCGGCGCAGCGGGCACGCCCCTGACCACCGCTGACAAGGCACTGCTGACCGTTGACGTTTGGGAACATGCGTACTACATTGACTACCGCAATCTGCGCCAGAAGTATGTCGAAACTTTCTTTGACAAACTGGTGAACTGGGGCTTTGCTGAAGCAAACTTCGCCTAAGTTTTTGTGCTGAGGTGGGGACGCAAGTCCCTTCCCGCACCCAGGCCTGAAGCTTGTCTTCAGGCCTTTTTTGTTTCTGAGTCACTTTAGGGAGTGCCCGCCATGTCATCCATTAGCAATATCGCTTTGTCCGGCATGAAAGCGGCGCAAGTTCAACTGGACACGTCAGCCGGTAACGTAGCCAACCTCCAGACCGGGGGCTATCGCAGACGGGAAGTGCAGCAAAGCACCCAAACAGATGGCGGCGTGACCACCAAGGTCGTTGCCTCGGCAGAGCAGGGGCCAGCGCTGGAAACCGACCTGGTAAACCAGCTTCAAGCCAAAAACGCATTTCTGGCCAATCTGGCAGTGTTCAAGACCAGCAACGCCATGACTGGCGCGCTGCTGGACAAAAAGGCCTGAGCACCACGCGCTCGAAATTCGGGCAGCTACCCCGCCGTCAAACCAGCGGCAGACCAAGAAGCCTTCTCCATTTGTCTACACATTTGTCTATAAATTGGACATGGAAATTGCGGGTATCGAATGGGATAAAGGCAACTGGCCCAAGTGTGGCAAGCACGGCGTTTCGCGTCTGGATATCGAGGCCGTATTACTCGGTGCTCCTGCCGTTAGTGCCCGGTTCATGCACCAGAAAGAGGTAGAACACTATGAACGTCAAATCTAAGCCTATGCCATCACTGCGCAATGATGCCGAAGCAGAGAAATTTGTGGAAACCGCAGACCTGTCGAAGTTTGACCTGTCCGGCTTTAAGCCCATGAAATTTGAGATCGAAGCCAAATCTGCAGCCCTGCACATGCGCCTGCCCGAGTCACTGCTTGAGGCTATCAAAAGTCGGGCCAAAGCCAAAGGTGTGCCCTACACCCGTTACGTGCGCATGCTGCTTGAAACGGATTTAGCCCAGTCCTTGTGAGACATCGTTTTTGCCAGGCAACTTCCCCTTCAAACCCTTCGGCCTAGGCCACCAGCAAAGGGCAAAGCTGAATATTGGCCAAGGTTTGGCTCAAAGCCTGTTTGGCTAAGGTGGTGTCATAGCTCACTTGACCGCGAAGCCACCATCCATCGCTCAGCCCGAAATACTTGCACAGCCGCAGGTCCGTGTCTGCGGCAATCGACCGCCGACCCGCCACGATTTCGCCGATCCTTTGCGGTGGCACACCAATGTCTTTGGCCAAGCGGTATTTGGTCAAACCCAGGGGCTTAAAGAACTCCTCTTCCAGCATCTCACCGGGCGACACGGGCTTAATTTTTCGGGTTATTTTTTTCATCAATCATCCTTCAGCAGTGGTCGACAATTTCAACATCTTGCGTGCCACCCGGCCGTCTGAAAGTTTTCAAGCCAAGCGGTTTGCCCTCAAAGTAGCCCCCCACACTTGGTCGCCCTAATGCAGTTGCGCTTCACTTCGCTCGTCGTGATCAACTTGCGACGAGACCTACACCCGTAGGTATTGGAGGTGAGGCGTAACCACTGCGCAAACAGACTTCAATGTTCGACTCAGCCCTGCTTGCCGCCAAGTTTGCGTAAATCAACAAACATCGAAGTCAAATCCTGATCTTCGCCACCTAGCTGACCGATTTTTGTAAATCCCTTGCGCTCGTAAAACGAGACCGATGTTGGCTTGGCATCAACCACCAAGAATCGACAACCCGTGTGGGGCATGATGTTTTCAACCACCAAGCCGATTACAAAATCGACAAGCTGACTACCTATGCCCTTGCCTTGAAGTGAAGCATCAACGGCTAAACGGGCGAGCTTGATTGCGGGATAGTCTTGGTAGCGAAAGCCATCAACAACTGTCTGTTGATCAAACTGCTCAACTGCCACATGCGTGCACAGGGTGGTAATGTACGCAAGAACTTTGGTCTCACCCGATGGAACCAAAACGAATGTTCTAGCAAGATTCTCTTCGTGGAGCTTTTTTGCTTCTTTGCGCAGAAAGGTTTTCAGCGGTGTTAGAGCTGGATCACCCAAGCTCAGCGCGTTACACCCATCGCCCTGATGGAGCTCACGAAGCTCGAAAGGCACCGAAAATCAGACCTCGGCTAAGGCCTTGGATGCCTTCAGCTTGATTGTGACCACACCTTTTTTGGCAAAGGTGGAAACCAGCTTGCGACCATTTGCGGCTGCTGCAATGGACGCCTTGGTCCCGCGAGCGAACTGCACCCGGCGAGTGAGAGCCTTAGCCTCATCGCCAGATACCGTCACCGAACCAAGAAAACTGCTGTGTATAGCCATAACTAGATTTTAGGCCAAAGCGCAACAGGCATCAATCATCCAGGCCATCTTTGGGCGGAAATGGAGCCATCCGGCCGTCTGAAATTTTTTAAGCCAAGCGGTTTGCCCTCAAAGTAGCCACCCACAAAAAAGCCCAACCCGATCACTCCGGTTGGGCTTATTGCTAGGCCCCTGGCTTTAACGCCAAGGGCCGTGGCTTAGATCACCACTTGGTTGGCGTTCACCATCGCTTGCTCGATCAACAACTGCACCGCGCTGGTGTTGCTGTTGTACACCACCAAGTCGTGGCCGGCGTAGTGCACCACCGTGCCGGAGTTGGTCCAGCCGGTGCCGATGTGCAGCGTGTCTTGCGCATCGCCCAACACCGCCAATTGCTTGGCCGAGGTGGCGCTGTTACTGGCACTGTTACTGGAGCCGCTGTTGAACAGATTGCCGCCTGACAAGTCCAGCACATCTTGCAGGCTGAGGGTCAGCGCATTGGCTGCGCTGTCAGACAACAAGTCCACCGCCGCCACCGCGTGGCTGCTTTGCTTGCCCACTTGCGCCAAGTTCAGCGCCGCGCCGTCGGCCAGCTTCAGGGTGCCCAAGCCAGCGCTGTCGCTGCCCATGGAGTAGCCCAAGCTGGTGTACTCAAAGCCCACGTCGGCCACCAGCACTTGCGTGCCATCGGCGGCTGTGGCCGTGGTCTGGCCATACTCGGTCACGCCGTCTGCGGGTGTGCGCAACACGTTGTCGCTGGTCAGGTTGATTTCGGTCAGGGCCAAATCGGCCAGACTGCGCACTTCGCCCGCGTCGCTCACGCCGTTTTGGTTGGCGTCTTGCCACACCATGAACTCGCCAAACTTCGCATCTTGCGCGTTGAACTTGCCGTCATGGTTGGCTAACAAGTTCCAACGAATCCCAACCGAACCCAATCAATTCCAACTGTTGGGTTTGCGGGCGGTCATGTGGCGTGCGCCTGGCGCGTGCGAAGTCCCTTGGCGCCGGCGAAGGCCGTGCCATTCAAAACGCGAGCAGCGTCGAAATTACGGGGTTTGGGTAAGGTAGCTCAGCACCAGCTTGTCTTGGGCTGTGAGTCCCTTGAAAGCCAGTCCGATGAAGTGGGCATCTTCGTAGGTGGCCCGATTGTTGTGGCACACGCTGGCATTGAGGTGCAGGTCGACAGGCGCCTTGTCCACCTCGACTGACATGGTGAACTTGATGTTGGAGCCAATGGCAGCCACACTTCCAGCCGCCTTGATCATGGCGCCGCTGACACTCAAATCAATCAAATCAACAGAGATGGTTTGGGCATCACCCTGTGGCTGTGGCGCTGTAACCGTGGTCGGCCAGGAGCATTTGGTGCGCATGCTTTGGCGCACCAGCTTGGCGTCCACTTTGGCGGGATAGGCCAGTAGTGCGTAGGCAAAGGGCTTCTCAAACGTTTGCAAGACCTTGGATAAAAAGGAGTACTCGTATTGGCCGGTAAAGCCACGCACTACGCAGACTTCGCCCTCAACCAATTCGGTTTTGGCACCCTCGCTGCCCAGCGGGCCGACCATGACACCCTTGCCTTCGATGGCGCCAAAGTATTGGGCCTCCTTCTTGGTGGCTCCTGCCACGAGGCGCTTGGTTTGCATAGCCATGCCAGGTTTGAGCCCGAGCGAGCGCAATGACAGTTGGTTAACTTCTTCCGCTGATTTGTCGGCTTCAGCCATGTCTTAAATCTGCTCTTTGGGTAGTGATTTAACCCACTGCACAATTGCGTCCGACATGGGAGCCACGGCATCCGGGTCTTTGATGGCGCCGGCCAGCACGTGCTGGCCTTTGCTTTTGCTGTAGCCCACCGGCTCAATCGACTTGAGTGCCGAGCCCAGCCTGGTGAAGGCGGCCTTGGTCTCAGCCGTATCCACCGTTTCATCACGTTCGCTGTACAACACCAGGACAGGTGTCTGGAACAGCGAGAGGTCGCTGTCCCGCACGCTCTTAACCAGCGCCATCATGGGGAAGATGGCTTTGGTGGGATAGCTGGGCGTCCAGGCGTTGGCTTCTTGTGCACTCTCAGGCGTCCAACTGCGAGTCGAGCCTTGCACCAATAGTGCTATTTTTTGGCCCCAGGGTGCATTGACGATTTCCGAGCGCTTGTCCTTGGGGCCAAAGTTGGGCGATACGAAGACGTGGGCTGAGACACGCGCAGCCTCGACTGAAGTGCCAAGCCAAGTCGCCAGCGTGCCGCCGGTGGAGCAACTTATCAGCAACACGCGCTCACCCAGGGTCTGGCCAATTTGCACGGCCTCCAGCGTGTCAGCCATCCAGTCCTGTGGGGTGGCTTCGCCCATGGCCTCACCTTGGGCGCGCCCGTGGCCCGTGAGCCGGGTATAAAAAACGTTGGCGCCTAACTGACTGGCAACGGCTTCGGCGAGTGGCGCGGTCTCGAGCCTGCTGGCGGAGAAACCGTGGATATAGACGACGGACCAATGGGTACGCTGCCCGGGCGTTGCGGCCCAGACAATACCTTTGGCGTTGCCGGGTTTGATGTCGGCAAAGGCGGACTCGCTTCGTTGTATCCAGTCTGATAACTGGGTGATGTCCTGCGGAGGCTGTGGTCTGGGGCTTGGCATGGAGGGTCCGAAGTCATTGCGAGGGCCTAGCACATACGCCGCAGTACCCAGCAAAGCGAGCACGAGCAGCCACAACAGCAAGCGCCTGCCGAGGCTGGCGGTTGATGGGGTGTCGAACGGGTTTTGCCTGCGTGCTTTCATCTGACTGATTGGAGTGCGAATTGGCTAAGATGGTACACCGGCATGGCCCACTCCCGAATGCCCGAAATACACAGGAGGTTTCCCTCATGCAGCAGCTTATTCGCCCTTACTCGGGGCCGGTCCTGCTTTCATTGCTGGCGGCGTTGTTGTGCAGTTGCGCCAAGGTTAACGACACCGGTTTGCGTCTGGTGTCCACCAGGCGGGATGCCTATTTGATTGTCAACGGCCAACTTCTTACCGGTGCTGTGCTGCTAGTGCCAGATCGCACGGGCCGCGTTTCTTTTTCTGCTGAAAAGGGCGCTATCAGCTCTTGTAGCGGCAGCATGCGCTACACCGCCACCAACATCGGGGAAGTTGATTTGCGCTGTAGCGATGGCACTCAAGTTGCTTTGCAAACGACGCTTCTGGGAGAAACCAGGGGTTATGGCTACGGCAGCACGTCTCAGGGGCCGAGCAGTTTGGCGTTCGGGATGGATGAGCCGGATGTGCGCGCCTTTTTGACCGTGCCATCAGGCAAGACATTGGCGCCTGGCGAGGGTGGTGCGCTGGAGCTTCGATAACACCAGGCTGCAATTGCAATTGCAACTCAATTGGGTGCCGCCTTACCTTTTACCCATTGCCGCAATGGCTTGCGCCGTTTCCTTGACCAGGTCCGGGCCACGATAAATTAGGCCGGTATAGATCTGCACCACGTCGGCCCCGGCGCGGATTTTGGAGACCGCATCTTCCGCACTCAAAATGCCGCCCACGCCGATGATGGGAAACTGCTTGCCCAGCGCCTTGCGCAATTGCTTGATCACCCGGTTGCTCATTTCCAGCACCGGTGCGCCCGATAGACCCCCGATTTCCTCCGCGTGGGGCAGGTCTTTTACGGCGTCGCGGCTCAAGGTGGTGTTGGTGGCGATCACGCCCCAGGCGTTATTGACTTTGCCACTGCTGTCGGTGCCATAGCGTTTGAGGGTGGCGGCAATCACCTCGATTTGCGCTGCGTCCAGGTCCGGGGCAATTTTCAGGAAGATGGGTTTGCGCGCGCCATGCTGCTGAGCCAGCAACTCGCGCCGCTCGGCAATGGCGCCCAGCAGGGCGTCCAGCGCGGCATCACTTTGTAGCGAGCGCAGGTTCTTGGTGTTGGGGCTGCTGATGTTGACCGCAATGTAATCAGCATGCGGGTAGACACCGTTCAGGCAACGCAGGTAGTCGTCGGTGGCGTTCTCTATCGGGGTCGCGGCGTTTTTGCCAATGTTCAAGCCCAGCAACACGGAAGGGTGCTCGGCTCTGCGCAGTGCCGACTTCTGCACATTGCGCACAAAGGCGTCCAGTCCGTGGTTGTTAAAACCAAGGCGGTTGATCAGCCCTCGGGCCTTCGGCAAGCGAAACATGCGCGGCTTGGGGTTGCCATCCTGCGGCAGCGGCGTGACCGTGCCCACCTCGACAAAGCCGAAGCCCATGGCGCCCAGGCCGTCGATACAACGCGCGTTCTTGTCCAACCCGGCGGCCATGCCAACACGGTTGGGGAATTTCAGGCCGGCGAGTAGCAGTGGGTCATCGATGCGCGTTGTTCGATAGGCACCAGACAGCAGGTTGCCCTGTGATGCAGCCAGCGCTGCAATGGTGATGTCATGCGCGGTTTCAGGGTCCAGGCTAAACAAAAAGGGACGGGCAAGACCGTAAGGGACAAGAGCCATTGATAATTCCTAGGTACATCGTTAACTACCTTGATTTTCCCCCATGAACACTTCCACATCCCCAACAACTTCCCCAACCGCCCCACTGACCCAGGATGAACTCAAAACCCTGGTTGGCCAGGCTGCCCTGCAATACGTGGTGCCGGGCGAGATTGTGGGCGTAGGCACAGGCTCCACGGTCAATAAATTTATTGACGCGCTGGCCAGCATGAAGGACCAGATCAAGGGCGCGGTATCCAGTTCAGTGGCCAGCACCGAGCGCCTGTTAGCGCTGGGCATCCCCGTGTTTGACTCTAATGACGTGGAACACCTGTCGGTCTATATCGACGGTGCCGACGAGATTGACAACCAGGGCAATATGGTCAAGGGTGGCGGTGCGGCGCTCACGCGTGAAAAAATTGTGGCCGCGCAGTCGGCGCGCTTTGTTTGCATTGCCGACGAGTCCAAGTTGGTAGAGAAGTTGGGTAAGTTCCCCTTGCCGGTGGAAGTCATTCCCATGGCCTCACAGCGCGTGATCCGGCAATTTGCCGACAAGGGTGGCGTGGGCACCATTCGCCTAAAAGATGGCAAGCCATTGGTGACCGACAACGGCCAATACATTGTCGATGTACTAGGCCTGCAGATTGCCGACCCTTTGGCGTTTGAGGCCGAGGTTAGCCAATGGCCTGGCGTGGTGACCGTTGGGGTGTTTGCCTATCAGCGGGCCCAGGTCTGCCTGCTGGGCACAGCCAGCGGCGTCAGGACGCTGCAGTTCTAGACCCGGCGTCGCGGCCGCCCGCCCCTGGGAGCGAGGGACGCGCTGCTAAAAGGTGATGCCTGCCGGGTTAGATGGCGTCGGACCACTCGGCACGACTCGCTCCGGCACAACTTCGGGCTTGGGCTCTTCCTTCACGGGTACCGGCTTTTGCAGCGACACCAGTGGAGTTGCCGCTTCAAGCTTATAGCCTGAAGGCAGCATGGATGTTTTGGGGTAACCCGCCGCGTCCAGGTATTGAGTCCACTCCTGATCTGAATAGCCCTTGATGCGCTGGCCACCGATGGTCAAAAAAGGCAGAGAGTTTTCACCGGCTAGGCGCTGTAGCGCGGCGATATCTTCGTTGGTGGTGACACTGCGCTCTGAAAACGGGATACCACGGCTGCTTAGCATCGCGCGGCCGGTTGTGCAGGGGCCGCAATCGGGCGCGCTGTACAGGGTTACAGGGTATTTGGACACTACCTGGCGCAACTCAAACGGCAGTGAAGTACCTGACGCTGCAGCCACCGCGCCGGTGCCAGTGGCAGCAATTTTGCCTTGCTCGGCGTTGACGGGTGGCTTGTCTGAAAAGGTGATTTTGCCGTCTGGCCCGATGATGCGGTAGACCGTTTGAGGCGGCGCCCCATACGCAACGCACAGCCAGGCGACAGAGGCGACAGTGGCTGCAATTTTGATCAGAACCGGCAGTTTCATGCGTGTACTCCCCTTGTTTGCCAAAGTTTAAGCCGACATGCCCTGGTGACGAAGCAAGGCGTCCAGGCTGGGCTCGCGACCACGGAAGGCCTTGAAGGATTCCATAGCAGGGCGGCTGCCGCCTGCTTCCAGAATCGCCTGACGGTATTTTGTACCGGTTTCCACGCTAGGTGTGCCATCTGCTGCTGCAGTTTCTTCAAATGCGGCGTAGGCGTCTGCGCTCAGCACCTCGGCCCACTTGTAGCTGTAATAGCCTGCCGCATAGCCACCGGCAAAAATGTGTCCGAAGGTGTGCGGTGTGCGGCTCCAGGGTGGGCTTGATACCACCGCCACCTCGCGCCGCACGGTTTCCAGCAGAGGCATGAAATCTTGTGCGGGGTCATGCTCGCTGTGCAGCAGCATGTCAAAGAGTGAGAACTCGATCTGACGCAGCGTTTGCAGGCCACTCTGGAAGTTGCGCGCGGCCAACATCTTGTCAAAAAGCGCGCGGGGCAGCGCGGCACCGGTTTCCACATGGGACGTCATGTGTTGCAGCACGCTCCATTCCCAGCAGAAGTTTT
>CAIQYP010000535.1 GCA_903876045.1 uncultured beta proteobacterium | reverse complement strand
CGCCGCAGGCCTTCAGGATCTGGATCGCACGGCCTGAAAAACCGCATTGGGGGAACGATGCAGTGCCTTTCATGAAAAGCAGGACCTCGTTGGATTTCACTAGTTCATCGATACGTTGCTGTGCGTCGCTCATGTAAAAAACCTTTAATGATTAATACCCCGATTATTTCACCTTCGCAGGCAGCTGATTGCTGCATGGTGATCTGTCCGCCATGGATGCGTGGTTTTTTACCGATAATCGGCGATCAGCTCAAAACCAAACCATGAAAATCGAAAAAAACTCCGCCGTCACCCTGCGCTATACCGTCTCTGACACATCGGGCAAATTGCTAGAAGAAAGCAAAGAGCCGATGTCCTATTTGCACGGAGGCTACGGCAATACCTTTGCCAAGATTGAGGAAGCTCTCGAGGGCCAGGAGGCCGGTTACCAGGCCACGATTGAGTTGCAGGCGCAGGACGCTTTTGGGCTGCGCGACGATGCCTTGCTCCAAACCATACCCAAAAAGCAGTTCCCACCCGGTGTAAAGGTGGGCGGTCAACTCGAGGGCCGAGATGACAGCGGCCACAGCATTGTGTTCACTGTGCTCAAGATCAAAGGCGATACCGTCTATCTGGATGGCAACCACGCGTTAGCAGGCAAGGTGCTGCGTTTTGGACTCAACGTTTTAGAAGTACGGACCGCATCTGAAGAAGAAATTGCGCACGGACATGTTCATGGAGCCCATGGCCATCACCATTGAGTTCATATCTTTATGAGCGCTTTGAGTTGATAATTTTCACTTTTATTAAATATGGAGATGACATGCTGACATCATTTGTTCGGTGGCTCTCGGCTGCGGTTCTTGGCACAACTTTAGTTGTCGCACTGCCTGCTGTAGCGCTAGAGCCAGCCAAAGGAAAGGTCATCCTTACCATTTCCGGCAATGTGGGTGAAAAGAACACGGCCAGTGCCGCAGTGTTTGACATGGCGATGCTGGAGAAATTGCCTCAGCGAACCTTCACCACCATGACACCCTGGGACAAGCAACCCATCAAGTTCACTGGACCCCTGTTGCGCGACGTGCTGATGGCCGCCAAGGCCAAGGGCAGCACCATCAAAGCGGCTGCACTGAACGACTACCAGAGCAGCATTCCACTGGATGATTCACAGAAATTTGACGTGATCCTGGCCCACAAGATGAATGATCAGGATATTCCTGTGAAGACCAAAGGCCCCTTGTTTATCGTCTACCCCTATGACAGCAAACCTGAGTTGCGTTCCACTGTTTACTACGAACGTTCGGCCTGGCAACTGAAATCCATGGCTATTGAATAGTCTATTGATGCTAGTCCGTACCAATAATCAGCGCTACCTGCTTTGGCTCGCGCTGGGTACGGCAAGCATGGCTTTGGCCATGGCGTCTCTACTGGTCTTTGAATTGGCACAAAGGCGTGCGATTGACCAAGGCAGTGCCATCAGATCTGACTCACTTACGGCGCTGGCATTTCAGTTTGAGCGAGAGTTTCTTCGTCTCCGGCAAACCTTGGGCGAGACATTGGCGAACAAGGAGAAGACGCCTGACTTGGACGCGCTCAACTTGCGCTACGACATTTTTCAGAGTCGTTTGACGCTGTTGCGAGAAAGTCCCAGTGTTTCTCTGTTGACCTCTCGGGATGAATACAAAAAGGTCGTTCCCCGTCTGCAACATCTCGTAATTGAGATGGACACAGCACTAGCCAGCGTCCCTTTAGACCGGCAGGTACTTGCCCATACGCTGGCAGATCTCAATGATATGGGTGCCACGGTACAGGCAATGACGCTGGCCGCCGACTCCTCGGTATCGCGTGTGCTGGAGCACCAGGCCGATACCATGCGCCAGCAAAATGAACTAATCGTATGGCTGACCCTGGCCCAGTTGGTGTTGCTGCTGGTAGCCTCGGGCTCGCTGGTAGTCCGTCAGCGGCGCATGGAGGCCGAGCGACGGGCTATGGAGCAGTTGACCGACGAGTTGCGCGAAGCGCATTTCCACGCCGAGACTGCCAACCGCAGCAAGAGTCAATTCCTGGCCAATATGAGCCATGAACTTCGTACACCTTTCAATGGTCTGATGGGAATGTTGGGACTGTTGCAAACCACGCCGGTATCGCCCCAGCAAGCTGATTTCATCCAGACTGCGCAGGAATCGGCCAGCCATTTGTTGACACTGCTGAATGACATTCTGGATTTTTCTGCTCTTGAATCCAACAAGATGGCTCTCAAACCGGTTCCTTTGGAAATTCCACGTTTATTGTCTGAAGTTTCCGCTCTCATGTTGCCACTGGCAAAAAGCAAGGGTTTGGAATTTCAAATTCAAACGCCAGACGGCATCTTCCCCGTTGTTCTGGCCGACGAAACCCGTGTCAAGCAGATATTGTTCAATCTCATCAACAATGCGATCAAGTTCACCAGCGCAGGCAGTGTGCACATGCAAGTGCTTGAACGCTCTCGCTCTTTGGAAACGTTGGATATCGCCTTTGAGATTCGTGACACTGGCATTGGCATTGAACCGGTAGCGCTGACGCGCTTGTTTCAGCGTTTTTACCAGGTCGAAGACAGCAGCACCCGTCGCTTCGGGGGAACCGGGCTGGGTCTCGAGATCTCCCAATCCCTGGCCAGGATGATGAACGGAGAGATCAATGTGCAGAGTACCGTAGGTGAGGGGTCCACCTTTACGGTACTACTTGGTTTTCCCATTAGCCCTGTGGCAGTTGAGTCCATTGCACCTGCGCCTTCTTTGAGCATGCTGGTTAGCCAGGCCACAACCCTCCCTGTTCCATTGCCTTCGACCGATTCGCCAGAATCAAGTGCAATGGCTATGCGTATTCTTGTCGTCGAAGATCATCTGATCAACCAGAAGTTGGTGGGCGTTTTACTGGGGCGCATGGGCTGCTCCATCAGCTACTGCGAGAACGGTCAACTTGCCCTCGACTTGGTGCAGCAGGAAGCATTCGATTTGATATTGATGGACGTAAACATGCCCGTGATGGACGGGCTTGCAGCAACCCGCTTGATACGCGCGCTGCCAGGCGTGGTCGCGCAGACCCCCATCGTGGTACTTACCGCCGACGTGATGAACGAAGCCAAAGATAGGGCCATGAAGGCGGGTGCCAATGAGTTCGTCAGTAAGCCGGTCAAGCTTGACCAGTTGCGCGCCATCATTCAAAAATATTCAGGCAATAAAGTTGTTAAATAGTTTATTGCTTGATTTTTCAAAATTTGGCAATAAATAGTGGTTATGCATTCATTTTAAGCATTGTTTGGCAATAGTCTGCCCTTGCTTAGGGCATACCATACGCCGATACGGTTTCGTATAAAAAAACCAAGGAGTTCTACTTGTTAGCCCAGCCCGCCACTAAATACCGCGCCTTTGCCGGCGTCCAGCTCACTGACCGCCAATGGCCCTCGCGCACGCTGACAGCAGCACCCATGTGGATGAGTAGCGACCTGCGCGACGGCAACCAGTCGCTGTTTGAGCCCATGAACGGCGAGCGCAAGATGCGGATGTTTCGCACCCTCTGCCAGGTAGGGTTTAAGCAGATCGAGGTGGCCTTCCCCAGCGCCTCGCAAACCGAGTTTGACTTTGTGCGCAGCTTGATTGAGGGTGAAAACATACCGGCAGATGTCACCATTGAAGTGCTGACCCAATCGCGTGAGCACCTGATTCGCCGGACTATGGAGTCTCTTAAAGGTGCCCGCCGCGCCATCGTGCACGTCTACAACGCCACGGCACCGGTGTTCCGTGATGTGGTGTTCGGCATGCAAAAGGCCGAGATTGTGGAGATGGCCCTGCAGGCGGTGCGTCTGATCAAGCAACTGGCTTCCGAGCAACCCGAAACCGAAATCACTCTGGAATACAGCCCCGAAGTTTTCAGTAGCACCGAACCTGAGTTCGCGCTGGAAATCTGCAATGCTGTAACCGCAGAATGGGGCGCCACGCCTACCAACAAAGTGATACTGAACCTGCCGGCCACGGTGGAAGGATCCACGCCCAATGTCTATGCCGATCAGATCGAGTGGATGCACCGTAACCTTGCGCGGCGTGACAGCGTCATCCTCAGCCTGCACCCGCATAACGACCGGGGCACCGCAGTAGCGGCGGCCGAACTTGGCCTGCTGGCCGGTGCCGACCGCGTGGAAGGCTGTTTGTTTGGCAACGGTGAGCGCACCGGAAATGTGGACATCGTGACGCTGGCGCTCAACCTGTATACACAGGGTGTGGCGCCGGGCCTGGACTTTTCCGACATCAATGCAGTGGCGCGTACCGTGGAATATTGCAATCAGTTGCCGATCCATCCGCGCCATCCCTATGTGGGCGATCTGGTTTTTACGGCCTTCAGCGGATCGCACCAGGACGCTATCAAAAAGGGGCTGGCTGCGCAAAAGCCGGACACGATTTGGGATGTGCCGTATATGCCCATTGACCCGGCTGACCTGGGCCGCAGCTACGACTCGGTGATCCGGGTCAACAGCCAAAGCGGCAAGGGCGGCGTGTCCTACCTGATGGAAGTGGAATACGGCGTGGTCATGCCAAGGCGCCTGCAGGTGGAGTTTTCTGGCGAAGTTCAGCGCTATACCGATGCCCACGGTGGCAAGATGACCGCACAGGACATCTGGAATCTGTTTGACGCGACTTATCTGCATGCCGAAGACGCATCGATACGCTACGTGGACCACCACTTGTTTGAAGCAGCAACCGCGGGCAAGAAGCATGTTCAGGGTATCGACCTGCATCTGGAGGTTGCGGGGCAGGCTGTGCACCTCAAGGGTCTGGGTAATGGCCCGATCGATGCCGCGGCGCATGCCCTGCAGAGCGCAGGTGTGCAGGTGCAGGTGCGCAGTTTTGAAGAGCGTTCCACCAAGGCCAGCCAGCATGCAGGTGATGCCCAGGCCTGCGCCTTTCTGGAACTCGCCGTCGTGGGCGAAAGCACCGAGCGCTACGGCGTGGGTCTGGATGGCAACATCGTCACGGCCTCGTTGCAGGCGTTGGTCAGTGGTGTAAACCGTTTGGGTTTGCAGCTTGCTTCGCCCCGCGCTGAATTGGAAGACGCTGCCGCGTGATTTCGCACATCAACATCGGCATCACCGATTTCGACCGCGCCTACGCTTTTTACAGCGCGGTGCTGCCGGAGTTGGGGTTGGTGTTGAAGTTCAGCGAGCCCGAAAAACTCTGGGCCGGCTGGATCTCACCGCAAGCACCGCGCCCCCTGCTTCTGATAGCCCAGCCTTTTGATGGCAGGCAGCACCAGGCCGGCAACGGTCAAATGCTGGCGCTGCAGGCGGATAGCCGGGATGTGGTGGATCGGGTCTACGCCGCAGCGATGTCGGCCGGTGCCACGAGTGAAGGGGCACCGGGCCTGCGTCCGCACTACCACCCCAATTACTACGGAGCTTACTTCCGCGATCTGGATGGCAACAAACTTTGCGTCGTTTGCCACAAAGCGGTGGCTAAGCCTTCTTCAGAAAACACGCCTTCAGCATAAAGCTGCCTCCGTCCATTTTGCAGTCCACCTCGTGGTCGCCGCCGACCAAGCGAATGCTTTTCACTTTGGTGCCCATCTTCAGCACGGTCGAGCTGCCTTTGACCTTCAGATCCTTGATCAGCACCACGGCATCCCCGTCCTGCAACACCTGACCGTTTGAATCTTTGACTACTGCGTCGGTGTCATCTTCAGCAGTGTTTGCCACGGCTTGCGGCCATTCAAAACCACAATCGCCACAGACAAAGTTGCTGCCATCGGGGTAGGTGTTTTCCAAGGTGCATTGGGGGCATGCGGGGGTGGTGCTCATGATTTTCTTTCTTGAATTTAGTCGTTATGGAGTGCGCTGCCTAGCCATTGGCCGCCGCTACAGCGTTCTATACCAGCCAGATCCAGGCGTGACTGGACTTGGGTAAATCCTGCGCTCTCCAACAAGTTACGCACAGTAATTGCCTGGTCATAGCCATGTTCCAGCAGCAGCCAACCACCTGGCAACAAGTGTGCGCGGGCCTGGGCGATGATGGTTCGGATGTCGTCCAGACCATCGACACCGCTGGCCAGCGCCTGCAGGGGCTCATGGGTGAGTGCCTCCAAGTGCTCGTCCTGCGTGGCGATATAGGGTGGGTTGGAAACGATCACGGAAAACGGTTGGTCCAGGCCTTGTAGCCAGCTGCCTTGGTGAAACTGCACGTCCAAGCACAGTCGATCGGCATTGGTGCGCGCCACGTCAAGCGCGTTCTCACTGAAGTCCAATGCGTGCACCTGCCACTGCGGGCGACTGAATTTGAGCGACAACGCAATGGCACCGCTGCCGGTACCCAGATCGATAAGCTTGGGTGAACCTGCGGTTGTTGCGCTGGTCGAAGCCACCATCGTTAACGCATCCATGCATTCCAGTGCCCAGTCCACCAAAGTCTCGGTATCGGCGCGCGGGTCCAGTACCCGGGAGTCCACCTGCAACGTCAAACCGTAGAACTCTTTTTGGCCGGTGATATAGGCTAGTGGCTCCCCGCCGGCACGGCGTGCGGCCTGTTCCTGCAACTGTGTGAGCGCGGCAGCGGGCATGTCATCATCCCCATGCGCCAGCAGCCATGCCCGTTCGCCGTTACTGCGGCCCAGCGCATGCAGCACCAATAGCTGCGCATCAAGTCGCTCCAGCTTCATGGACTGCGCGTACTGAATCGCTTGGGCGATGGTCATAGCCAAGTCTTAGGCGTTCATTTCCAGTGCGGCCATCTGTTGCGCTGCTTCATAGGCTTGCAGTGCTTCGATCACATCGCCCAGGTCGCCCTCCATGATGCCCAGCAACTTGTACAGCGTCAGGTTGATGCGGTGGTCGCTCAGACGTCCCTGCGGGAAGTTGTAGGTGCGGATGCGGTCGCTACGATCGCCACTGCCCACCAGGCTTTTGCGCTCGGCCGCGTCCTTGGCGGCGCGCTCGGAGCGATCTTTTTCGTGGATGCGTGCGGTCAACACCTTCAGCGCTTGGGCCTTGTTGCTGTGCTGGCTCCGCCCGTCCTGGCACTCTGCCACGATGCCTGTGGGGAGGTGGGTGATGCGCACGGCAGAGTCAGTCTTGTTGATGTGCTGGCCACCCGCGCCACTGGCCCGGTAGGTGTCGATGCGTAAGTCCGACGGGTTGATCTTGATGGCCTCGGCCTCGTCTTGTTCGGCCAGCACCGCGACGGTACAAGCGCTGGTGTGAATGCGGCCCTGCGTTTCCGTTGCCGGCACGCGCTGCACACGGTGGCCACCGGATTCGAACTTCAACATGCCATAGGCGCCGCAGGGTCCTGCATTGGTCATGGTGCTGCCTTCGATGCGCAACACGACGTCCTTGTAGCCACCCAATTCACTCTCGGAGGCGCTCATGATTTCGGTCTTGAACCCTGCGGCATCGCAATAGCGGGTGTACATGCGTGCCAGATCAGCGGCAAACAAGGCCGACTCATCGCCACCCGTACCGGCACGAATTTCCACAAAGGCCGGGCGCTGGTCGTCCGGGTCCTTGGGCAGCAGCATGCGCTGCAGTTCTTGCTCCAGTTGCGCTAATTCGGCGGTGGCGCTGTCGATTTCGTCTTGCGCCATGGCCGACATTTCTTCGTCATCAGCCGAACTGCTTAGCATTGCCTGGCCTTCGGCCAGATCAGCTTCGCGCTGCTGGTAGCGCGCCCAGCGGCTGGCCACCGCACCCACCTCGGTGTGTTCGCGCGACAGTGCCAGGAACTGCTTCATGTCCTGCATGATGTCTTCGCGCGAGAGCAGGAATTCCAACTCTCCAAGGCGGTCGGCAAAGCGGGCAAGTTGTTGGCGCAAAAAGGGTTTCATGGGGCAAGCGAGGCAAGGGGAACAAGAAAACTGCCCAGGAAAAAAGGACAGTGGCGGCGGCTGGACAGCGCCGCTAGAAATGCAGCGAGGGGCCGCCTCGGCTTATCAATTGGGTGTGCATAGAGCCACACGCAGTGCAAGAGCGTGCTTGTAGCATCACTTTTCGTTGCGCAGGAAAAAGTGCTGAATCGCGCTGGTCGCCCGTTCACGCGCCTGCACGTCGCTGTTGCGCAGCTCCGCCATGGCGCCGTGCAGCATCTTTTGTGTCAGGCCCCTAGCCAGGGCTTCCAGGGCGGCGTCGACATCGCCGTCGCGAGCCAGCATCTTGCGCGCGCGCGCCACCTCGGCGGCGCGCCATTGGTCAGCCTGGGCATTGAGTTGTTGGATCAGCGGCACTGTATTGCGCTGCTCGATCCAATGCATAAAGCTCTGCACTCCGGCATCCACAATCGCCTCCGCCTGGGCGACGGCGGCCTGGCGGCTGGCTTGCGCGGTTTGCACCACGCTGGCCAGATCGTCCACGGTGTACAGGTACACATCGCCCAGCGCTTTGACTTCGGGCTCGATGTCGCGCGGCACGGCCAGATCGACCATAAACATGGGCCGACGGCGGCGCTTCTTCAGCGCGCGTTCCACAGCGCCCAATCCGATGATGGGCAGGGTGCTGGCAGTGCAACTAATGACGGCGTCGAACTCGTGCAGCCGGTCAGGCAGATCCGACAGGCGCATGACTTCGGCGCCAAAACGCACAGCGAGTTTTTCGCCACGCTCAAAAGTGCGGTTGGCAATGGCAATCGATTTCGGGTTTTTGGCAGCAAAGTGGGTGGCGCACAACTCAATCATTTCGCCCGCGCCGACAAACAGCACCTTGACCTGGGCCAGGTCTTCAAACAACTGCGAAGACAAACGCACGGCTGCGGCGGCCATGCTGATGGAGTGGGCGCCGATTTCAGTCGAAGTGCGAACCTCTTTAGCCACGGCAAAGGAGCGCTGGAACATCTGAGATAGCGTGGTACCCAAGGCACCAGCGGCTTCTGCTGCGCGTACAGCGTCCTTGATTTGTCCCAGAATTTGCGGCTCGCCCAGCACCATGGAATCCAAACCGCTGGCCACGCGGAAGGCATGGCGTGCAGCTTCATCGCCTTCGAGGTGGTAGGTGTGGGAGCGTAGTTCGTGCGCCGAGACGCCGCCACTTTGTGCCAACCAGGCCAGTGTCTTTTCTAGCGCGGACTCATCGCCAGCGCAGTAAATTTCGGTACGGTTGCAGGTGGAAACGATGGCAGCTTCCGGGTTGCGGTCCAGCGCCAGGCGCAAGGCCTGCAGGTGGGGCTCAATCTTGTCCATGGCGAACGCAAACCGTCCGCGCATGTCCAGCGGCGCGGTGGTGTGGTTGATTCCTAATGCCCAGACTGCCATACGTATAACGAGGATTATAAAATCCCGATCAATTCTCTTTCAAACATGCCCGCTTTTTTGCAGGCCACCGCCCCACCCATGAATCTCATTAGCCAGTTAGGCCACCTGCTGAATTTCATTGCACCTGCGATTGCCGTTGGCCTTTTAGTTGCAGCCCTGGCGCCGACGCTCATGAAAAAAGCACGTCCCAATCATAGCTGGCTCACCCAAAGCGCTATAAATACCGTAGCTTGCGCGCTCGTTCTGCTGGGCGGGCTGGTGGTTTTCGGCCACGACGGCAAGATGGAGACTTACGCCGCCATGGTCATTGCCTGTGCCAGTTGCCAGTGGTTTGCCGCCAAGGCTTGGCGCGGTTGAACCGATTGTGGGCTTGCGTCATGCCGGCCTGAACAAATCCACCCGGTCGGTAATCACCGCGTCCGTTCCCAACGTAATTAGGCGCTGCGCTTCGTTTGCGTCGTTCACGGTGTAGCTCAGTGTTCTGAACCCTGCAGCCTTGGCTTGCGCCACGGTATCCGTATTCCAGAGTGCATGGTTACAGACAATGGCCTGGCATTGCAGCGCCTGTGCTTTGCCTAGCCAGTCCGACCAGGGCTTACCTTCCAGCGCGTCGATCAGCAAGCCGCGTGGCAGCTCGGGCCTAGCGGTCAACGCACCTTCCAATGCCGGGATGTCAAAGGATGTCAGAAGCGGTGGCACTGCCACACCCTGCCACAGTCGGGCGGCATGCTGGGCCACCACCGCGCCCGTGAAAAGTTCGGTGCCCGGTGTGGGCTTGATTTCGATGTTCAGAAAGTGGCCGTTGCGAATGCAATATCGCGCAATCGATTCGAAAGTGGGCAGTGGCTCACCTGCAAAGGCGCGTGAATGCCAGCTTCCCGCGTCTAGTTGCGCGAGCACGCTCCAAGGGTGGTCACCACCGATATCGCTGACCCCATCGCTACCTGAGCCCAGCTTTTCAGCCGCGTTTGTGGTGCGGCCCAGTTCGGCGTCGTGCATCAGGAAGGGCACGCCATCGGCGCTGAGCTTTACATCGCACTCAAACATGCGGTAGCCATGGCTGGCGCCCAGGCGGAAGGCGGCCAGGGTGTTTTCGGGGGCCAGTTTGCCAGCGCCGCGGTGGGCAAGCCAGCGCGGGTAGGGCCATGCGGGAAGAGGTGTTGACTTCATTCGGGCTCCAGTAGGGCAGCATTGGCGCATTTTCAATGCGGTGAATCTATTGCGCACATTGTGCTGCAGGCTACGACCCCCCTGACAGCACCAGCGGCATGGCCTTTGCAAGACAGAGCGGGTCGCATTGCTGCACTGCGGTACCATCGCGGGTCTGCTAAATCAGCCTTGGGGACAGTCACTTCAGCCCCCTCGGTTGTCACACCAAACCGATGAACGCACCCACCTTATTCACGCATCTCAAGAGCGCCGACCCGGTCGCCTACCCCGCAGGCGAGCATCCGCATGAGCGCATTCGCGAGATTCCCTACAACTACACCTCGTTTTCCGACCGCGAAATCGTTATCCGATTATTGGGCGCACCGGCTTGGCAAACGCTGAACCTGTTGCGCGAAGAGCGCCGCACCGGTCGCTCGGCCCGTATGCTGTACGAGGTGCTGGGTGATATCTGGGTGGTGCAGCGCAACCCCTACTTGCAGGACGATTTGCTGGACAACCCCAAGCGCCGAGGCCTGTTGGTTGATGCGTTGAATCACCGCCTGGGTGAAGTCGGCAAGCGCCGCACGCCCGATGCCGAACCAGAGCGCGATGCCATGGTTGGCCAGTTGCTGACGGCTGCCCGTTCTGCCGTAGAGCAATTTAACGCCAGCTTTGAAAAAGTAGCAGCCTTGCGTCGCAAGACCCAACGCCAACTGAACAGAGTCACTGCCAAAGACAACATCAAGTTCGACGGCCTGTCGCGCGTGAGCCATGTCACCGACGCCACCGATTGGCGCGTGGAATACCCGTTTGTAGTGCTGACGCCCGATTCGGAAGAAGAGATGGCTGGCCTGGTCAAAGGTTGTATCGAGTTGGGTCTGACCATCATCCCGCGTGGCGGCGGCACCGGCTATACCGGCGGTGCTGTGCCGCTGACCTGGAAGAGCGCGGTCATCAACACCGAAAAGCTCGAAGCCATGACCGAAGTGCAAATGCTGCGCCTTCCCGGTCTGGACCGTGAAGTGGCCACGGTCTGGAGCGAGGCCGGTGTGGTGACACAACGTGTGGCCGACGCAGCCGAGCGTGCGGGTTTTGTGTTTGCGGTAGATCCGACATCGGCCGAAGCCAGCTGCATTGGCGGCAACATCGCCATGAATGCCGGTGGCAAAAAGGCCGTGCTTTGGGGCACTGCGCTGGACAACCTGGCCAGTTGGCGCATGGTGACGCCGCAAGCCGAATGGCTGGAGGTCACCCGACTCAACCACAACATGGGCAAGATCCATGACGTGGAAGTGGCCAGCTTTGAGTTGCAGTATTTCAAAGCCGACGGCAAGACGCCGATCCGCACCGAGCGCCTTGACATCCCGGGCAAGAGCTTTCGCAAAGAAGGCCTGGGCAAAGACGTTACCGACAAGTTTTTAAGCGGCCTGCCCGGCATCCAGAAAGAGGGTTGCGACGGCTTGATCACCAGCGCGCGCTGGGTGGTGCACCGTATGCCGCAGCACACCCGCACCGTCTGCCTGGAGTTTTTTGGTGACGCCCGCGATGCCGTGCCCAGCATTGTGGAAATTAAAGATTTCATGTTTGCTGAGCAAAAGCGTAGTGGCGTTTTGCTGGCCGGCCTGGAGCATCTGGACGACCGCTACCTGAAAGCGGTGGGATATGCCACCAAATCCAAACGCGGCGGCCTGCCCAAAATGGCGCTGTTTGGCGACATTGCCGGGGATGACGCCGACGCCGTGGCCCGAGCCACCTCCGAAGTGGTGCGCATTGCCAACTCGCGCTGTGGCGAAGGCTTTATTGCCATCAGCCCGGAAGCGCGCAAAAAGTTTTGGTTGGACCGCAAGAAGACGGCGGCGATTAGTCGCCACACCAACGCCTTCAAGATCAACGAAGACGTGGTCATCCCGCTGCCGCGCATGGCCGAGTACACCGACGGCATCGAGCGCATCAATATTGAACTGAGCCTGCGCAACAAGCTGGCGCTGTGCGACGCGCTGCATGAATTTTTGAGCCAGGGCAATCTGCCCTTGGGCAAAGCCGATGACGCCAGCGATGTGCCGGCGCCCGAGCTATTGCAGGAGCGTGTGGATCAGGCGATTGCACTGGTGGCCGAAGTGCGTGCGCAGTGGCAGGGTTGGCTCGACGACGTCGAACCGCTGTTTGCGCAACTGCAGGGGCACAGCCTGCGCGCCAGTTGGAAGACACAGATTCGCGCGCCCCTGCAAGGCATCTTCACCGGCGGCGCCTTTGAAGCGGTGCTGAAGGAATGCGCCGCCATCCACCAGCGTGTGCTGAAGGGTCGCGTGTGGGTGGCGCTGCACATGCATGCCGGTGACGGCAATGTGCACACCAACATTCCCGTCAACAGTGACGATTACGACATGCTTCAAGCCGCCCACGGCGCGGTCAAACGCATCATGGCGCTGGCACGCTCGCTGGACGGTGTGATCTCGGGCGAGCACGGCATTGGCATTACCAAGCTGGAGTTTTTGAGCGATGCCGAGTTGGCTCCTTTCACCGCCTACAAGGCCAAGGTTGATCCGGAGGGGCGCTTTAACAAAGGCAAGCTCATGCGCAATGTTGCCCACAAGGCGGATTTGACCAACGCCTACACGCCGTCTTTCGGACTGATGGGCCACGAGTCGCTGATCATGCAGCAAAGCGATATCGGAGCCATTGCCGACTCGGTGAAAGACTGCCTGCGCTGCGGTAAGTGCAAACCGGTATGCGCGACACACGTGCCGCGCGCCAACCTGCTGTACAGCCCGCGCAACAAGATTCTGGCGACCTCGCTATTGGTGGAAGCCTTCCTTTACGAAGAGCAAACGCGGCGCGGCATCAGCATCCGGCATTGGGAAGAGTTTGAAGACGTGGCCGACCACTGCACGGTGTGCCACAAATGCGAATCGCCGTGTCCCGTGAAGATCGACTTTGGCGATGTCACCATGAATATGCGCAACCTGCTGCGCAAAATGGGACGCAAGAGCTTCCGCCCGGGAGGCTTTGTCGCCATGTTGTTCCTCAACGCCACCAACCCGCAGACCATCAAGCTGATGCGTGCCGGCATGGTGGGCGTTGGCTTTAAGCTGCAGCGGCTGGCCAACCAGGTGCTGCGTCTGGCCGCCAGAGCCCAGACCAACAAGCCACCCGCCACGGTGGGCACCGCGCCTATCAAGGAGCAGGTGATTCACTTCATCAACAAGAAGATGCCCGGCGGCCTGCCCAAGAAAACGGCGCGCGCCCTGCTGGATATCGAAGATGGGGATTACGTGCCCATCATCCGCGACCCGGTGGCAACAACGTCTGAGACCGAGGCAGTGTTTTACTTTCCCGGTTGCGGTTCCGAGCGTCTGTTCAGCCAGGTGGGGCTGGCCACACAGGCCATGCTCTGGCACGCCGGTGTGCAAACCGTGCTGCCGCCCGGCTACCTGTGCTGCGGTTATCCGCAGCGCGGCAGCGGTCAGGCTGACAAAGCCGAGAAGATCATCACCGACAACCGCGTGCTGTTTCACCGCGTGGCCAACACGCTCAACTACCTCGACATCAAGACCGTCGTAGTGAGCTGCGGCACCTGCTACGACCAGTTGCAGGGCTACGAGTTCGATAAAATTTTCCCGGGCTGCCGCATCATCGACATCCACGAATACCTGCTCGAGAAGGGCATCACCCTGGTGCCCGAAGGCGGCGCGGGCGCCGGCTATTTGTTCCACGACCCCTGCCACAGCCCGATGAAGTTGCAAGACCCGATGAAGACCGTCAAAGCCCTGGTGGGTGATGCGGTGCTGAAAAGCGATCGCTGCTGCGGCGAGTCCGGCACGCTGGGTGTGAACCGCCCCGACATCTCCACGCAAATCCGTTTCCGCAAAGAAGAAGAATTGCGCAAAGGCGAAGTCGAATTGCGCGCACTGACGGCAGTGGAGGGCGCACCGCCAGCCAAGGGCAATCTGAAAATTCTCACCAGTTGCCCAAGCTGTTTGCAAGGCCTGACGCGCTACGGTAACGACCTGAACAACGGCCTGCTCGAAGCCGACTACGTGGTGGTCGAAATGGCTAATCTGATTTTGGGTAAAGACTGGTTGCCTGAATACGTGCACAAGGCCAATGCCGGGGGTATTGAGCGGGTGCTGGTGTAGCAGGACCAGCACCGTGGCCCGCATTCTGTGCACCTGGGAGTTGGGGTCGGACTTAGGGCATTTAAGCCACCTGCGCCTGCCTATAGAGCAGGCATTGCAACTCGGGCACGAGGTTTTTCTAGTCGCACGCGAACTAAGCTGTGTGCGCGAGGTGTTAGGTGATTTGCCGGTGCGCTACCTGCAGGCGCCTTTCAAGCAGGACGTGATGACGGCCGACCAGTCGGCCTTTCCCAGCTATACCCACATGATCGTGCGCCAGTGTTTTTCCGGCGTGGACGAGTTGCAGAGCTTGGTGCAAGCCTGGCGTGCCATTTTTGATCTGGTTCAGCCTGATCTGGTGCTGTTTGAGCACAGCCCTACGGCGCTTGTCGCGGCCCGTGGCTACGCTTTCAGGAAGATCGTCGTGGGCAACGGGTTTTTCATTCCGCCTTTGCCCCAGAACCTCACCGATCCGTTCGCACCCTTTGTTACGACCTCGAAAACGGCCCAGGTCCGGGATGGTCTGCGCTCGGACGATCAGGTGCTGCTCCAGGTCATCAATGGTGCCTTGCAGCGATTGGGTACTGCCGGCTTCGACACCTTGCATGAAGTCTACGGTCAGGTTGATGAACGTTTCCTGATGACGCTACCAGCGATTGACCACTTCGGTGAGCGACCTGGGCATCGCTACCTGGGGGCCCAGACGCCACATGCCCTACCTGAAGCGCGGTGGCCCGAAGGCAGTGGCAAAAAGGTGTTTGCCTATTTGCACGCTATGCCCTCACTGGAGCCGTTCCTACGCGACCTGCGGGCGGCAGGGGTATGTGCACTGCTCTATGTGCGTGGTCTGCCGGTCGAAATGCGCGAGCGCTATAACAGCGCGCAGATGCAGTTCATCGACGAGCGGGTTGACCTGGACAGCGTGGCGGGTCAGGCAGCGTGGGTCATCAACCATGGCAACCACAACACCGTGGCAAGTTTTGTGCAGGCCGGTGTACCGCAGTTGCTGATTCCTCGGCACCAGGAGCACTTGTTTACCGCGTTGCGATTGGTCGAGCAAGGCTGCGCTGTGATGGCGTATCAGGACCAGGCTGGCTACGCCAGTGAGATTTCCGCCATGCATTCCACACCCGGGCTGCGTGCACACTCCGTGGCAATGCAAGCCCAATGTCCGTCCCCCGAGTCATTGGATGCAGCCGGTTTTGTGCGGCACACATTGCAATCCTTACTGGGTCGACACCCTGCGCCGTCACTGCTGCCAACGCGTGCTGGGCTGCGACTGGATCTGGGCTGCGGCAAGCGCAAGAAGGAAGGTTTTCTGGGCGTGGATGCACATGCCTTTGACGGCGTGGACGTGGTGCTCGATCTGCGCGACGCCGTCTGGCCCTGGCAAGATGGTTCGGTGCTCGAGGTGCATGCCCGCCACTTTCTGGAACACCTCACAGGCAGGCAGCGCATCGGGTTTTTCAACGAGTTGTACCGGGTGATGGCGTTTGGGGCCACGGCGCAAATCATCACCCCGCACTGGAGCCACGAGTCCGCCTACGGCGACCCCACGCACGAGTGGCCTCCGGTGACCAATTGGACCTACCACTATTTGAACAAGGTCTGGAGAGAAGCGCACGCGCCGCACGTAGGCTACGACTGCAACTTTGACTTCAAGCTGATGTTTTCCCACGATCCTAACGACACGTTCGTTGCCTCCAGTGAGGAGGCCACCAAAAACCACTTGATGACTCGCAACATCAACACTGCAACCGAATTGCAGGCGCACCTGACCAAGCGAGCTTGATTAAGCCTAACCCGGGAAATGACCGTTGATTTCCGCTTAATTGCATCGCAAAACGCTGCCCCTCGGAGTTGACAATATGCTGTAATGCGCGCTTGAGACCTGTGCTCCGAGCCAGTTATGGTGTCGCTGGACCAGTTTCAGGCGGGGCTTGCTGCTTTTGCTCCATAGCATTTGTAGAAAATACAGTTAGCGGGGTGTTCAGATGGGATCTAGTGGTTCGCTGAATCATATTTATCGCACGGTCTGGAATCAGGCGCTTGGCGCCATGGTGGCCATTGCCGAGATTTCCACAACACGAGGCAAGTCGGGCAGCCAGTCCGGCATTTGCGCCGGTGCAGCGCATACCAATCCCCCGTTGCATTTGAGAACCGCCGTGTTCTCAGTGGCCCTCGCGTTGGCATGGGGTGCAACGCCCACCCTTGTAATGGCCAACCCGACAGGCGGTGTCGTCGTTCAGGGCCAAGCCAGTTTCACAGCCAATGGCAACAACCTGCTGGTCACTACGCAAAACGGAGCAGGCCTGAACCACTCGGCCATCAATTGGCAAAGTTTCTCCGTTCCCTCTGGCAGCACCACTTACTTCCAGCAACCCAACGCCAGCAGCACGTCCATTAACCGGGTTGTCACCAACACACCGTCGCAGATATTTGGCACGCTGGGCAGCAATGGCAATCTGGTGCTGGTTAATCAATCCGGCATTACCGTTGGTGCGGGTGCGGTGGTGGACACCGCAGGCTTTACTGCTTCGGCGCTGCGCATGAGCGATGCCGATGCCATGGCCGGTCGCTTGCGTTTTGGTGACGGCACCTCTGCTGGCGGAGGTGTTTCAGTGCAGGGCAATGTGCTAGGGCGCTGGGGCGATGTGGTGCTCATGGGCTCCAGTGTGGACACCGGCAGCAGCGCCTTGGTGCAGGCACCCAATGGCAGCACCATTCTGGCTGCAGGCCAGCAAATCGAGATCACCGGGCGCGGGCTTGAAGGCATCGTCATGCAAGTGCAGGCGCCCACCGACAGTGCGGTGAACCTGGGCACGCTCAAGGGCGATGCCGTGGGCATTTTTGCCGGCACGCTCAAGCACAGCGGGTTGATTCAGGCCACTACGGCAACACTTGAAGGTGGCAAGGTTGTCCTGAAGTCGAGTGGCGATGCGTATGTGCAAGGCAGCGGCAAAATTGATGTGAGCAGTGCCACTGGCAAGGGCGGGCAGATAGAAGTATTGGGCAACCGGGTGGCGGTGATGGACAGCGCGGTGCTGGACGCATCCGGCGCATCCGGCGGTGGCACCGTGCTGGTGGGCGGAGAGAAACAGGGCAAGAACCCGGAGATTCAGAATTCGACGGTGACCTACTTTGGACCGCAGGCCTCGATCAAGGCCGATGCCACGGTGAATGGTGATGGCGGTAGGGCTATTGTTTGGGGAACCACTGCAACAGCGGCTTTTGGGACCATATCTGCTAAAGGGGGGGCATTAGGAGGCGATGGTGGTTTCGTCGAAACCTCTGGGTCCCATTTGGATGTGAATGGCATAAGGGTGGATGCGAGTGCAGTAAATGGCGGTAAACCAGGCACCTGGCTTCTGGATCCAACCGACATTCAGATCACAAGCGCCAACCAGTTTTTCACGTCCAGCACGGCTACTGGCGTGCAAACGTTCTTCTCTAACGCCCTAAACACGACTGGAACCGCCAGCAGTATTTCGGTGGGAACAATTGCTACTGCGCTGGCAAGTTTCGATGTGATTGTTGACACAAGCTTGGCCTCACCCGGTACCGGTTCACAGACCGGTAATATCCTTGTTTCCGGTACGAGTTTGTCAGTGCCGAATTCTCAGCACAAACTTACTTTGAATGCAAATGGAAACATTGACATTTTCGTTGGGATCGACCTTGTTTCAGGAGGAGGCATCGGAGACTTGGCATTGAATGCACCAAACGGTAACGTGACGTTGGGTTCATTCAGCAACATCAATGTCAGGAACCTTTTGTCTAGCGCTATCAACTTTTCGCAGACAGACACTGCGGTGACAACAGGTAGTGCGCCATCGATTACAGCCACCCTTCTCAATGTTCAAGGCGGCACGGTGAGCCTGGGGGCTCCAGCGGGGTCAACGGTGACAGCGGGCAGCGTCACCGGCAACTTGAGTGGAAGCCTCAGTCTGATAAATACCGGATCGTTTTTTATTAACGGAAACTTGGCAGTCGGAGCTCTGAACCTCACCAGTACTTTGGGATCCATTACTGAGACTAGTGCCGGAACGATTACCGTGACCGGTGCGACTATTGTCAATGCGGCAGGGACTATTGACCTGACCGCGGGCCTATCTGGACTATCCGGCATTACGAATAACTTCAACAGTTTTTCCGGTCAAGGTACTAATGTCTGGATAAATGACGTCAACTCACTCACTTTCAGCGGTCCGACGACAGCCAGTTTAGGAACGGTCAAAGCGTTTGCTGGTGGCAGCATCACCTTACCTGTATCGTCCAACATGAGTGGTTATGGTGGTGTGATTTTGCAGTCGGCCAACGCGGTCAATCTGGCATCTTCGGTGACTGCTACTTCTGGCGACATTGTTGTGGCCACTGGTACAGGACTGTCGAACACCGTTGGGTCGGCAGTTTTTAGCTCGTCGGGCAGGTGGCTTGTTTACTCCAGTTCGCTAGCGAACAATAGCTTTGGCGGCCTAATCAGTGACCAGTTGCCTTTGTGGGGTAGGACATACACCATTAATCAACCTGTGACTGAAGCCGGAAATCGTTACCTGTTTAGTACCGTGCCTTCACTTAGCGTGAGCTTAACAAACGGGAATATCGTCAAGACGTACGGTACTGCTGCGGTTGCTCCAGGCTTCGTCATAACCGGCCTTGTTGACGCGGCGCTTTATGGCAACGTCTTTACGCAAGAGACTTATACGTCAGCGCTTTCAGCTATTTCAAATGGGTTTGCTGTTAACGCGCCCGTGCTTGGAAGCCCTTATGCGGTGACCTACAGCGGCACCCTAACTGCTCCGACCGGTTATGGTCCGAATGTATTAAGTGCAGCCACGGGTACCGTCACCGTCAACCCGTTAACAGTGGCCTGGACTGGTGGAGCTGGGACAGGATTGTGGAGTAGCTCCGGAAACTGGAGCAGTTCTTATGTGCCAGATGGGGTCAACGTGTTGCTGCCGCAGAGTCTTAGCGTCACCAACGCCATATACGACTTGACTGTGCCGACATCGATACAGTCAATCAATGCCACCGGAAGCTTCACACTGCAAAGCGGTGCCTTGACTGTTAACGGTGACCTGATAACACCAAGCTATATCCAGACCGGTGGCGCTCTAACGGGCACGGGTGCACTAACCGTGACTAACAGCTTCAGCCAGTCCGCAGGCAGCATCGCGATGACAGGTCCGGTATCGATCACCCAGGCTAGCGGCAATCTGGTGGCGGGCAGCATCAGTGGCTCCAGCATTTCCCTGCAGGCCGTGAATGGCGCCATCAGCCAGACCGCGCCGCTGGTTACTGCGGGGCTTCTAAAAGTGAGCGCAGCAAACGGGGTGATGTTGACCGACACAGGCAATGCGATATCGGCCTTTAACGCAAGCACGACGGGTACCGGTGACATTAGCCTTTACAACAACGGAGCGCTTGATGTGCAGGGCATCACGCTTGCCAACGGGAACTTGTCGATAGAGACCCACAGCCCCATCACCGTTAGTGGTGGGGTAACTGCCAGCGGCAACATTGTGCTGGCCGCATTGACGAAGAACCTGACCAGCAATATCACGCTCAACGGGTCGATGACGTCCACGGGTGGCGGCATCTCCATTCAGTCCTACAACAACTTTATTCAAAACAGCCGGCTCAGTGCAGCGCTGGGCATTGATGTGAGCACGATTGCGGGCAGCCTGACCTTCGGGCCCGGTGCCTACAGCATAGGCAACCCGGTGACGTACAGCGTCAACGGTGTGTCCTACATGCCGCCGTGGATAGCTGCCACCCTGAGTGGTGGTGCGACTGATTTTGTGGTGGCATTCCTGGACCAGTTCCAGGCGGTGCTGGATGCGCAGCAGGTGGCCTCCATTGACGATCCATTGGGACTAGCACAACGAGGCCTGGAGGGCATCGTGGTTGAGGGTGAAATATGCAAGCCGTAACCGTAACTGGACCCGGGCTTGGTACCCGCATCACCACCGCCGTGCTGGGCCTTCTGCTTTGGCAGACGCCCTTGCACACATGGGCGCAAAGTGCAGGTGAAGTGGAGTTCTCTCGCGGAGCTGCGGTGGCGCAGGCGCCCGGCAAACTACCGCGCACCATGGGCAAAGGCTTGGCGCTGGAGCAGGGCGACCGGCTGACCACGGCCGAAGGTGCCATGGCCATCGTCAAGCTGCAGGACGGCACGCGGCTTACCTTGCGGCCCAACTCTGAACTGATCATGCAGACCTACCGCTATGACGGCACGATCAAGGAAGACAACAGCATGGTGATGCAGTTGCTGCGCGGAGGCTTTCGGGCCATCACCGGGCTGATCTCCAAGGGTTCACCCAACGCTGCCAAGATTCAGACCAGCACCGCCACCGTGGGTATCCGCGGCACGGACTTTGATGTGCGCCTGTGCGGGCCGGAGTGCAAGGCCGAGTCGGCCAAGGTGCGCGACAAGGCCAGGCCTAACGCCATCATCGCCAGCGCCAAGCTGGTGGACGCCAAGGGGGAAATATCCGCCACAGACGGCCAGGGCCAAAAGCGCATGGTCTATGACGGGGCTTCGGTTTATCCGGGGGATGTCGTGCAGACCGGGCCCGGTGCCAGGGTGATCCTGGCATTTCGGGACGACAGCCGCTTAACGCTGGGGGCCAACACCCAGTTCAAGGTGGAGAGCTTTGTGTATGACCAGAAGGCGCCGGCTGAAGGCCGCTTTCTGGTGAAGCTGCTGCAAGGCTCGCTGCGCGCACTCACCGGCTTGATTGGCAAGGCCAACAACCGCAACGTGGGCTTTACCACCCCCACGGCCACCATTGGCATTCGGGGCACCGGCCTGGACATGGACTGCCAGACTGTGGCGGCCTGCAACTTCTTTACCTGGCTGGGCACGATTGAGGTCAAGCCTAACGGCGAGACCGCGTTACAGGTGCTCAATGCAGGCGAGGGTCTGTATGTGGACAAGGCAGGCATGCATCCGATCAGCGCGCCCACGCTGGAGGATTTGCCACGCCCGGATACGGTGCCGGTCAACGTGCAGCAGTTGTTCTCATCGGGAGGCGTGTCGCCCGATGACGAGGGGCTGTTCGTGTACGTGCGCGATGGCCATATCCAGATCACCTCAAGCAAAGAGGTGCTGGACTTGGGCCGTGGAGAAACGGGCTTTGCCGGTTTCGATGGACGCACCGGGCGCCCGGATGATTTGCCCCTGTTCATCCAGTACGACAGCGTGCCCATGCCCAACAGCCTGAACCCGATGCTGGTGAATCTGCTCAACGACGCCGCCGGTGGTGGCGCCAACAACATGTGCCGTTGAGGAGAGCCAAAATGACCATGTTCAATGTGATGGCCCAGTTACCTAACTGCAAGTTCGACAGCAAATCTGTGAAGCGATTGACAGCCATCGGGATGTTGTTGGCAGCAGCCTCAGCGCAGGCCCAGCAGACCATGCCCGAGGCCACGGGGGCAACAGCCACCTTCCCCATTCGGGGCTTTGAGCTCAACGGAGATATTCCGCTCAGCAGCGATGACACCAGCCGGATTCTGGCCCCGTACATCCGCACCAACGGCAACCTGAGCACGTTGCAACAGGCCGGTGCTGCCTTGGAAGCCGCACTCAAGGAAAAGGGCTATGCCTTGCACCGCGTCACCCTGCCGCCGCAGGAGGTGGGCAACAAGGTCAGCTTCAACGTGATCAAGTTTGTCATCGGCAAGATCACGGTGGAGAGCCAGGGCAAGGTGAGCGAGAAGAACATCCGCCACAGCCTGCCCGAACTGCAAGAAGGCCAGGCCCCTAACTTCCGCACCCTGGCGGTACAGACTGCGATAGCCAACGAGAACCCATCCAAGCAGGTGCAGGCCTCGCTCAAGGAGTCTGACGAGCCAGAAAAGATTGACGTCAAACTGCTGGTCAAAGCCAGCGATCCGTTGATCTTCTCCACCAGCCTATCCAATACCGGATCGGACGCCACCGGCAACGACCGCCTGGCGTTGGTGCTGGGTCACTCCAATCTTTTTGATCTGGACCACCAGTTCTCGATGGCTTACACCAGCTCGCTGGAGCGCGCGCAAAACGTTAAGCAACTGGGGTTGAACTACCGCATACCTCTTTATGCACAGGGTGGCGTGGTTGGTCTGAGCTACACCAGCTCGGACGTGGTGGGCAGCTTTGGCAGCTTCAATAGCTCCGGTGCGGGTGAGACGTTTGGGGTCAACTACAACCTGTATCTGCCTCCGTTGGGTGGCAGACGCACCTACCTGAGCGTGGCGCTGGATGAGAAGCTGTTCAACATCAGCAAGATCAACGGGGTGGAGGTGCCCGGCCAGATGCAACGGGGCAGCCGCCCGTTGACCTTTGGCTACACCGCTAAGGTGGAGTCCGACAAGGCGGTGTGGGGCTACAACGCCGATATCGCAGCCAATCTGTCGGGCAGTAACGGCAACACGCTGGCGGCCTACAAGACCGAGGACGCGCGCATGCAGACGGTGGATTGGAATGTGGTGCATATGGGCGCCAATTATTTGGCTTCGATGGATTCGGGCTGGCTGTGGAGCGTGCGCGGCCAGTTGCAATACAGCGGCTCGGCGCTGATATCGGGTGAGCAGTTTGGCCTGGGTGGTGCAGGCTCGGTGCGCGGCACGGGTGAGCGCATTCTGTCGGGGGACTCAGGTGCATCCATGACGCTGGAGATGACCACGCCCGAGGTGTTCAGGGGATTACGGTTGCTGGGCTTTGTGGATGGAGGTTGGCTCAGCAGCAACAACACGGCGGCCACCACGGCAGGCAAAGGTGCAAGTGATCAGCTCTCAAGCGCAGGCCTGGGCTTGAGGTACAGCCTGGGCTGGTTGAACCTGTCGGCCGACTGGGGTCACATCGTGAGTGGTGCAAATGTGCCGATCAATGGCGGTGCGCTGATCCCCAAGGCAGGAGACGAAAAGTTGCACGTTAACCTTACGGCGCGGTTCTGAGTCCCTACCTTCGCTGGTAAAACCCCACAACTGTGATTTGTGCTTCGCTTCGTAGAATATGGCCATGACCGGTACAAAAACAGTTTCGCCCACTCCACAGGCCCTCACGGTGCACGCGCAGTCGCGCGTGCTGGAAATCAGTTTCTCGGACGGAGCGTCTTTTCGCATTCCGTTTGAGTTGATGCGCGTGTATTCGCCATCGGCTGAAGTTGCGGGCCATGGCCCGGGGCAGGAGACCCTGCAGACCGGCAAGCGTCTGGTCGACTTGACTGGCCTGGAGCCGGTGGGCAATTACGCCGTCCAGCCACGTTTTTCCGATGGACACGACACCGGCATTTTTTCTTGGGATTACCTGTATTTCCTGGGCTCTCAACAAGAGAAGCTGTGGGAAGACTATGCCCAACGCCTCAACGCTGCGGCTGTCGATCGCGACGCTCCCATGATCGCCAAAGACGGACACAGTTGCGCGAGCCACTAGCTGCGGCACCAAGCGCGTGCGTAAACGCAACGCGCTAACGACTAGATAGCAGAATGCACCGTGTTTATCGCGCTTGCCGCGGTGAACTGCTTAAAATCGGTGCATGACTACTACCCATTTCGGTTTTGAATCCGTTGACGAGGCCGAAAAGGCCCGCAAAGTTCGCAGCGTTTTCGATTCGGTCGCGCCCAAATACGACCTGATGAACGATCTCATGTCCGCAGGTTTGCACCGGGTCTGGAAGGCCTATACCTTGATGGTGGCCAATCTCAAAGAAGGTGACCGCGCTCTGGACATTGCTGGCGGCACCGGTGACTTGGCATTGGCATTTTCGAAAAAGGTTGGCGCTGGTGGTCAGGTGGTTCATACCGATATCAACGAAGCCATGCTCAGCACCGGGCGCAATCGCTTGTTGGACCTTGGTGTGTCCCTGCCGACGCTGGTATGCGACGCAGAAAAGCTGCCCTTTGCCAGCAATTATTTTGATCTGGTCAGCGTGGCCTTCGGTTTGCGCAACATGACACACAAGGACGTAGCCCTGGCTGAGATGAACCGCGTCCTCAAGCCCGGTGGCAAGCTGCTGGTGCTGGAGTTTTCCAAGGTTGCCGCACCGCTGGAGAAGGCTTACGACTGGTATTCCTTCAAGGTGTTGCCGCGCCTGGGCAAGCTGGTAGCCGGTGACGATGCCAGTTACCGTTATCTGGCCGAGTCCATTCGCATGCACCCCGGCCAAAAGGAGCTAAAGGCCATGATGCACAAAGGTGGTTTCGGACATGTGGACTACCACAACCTCACCGGCGGCGTGGCCGCGTTGCATGTTGGAATCAAGTGTTGATTAAAGGTTTTTTGGAGCAATCATGAAGTGGTCTGTTGTGGTTTTGACGTTGGCAATGGCATTGGGCGGTGTGAACGCCGAGGCCGCCAAGCGTCTGGGTGGTGGTTTGTCTTTTGGTAAACAGTCCAGCAACGTGACGCAGCGGAGCACCCCGCCCGCTACCCCCGCCGCGCCCACCCAGAACGTGAACAATGCGGCCAAGCCGGCCCCGATGGGTGCGGCACCGGCCCCTGTGGCGCCTGCGCGCCGCCCTTGGGGCGCCATGCTGGGCGGTTTGGCCGCTGGTTTGGGCTTGGCTTGGCTTGCCCATTCTCTGGGTATGGGCGAGGCCTTTGGCCAAATCCTGATGTTTGGCGTGCTGGCTTTGGGCGTCATGATGCTGATTGGCATGTTTATGCGTCGCCGCAACAGTGCAGCCACTGCGCAAGGTAGTCCGTTCGCGTTCCAGGGCGCGGGTCGCGCTCCCATGCCAGTTGCGCAGCCTTATCGCCCCGAGAACGTGGGCAATGACGCTTCGGCCCGACCTTTCGAGCGCAGCGGTATGACACCCCTTGACGGCGGTGGCTCCATGATCGGCTCGGCACTAATGGGCTCGCAAAGCTGGGGTGTACCGGACGGGTTTGATAGTGAAGGATTCTTGCGAGCGGCCAAAAGCAATTTCGTGACCTTGCAAGCCGCCTGGGATCGGTCCGACATTCCCGCCTTGCGTGCCATGATGACCGACTCCATGCTTGGTGAGATACGCAATCAGTTGGCCGAGCGTGAAGCCCACACTGGCGCCACGCCCAATAGCACCGAAGTGGTGATGATCGAAGCGCACCTGTTAGGCATTGAAGAATTGGCCGACGAATACATGGCGAGCGTAGAGTTCTCCGGCATGATTCGTGAAGAGCCTTCGGCTGGTCCCAGCCCCTTCCGTGAAGTCTGGAACATGACGAAGCCCAAGAGTGGTGGCGCTGGCTGGCTGGTAGCCGGCGTGCAAGCCTTGCAATAAGGCCCCCCCGGCTTGCCCACTGCGTGTGGCCGCTTTCCCCCTTACAGGGGGCAACACCAGTGGCCCGGCGGAGCCGGTTCCACGGTGTTCCTGAGTTAAGACACGCGGTCGCCATAGAGGTGCGGGATAATCTCATTTATGGCAACACAGTCCCCCTTTTCATTCGTGGAAGACTTTTTCAAATCTCTTCCTGTTCCCACACCGCCCGCCTGGGCCATTGACGAGACCCACCGCAAGTGCGTGCTGGTGCTCAACCATGTGCTCATGCAGGAACCCCAGGCCATGCAACGTCTGGTGCGCCAGTCGGGCAGGGTCGTGCTGGCCCAGTGGCGCAGTTTCACTTTCAAGCTTTTGGTCACACCTGCAGGTCTGTTGGACTTGGCAGACGAAGGTGCCACACCCGATTTGACGCTGGTGCTCACCGAAGAGTCTCCGTTCGCCCTGGTGCAGAGTCTTTTTCAAGGTACCAAGCCACCGGTTCGCATCGAAGGCGATGTTCAACTGGCAGCCGAAGTCAACTGGTTGGCAGACAACGTGCGTTGGGATGTCGAAGAAGACCTGTCACGGATCGTAGGTGATGCCCCTTCGCACATGCTGGTCGAAGCCGGGCGCAAGATTTCAGGCGCATTGCGGGATTTTTTGGGTCAAAAGGCGAAAGATAAAACCGCTTCCGAAGCGAATACCGGCAACGCTGCATGAGTCGGCTGTTCCGCGGTTTGTATATCGTCTGGATCGTCCTGCGTTACGGTCTGGATGAGTTGGTACTCTCCAGTTTTCAAAAGCCCTGGTTGCACTGGATTGCCCGCGTGGTATCGGTGGGGCGGCGGCACGAGCCGCGTGGTCAGCGCCTGCGTGAGGCACTGGAGCGTCTGGGGCCGATATTTGTCAAATTTGGACAAGTTCTGTCCACCCGGCGCGACCTTATGCCGCTGGATATTGCCGATGAATTGGCGCGGCTGCAGGACCGTGTGCCACCGTTTCCCGCCGCGCAAGCGGTGGCGATTATTGAGCGCTCGCTGCGCCGCTCCCTTACGGATATCTTTGTTTCTTTCGAGCAGGAGCCGATTGCCAGCGCTTCGATTGCCCAGGTGCATTTTGCGGTCATCAAGGACCGCAGCGGGCGAGAGCGTGACGTAGCGGTGAAGGTCTTGCGCCCAGGTATGTTGTCGGCAATCGACAAGGACCTGAGCCTGATGCGCATGATGGCCGGTTGGGTCGATGGTTTGTCCAGTGACGGCAAGCGACTGAAACCGCGCGAAGTGGTGGCTGAGTTTGATAAGTACCTTCACGACGAGTTGGATTTGATCCGGGAGGCTTCCAGTGCTGCGCAACTGCGCCGCAATATGGAAGGTTTGCAACTGGTGCTGATTCCGGAAATGCTGTGGGACTTTTGCAGTACCGAAGTGCTGGTCATGGAGCGCATGAACGGTGTACCGATCAGCCAGGTCGAGCGTTTGCGCTCTGCTGGTGTCGATATCCCTAAGTTGGCGCGCGATGGTGTAACGATCTTTTTTACCCAGGTGTTTCGCGACGGATTTTTCCACGCCGACATGCACCCGGGCAACATTCAGGTCAGTCTGGATCCCAAAACTTTCGGACGCTATATTTCGCTGGATTTCGGCATCGTGGGCACGCTCACCGAGGTCGACAAGGAGTATTTAGCGCAGAATTTCGCAGCCTTTTTCCGGCGTGACTACAAGCGCGTGGCTGAGTTGCACATCGAGTCGGGTTGGGTGCCCACCTCGACGCGTGTGGACGAGTTGGAAGCCGCCGTGCGCTCGGTGTGCGAGCCGTATTTCGACCGACCGCTGAAGGAAATCTCGCTGGGCTTGCTGCTGATGCGTCTGTTCCAGATGTCGCGCCGTTTTCAAGTGGAGATTCAGCCGCAACTGGTGCTGCTGCAAAAAACCTTGCTGAACATCGAAGGACTGGGGCGGGAGCTTGACCCTGAGCTTGACCTTTGGGCCACAGCCAAGCCATTTCTGGAAAAGTGGATGTTGGAACAGGTGGGCCCTCAGAAGTTTTTTGAGCAGCTCAAAGCTCAAGCGCCGCACTATGCCAAGTTGCTTCCCGAGTTGCCCATGCTGCTACATAGCTACCTGAAGCGCGGCAAGGAAAGCCCCCAGTCTGACAAACTCGCGCTTGAGCTGTTGCAGGAGCAAAAGCGTACCAACCGCATGCTGCAATGGCTGATCGCATTGGTTATTGGATTCTCCCTTGGAGCCGTGGTCATGCAGATTCTGGTGAAGCTACGACACTTTTAGGCTCGGCTCTATAATTGAAGGCTTTGCAATCACCGGTCAGAGCCTCAATCCATGCCCATATATGCTTACAAGTGCGAGTCCTGCGGGTTTGCCAAGGACGTTCTGCAAAAAATCTCCGACCCCGTGCTATCCGATTGCCCGGCTTGCGAACAGCCAAGCTTCAAAAAACAGCTGACGGCCGCAGGTTTTCAGCTCAAGGGTACTGGCTGGTACGCCACCGACTTTAAAGGCGCAGGTGCTGCACCTACGCCGGCGGTTGCTCCCGCGGTGGGGGATGCAGCGCCTGCAACTGCAGCCGTTTCAAGCGATGCGCCAGCAAGTTCCGCCAAGGTGGAAACCACAACGCCTGCTGCAACTCCGGCGCCAAAACCGGCTGCGCAAGCCTGATTTCCCAATTACATCGGAGCAGCCGTGCCCTTTAAGAAATATTTGCTCGCCGGCCTGATGGTCTGGTTGCCATTGGCCATCACTCTGTGGGTGCTGATGTGGCTTGTGGGTACGCTGGACTCGGTCTTCTTCGGTCTGCTTTCCATGCTGGCCGCCGTCACGCCCACCGATCTGGATCCTCTGATCGAGCGCCTGCACCATATTCCGGGATTGGGTGTACTGCTAGTGGCCGCAGCCTTGCTGTTCACAGGCGCCCTGGTGGCCAATGTTGCGGGCCGTTGGTGGCTGAGGCAGTGGGACACCCTTTTTACCAACATTCCGATCGTCAAGACCATCTATAACAGCGTCAAGAAGGTATCCGACACGCTGTTTTCCAGCAACGGCAATGCCTTTCGTACTGCCATGTTGGTGCAGTATCCCCGTGCCGGTTGCTGGACTATTGCCTTTCAAACCGGTGTGCCCGGCGGCGAAGTTCAAACGCATCTGGGCGCGGACATGGTGAGCGTGTATGTACCCACCACGCCGAACCCGACCAGCGGTTTCTTTTTGATGCTGCCGCGCTCTGAAGTGATTGAGTTGGAGATGAGCGTGGATGAAGCCCTGACTTACGTGATTTCAATGGGCTCGGTTGTGCCCGTCGAGCATCTGCATGCTCCGAAACATCCGCCCACTCTTCCCAAATAACCCTTTATGAAACCAACTGCCTCCAGTGCAGTGTTTAGAAAGCAAACGATGGCCATGCGCACCCACTATTGCGGTCTTGTGACCGATGCCCTGTTGGGCCAAACCGTAACCCTGTGCGGCTGGGTAAACCGCCGCCGCGACCACGGTGGCGTGATTTTTGTCGACCTGCGCGACCGCGAAGGCTATGTGCAGGTGGTCTGCGACCCAGACCGTGCAGAGATGTTCAAGGTGGCAGAGGATGTGCGCAATGAGTTTTGCGTGCAGATCAAAGGCCTGGTACGTGCACGCCCCGAAGGCACCGTGAATGAGAACCTCAAGAGCGGCAAGATCGAAGTGCTTTGCCATGAATTCAAGGTGCTCAATCCGTCTGTCACGCCTCCTTTCCAGTTGGATGACGACAACCTGTCGGAAACCACCCGCCTGACGCATCGCGTGCTGGACCTGCGTCGCCCCTACATGCAAAACAACCTGATGCTGCGCTACCGCGTGGCGATGGAGGTGCGCAAGTTCCTGGATGCCAATGGTTTCGTGGACATCGAAACCCCCATGCTGACCAAGAGCACGCCCGAAGGCGCGCGTGATTACCTGGTGCCTAGCCGTGTGCATGATGGCCATTTCTTTGCCCTGCCGCAATCGCCCCAGTTGTTCAAGCAGTTGCTGATGGTGGCCGGTTTTGACCGCTACTACCAGATCACCAAGTGCTTCCGCGATGAAGACTTGCGCGCCGACCGCCAGCCCGAATTCACCCAGATCGATATCGAAACTTCGTTCTTGAGCGAAGAAGACATCCGTGAAATGTTCCAGGGCATGATCACCACGGTGTTCAAAAATACCATTGGGGTGGACCTGGGCGAGTTCCCGGTCATGACGTACCAGGACGCCATGCGCCTGTATGGTTCCGACAAGCCCGATTTACGCGTGAACCTCGAATTCTCCGAAGTCACCGACGTGATGGCCGATGTGGACTTCAAGGTCTTCTCCGGTGCCGCAACCATGAAGGGCGGCCGTGTCGTGGCCCTGCGCGTCCCTGGCGGCTCCAAAGAAGGCGGCGGCATCAGCCGCGGCGAGATCGACGCCTACACCGAGTTCGTCAAGATCTATGGCGCCAAGGGCCTGGCCTACATTCGCGTGAATGACATCACCAAGGGTCGCGATGGCCTGCAAAGCCCCATCGTTAAAAACCTGCACGACAAAGCCATTGCCGAAGTGCTGGCACGCAGCGGCGCGCAGAACGGCGACCTGATCTTCTTTGGCGCAGACAAAGAGAAGATCGTCAACGACGCCATCGGTGCCTTGCGCATCAAGATCGGCCACAGCGAGTTCGGCAAGAAGAACGGCCTGTTCACCGCGGCTTGGCGTCCGATGTGGGTGGTCGATTTCCCGATGTTCGAATACGACGAGGAAAATGCCCGCTACACCGCCGTGCATCACCCCTTTACCGCGCCCAAGGAAGGCCACGAAGACTGGATGGTCACCGCCCCCGAGAAGTGCATTTCGCAGGGCTATGACATGGTTTTGAATGGTTGGGAAATGGGTGGTGGCTCGGTTCGTATCCACCGTGCTGATGTGCAGCAAAAGGTGTTTGACGCGCTCAAGATCACACCCGAAGAAGCGCAGATCAAGTTCGGCTTCCTGCTCGACGCTTTGCAATACGGCGCGCCCCCACATGGCGGACTGGCCTTTGGTTTGGACCGTATCGTGACCATGATGACTGGTGCCGAGTCCATCCGCGACGTGATTGCCTTTCCCAAGACGCAGCGCGCCCAGTGCCTGCTGACACAGGCCCCTAGCCTGGTCGACGAAAAGCAATTGCGTGAGTTGCATATCCGTTTGCGTAATGCCGATCTGGTGAATAAACCGGTGTAAGGTGGCGCACGGAGGTTTGTCCTCCGGTGGTGCACAATGAAAGGGCGCTTTTTAAGCGCCCTTTTTTTATGACTAAAAACTACAAGATCGCCCAATCCGTTCTGGTGGTGATTTACACCCCGGAACTGGACGTATTGCTGATTCGCCGCGCCGACACCCAGGACACCGAGTTCTGGCAGTCGGTAACCGGCAGCAAGGACGTGTTGACCGACAGCTATGAAGCAACTGCCATTCGCGAAGTGTGGGAGGAGACCGGCATTGAGTGCGCGGAGGGAACACCCCTGTATCCCGGGTTTCAGGACTGGAATCTTGAAAATATCTATGACATCTACGCACGTTGGCTGCACCGCTATGCCCCGGGGACTGTGTTGAATACCGAGCGCGTCTTTGGCCTGCAAGTGCCAGCAGGCACCCCGGTGACGTTGAGCCCGCGCGAGCACACGTCTTACCAATGGTTGCCTTATGCTCGGGCGGCAGAAAAGTGTTTTTCTCCCTCCAATGCAGAGGCTATTTTGCTGCTGCCGCGTTTCGCCGCAGCCTTCACCGGCAGGGGCGTTGTATGACGCGCATTCGGGTTGCAACCTACAACATCCATAAGGGTGTGCAGGGTCTGGGGCCGAATCGGCGGCTGGAAATTCACAACCTCGCTCATGCCGTTGCGCAGTTTGATGCAGACATTGTTTGCCTTCAGGAAGTGCGCAAGATGAACCACAGCGAGGCTGCCTTTTTTCATCACTGGCCGGAGCAACCGCAGGCCGATTATCTGGCGCCCGAGGGCTACCACGTGGTGTACCGCACCAATGCCATTACGCGCCATGGCGAACACGGCAATGCCATGTTGTCGCGCTGGCCGGTGCGTGCGCATCAGCATGAAGACATGTCGGATCACCGGTTTGAACAGCGTGGTCTGCTGCACTCCGAGGTGGTTGTGCGGGGCAAGACGGTGCACGTGGTGGTGGTGCATCTGGGGCTGATTCGAGCCAGCCGCGTGCGCCAGCTCGCGCAATTGGCACAATTTATTGCCCGTGAAATTCCAACCCATGAACCCTTGGTTGTGGCCGGTGATTTTAATGACTGGGGCGCCCTGCTTTCCAAACCGTTGGCTGAGGTAGGTTTGTACACCAGCACCTTAGAACGTACACCCACCTTTCCAGCACGCTTACCCCTGGTTCAGTTCGATCATGTATACGTACGCGGCATGCGCGAGTTGTCCCATTCAGTACCGAGTGGACGCGCCTGGTGGCGCATGTCGGACCACCTGCCTTTGATTTCCGAATTCGAACTCACGCAGTAGGAATGTTGATATGCCCACGTTGCGCTCAGGTCATCGCGTGCAACTCCTCTGCTCCGGTCAGGCATTTTTTCCTGCCCTGATCGAGGCTCTGGATGCCGCGCGCCGCGAGGTGCGACTGGAGACATATATCTTTCACGACGATGCGGTGGGTGAATCCATCGTCAGCGCTTTAGAGCGCGCCGCCTTGCGCGGCGTAGCGGTGTATCTGGTGGTGGATGGCATTGGCACTCCGCAAATGCCCGCGCGCTGGGTCGTGCGGTTGCAGAGCAGTGGTGTGCAGTGGCAACAGTTTTTGCCTTTGGGCTCTTTTGGTTTGTTTATTCCCGGACGCTGGCGCCGCCTGCATCGCAAGCTCTGCGTGGTGGATCAGGAACTGGCGTTTTGTGGCGGAATCAATATCCTTGACGACTTCATCGAACTGAACCATGGTGTGCAAACCATTCCGCGATTTGACTTTGCCGTATCAGTGCGCGGACCTCTGGTAGCCGATGCGCACAACGCCATGGATCAGTTCTGGCGCAGGCTGCAAACCACACGGCAACTGGGGCAGGGCCAGTTTCAGGAAGTACGTCGCTCGCTCGAACAATTGCTGGCAGCCCCCTTGCAGAGTCCCACGGTGAAAGTTACTGAACCCGCATCCGCAGCCGTTGGCATGCGCGCCACCCTGCTGCTGCGTGACAACTTGCGCAACCGCAAACGAATCGAGCGCGCGTACCGTCAGGCCATTGCACATGCCAGGAGTGAGGTCGTGATTGCCAACGCCTATTTTCTGCCGGGTATCAAGTTGCGCCGAGCCCTCATACATGCGGTGCGGCGCGGAGTGCGCGTGCGCCTGCTGCTGCAGGGGCGATATGAATTCTTTATGCAGTACCACGCTGCCAAACCGTTTTACGGAGCGCTGTTGGATGCCGGTGTGGAAATCTACGAATACCAGGCCGGATTTCTGCACGCCAAGGTTGCGGTGATCGACGGCAAGTGGGCCACCGTAGGCTCGTCCAATCTTGATCCTTTAAGTCTGTTGTTGGCGCGCGAGGCCAATGTGGTGGTGGATGACGGCACCTTTGCGCAAGCCCTGTTGGCGCCCCTCAATTCAGCCATCCAGCAGCACAGTGTGCGATTGGATAAAGCGATGTTTACCCATCGTCCCTTGTGGCAACGTTTGAAGGACCGACTGGCCTATGCCGTCATGCGACTAACTCTTTTTTTGAGTGGTAACGACTACTGAAGTAGCAGCGCAAAACTTACTACTCCGGTGCCATTCCGACCTATAACCTTGTTGGGTAAAGACTGTTACCATCATTCCATGTTAATGAAAATGCAGAGCAGCATGAACCCAATCGATGCCGACGAGGGGACTCCGGTTTCCGTCAAAATCCGTGAACGTATCCAGGCATCGCGCAAGCGTTTTAACGCCAACGACAACATCGCGCAGTTTATTGAGCCGGGCGAATTGGAGTTGCTACTAGACGAAGTAGAAGAAAAAATGAAGGGTGTGCTGAGCAGTTTGGTAATCGACACCGACAACGATCACAACACCGACAATACGGCGCGCCGCGTGGCCAAGATGTATGTCCAGGAGGTTTTTAAAGGCCGCTATGTAGCCGCTCCGACCATCACCGAGTTTCCCAACGCAGAGCATCTCAACGAATTGATGATTGTTGGCCCCATCACCGTGCGCAGCGCGTGCAGTCACCATTTTTGTCCGGTGATTGGCCAGATTTGGATTGGTGTGATGCCCAACGAACACACCAATGTGATTGGATTGTCCAAGTACGCGCGTCTGGCCGAATGGATCATGGGTCGACCCCAGATTCAGGAAGAGGCAGTGGTTCAGCTTGCCGACTTGATCCAGGAGAAAACGCAGCCCGACGGCTTGGCTATCGTGATGGAAGCCAGCCACTACTGCATGTCGTGGCGGGGCGTTAAAGACATGAATAGCAAGATGATTAACTCGGTTATGCGCGGGGCCTTTTTAAAGGACGCCAATTTGCGACGCGAGTTTTTGTCCCTGATTCCCCGGAAAGGCTAAGTCATGTTGGTCCGTTTGTTGTATGCCAGTCGTGCGATTGATCCTTCCTGCAGTGCGGTGGACGATATTCTTGGGGAGTGCCGCCATTTCAATCCCATTAGCGGTATCACCGGCATCCTGTGTTACGGGGGTGGTATTTTTTTGCAGGCCATCGAAGGCGGACGTAATGCGGTCAGCGATTTGTATGGCCATATCCAAAAAGATCAGCGCCACAAGGATGTCGTGCTGTTGCACTACGAAGAAATTTCCGAACGCCGCTTTGGCGGCTGGACCATGGGCCAGGTCAATATGTCAAAGGTCAACACCAGCATTCTGCTGAAGTACGCTGAAAAGGCTGAACTCGACCCCTACTCAGTGTCTGGCAAAGTTTCACTGGCGCTGCTCGAAGAACTGATGGCCACCGCTTCCATCATCGGTCGGGCTTGAAATGTTGCCCCCACGCTCCGCCGCTGCGCGGGTCGCTGCCCCCACGCTTCCCCACTTCGTGTGGGTCGCTGCCCCCCAAGAGGGCGCGTTTTGCCTTGGGGCGGCCCGGCGCTCAAACGCTGCCCCCACGCTTCCCCACTTCGTGTGGGTCGCGGCCCCCCAAGGGGGCGCGTTTTGCCTTGGGGCGGCCCGGCGGCAAAACATCCTTCATGACCTGTAGCGCTAAATCCTAAATGCCCGTCACGGCCCTGGTCCTGGTCGTTCTGGCGGGCCTGATTCACGCGGTATGGAATATCGCGGCCAAGAAGGCCGATGGCGATGTCCGCTTTGCCTTTTTTATATCGCTATTTACCGTGCTGGTCTGGGCTCCCTTGGGCGTTTATCTGGGCTGGCAACAACTTGGCACTTGGGGTTTTGCTGAATGGGCATGCGCCGCAGCCAGCGGTGTGATTCACGTGCTGTACTTTGTCGTGCTTCTGCGCGGCTACCGCAAGTCGGATCTGACGGTGGTCTATCCTTTGGCGCGTGGCTCCGGTCCCTTAATCTCCTCCATGGTTGCTATTGCGCTGTTCGGAGAGCACATATCTGCGCTCGGATTTGCTGGTATCGGCGCAGTGGCATTTGGCGTTTTTTTGATTGCCGGTGGCCCTGGAATTTGGAGCAAATTGCGGACCGATGAACAGCGCGAGCGTATTCACAAGGGTGTGCAGTACGGCGTCCTGACTGGTCTGACGATTGCCAGTTACACCCTGGTCGATGGCTATTCCGTCAAAGTGCTGCTTATGTCGCCCATATTGGCGTTCTACGTTGCCTGTAGCGTGCAGACCTTGCTGATGGTGCCGCCAGTATTACAAGACTTAGGCATGGCAAAACAACATTGGCAACGCCAGTGGAAATACGCTCTGTTGGTCGGAGCGGTCAGCCCGGTGTCCTACGTTATGGTCTTGTATGCACTGCAAATTGCTCCCTTGAGTCACGTGGCACCTGCGCGCGAAGTGTCCATGTTGTTTGCTGCACTGCTGGGTGGCCACTTGCTAGGCGAGGGCGATCGCCTGGCACGCCTATGTGGTGCCGTATGTATCTGCTTGGGCGTGGCCGCGCTCGCATTGGGCTAAGACACATGCAGTGGGTGTGCGCATGACACAGTTGTTGGGTTGTGATTTTTCCAGCAGTCCAGCCAAGCGCAAGCCGATTGTGTTGGCCTGGGGAAAAGTGCAAGGCGGGCGCGTGCAACTGCAACGACTGGAACGTGCAGAGACATTGGACGCGTTTTCCGCGTCCCTGTCGCACCAACCCGCATGGACGGGGGCATTCGATTTACCTTTTGGGCTACCGCGTGAGTTGGTTGAGACGTTGGGTTGGCCGACCGACTGGAGGTCTTGCATCGCCCATTACATACGTTTAAGCCGTGCCGAGATACGCGAACAGTTCGCTGCATTTTGTGATGCCCGTCCGATTGGCGGGAAATTTGCTCACCGCGCCACGGATAGGCCTGCGAAGAGCAGCCCTTCCATGAAATGGGTCAACCCTCCTGTGGCCTTTATGCTCCACGCGGGCGTGCCACGTTTGCTTGGCATTGGCGCTTACCTGCCCGGTCTGCAGCCACCGCAGGATGCGACAGCACGGGTAGCTCTGGAGGCCTATCCTGGCCTTCTGGCGCGTGAGGTGCTGGGACAACGCAGTTACAAAAGCGATGACAAAGCCAAGCAGACGCCAGAGCGGCTTATTGCGCGCAAAGATTTGCTGATGGCATTGGAACTGGGTCAGACGCGGCTGGGTCTGCGTTTGAAATTGAGCCATGCCCAGCACGATGCCCTGGTGGCAGACGCGAGCGGCGACAGTCTGGATGCGACGCTGTGCCTGATGCAGGCTGCCTGGGCGCAGCAACAGCATGCTGCAGGCGCCCCGCTTTACGGCTTGCCTCCGGACATGGACAGTCTGGAAGGCTGGATTGTCAGCGCCTAGATTCTAGGGATGACAGTTTCCTGGATTTTTTGGGCGAGTTGGGTAATGGCGAGGGAAGCCGGGCAGCCGGGCGCCGTCTGCACCAGCAATTGCCGACGCATGATTGCCTGGCGCACTGCGGTGTCTGCCGGGATATCGCCCATATGAACCAGTTTAATGGGGCGCCCAGGCTCAGTGGTCACAAAACGATCCAATACTTGCTGCAACTGAACCGTGATAGCGCGACCGTCGCCCAGACGTGCCGTCTGATTGATCACCATCCGGATGGTCTGGCGTTTTTGTTGCCCCACCAACACTTTGATGGTGGCGTAGGCATCGGTTAGAGAAGTCGGTTCCGGCGTGGCTACCACAATGACCTCTGACGCCAGCGACACCGCAAAAAGCACGACATCGGAAATGCCGGCTCCGGTATCCAGCAGCACGATATCAAAATGCGGCACCAAGCCAGACATGATGTTGAGGAATTCGTTTCGTACCTCGGGCGTCAGGCGCGAGTACTCCACCATGCCCGAACCTGCCAGCAGGACCGAGAAACCACCGGGCGCGCGGACGATTGCCTCCTCCAACTTGGCCTTCCCCTGGAACACATCGTGCAGGGTAACCTTGGGATACAAATTGAGCACCACGTCCAGGTTGGCCAGACCGAGGTCCGCATCGAGCACCAGTACCCGCAAGCCGCGCTTGGCCAGAGCGGCTGCCAGATTGGCCGACACAAAGGTTTTGCCTACGCCTCCCTTGCCGCTGGTGACCGCCACGACCTTGCCTAATGGCTTGAGCGGAACCTCAAGCGCCGGGTTGGCTCCAGCGGGTGGATTTACTACATCTGACATCAATTAACCCTCTGTCCTGCAACGGTCGCCGTGGCGTCACCCGTTGCAGACTCAATCCAAGCCGGTTCACCCAGCGCCAAATGTCCGAACAACATATTTTTTTCTTCGGCACTGACAAAAATTTCCTGCTGCGTATCGATAAATATGCGGTTGCGTCCTTCCTTTTTGGCGCGATACAACTGCACATCTGCACGCTCGGTCCACAAAGCGGCTGTCGAGCGCACCCATTCAGGGGCGTATGCGCCGCCAACGCTCACCGTAATATTCAGCACCTTTCCAGAGGGAACTCTTACTGGCATGTCCTGGATAGTCTGGCGAATCCGTTCTGCGACGGTTTCACCGAAAAAGGTATGGCAGTTGGGTAGAACGACTGCGAATTCCTCGCCACCGTAGCGCGCCACCGTATCCATGGGGCGCACACACTTGGCCAAGGCCTGTGCAACCGCTTGCAACACCTGATCACCAGCCTGATGGCCATGGGTGTCGTTGACAAGTTTGAAGTGGTCGATGTCGACCATGAGTAAAAGGGCCGGTTCACCTGAGCGTGCGACCATCTCGGTAGTGCGATCCAGTACGTTACGGAATTGGCGGCGGTTAGAAAGACCGGTGAGTGGATCCTTTAACGACAGCTCACACAAACCATCAACGACACACTGGAGATAGGCAACAGCGGATTCAGACGAATCCGGTAATGCGAGTGTGCTGTCACGACCCAAAAGCGCCCTGGCGTCGTCAAGGCGTAAATCTTCTAATGCGACAAGTGATGCTAGTTTATTTGTTGCCACTGATGGTTTCTTGAAGCGCTGACGAAAGTCTAACAGCAAGCCTGATTGCTATGGAAAATTTATCGCGTCGCCGTTAACGGCAAATCGATAGCGGTGCGACGCGCAGCACACACAGGGCAACTATGGTTGCGTGGCATGCGAATTTCGCTCCATTCCATGGCACGCCCATCAAGCATAAGGAGTCTGCCATTGAGGCTACGTCCGGTCCCAATGGTCAGTTTGAGTGCCTCTGCGGCCTGCATGGCGCCGATGATGCCCACCAAGGGTGCAAACACGCCCATGGTCGAGCAGCGCACCTCTTCGAATGTGGCCTCTGCGGGGAAGGTGCAGGCATAGCAGGGCGCATCCGCGACGCGTGTGTCGTAGACGCTGATTTGGCCATCAAACTGAATGACTGCACCCGACACCAGCGGCCTGCCATGTTTGACGCAGGCGGCGTTCACCGCGTGACGGGTCTTGAAGTTGTCGCAGCAGTCGAGGACTACATCAGCCTGCTGCACCAATGCGTCAAGTGATTCGGTATCGGCCCGGATTTGCAACGCGTTGACGTGGACCAATGGATTCAGATCATGCAGAGTGCGCTTGAGCGACTCAACCTTGGGGCTGCCCACTGCATCCGTGCGGTGTGCAATCTGTCGTTGCAAATTGGTGAGGTCCACCGTGTCGTGGTCGGTCACGGTAATTGTGCCAACACCGGCAGCGGCGAGATACATGGCAACCGGGGAGCCCAGACCACCCGCTCCGATCACCAGCGCATGAGTGGCCAAGATGCGCTCCTGGCCTTCGATGCCGATGTCATCGAGCAGGATGTGGCGCGAGTAGCGCAGCAGTGCGTCATCCTGCATGCTGCCGGCCTACTCTTCCTTCTTTTCTTCCTTGCGCTCGACCAGTGTCTTGCTCACCTGCACAGGTTTGCCCTTGAGCTGGTTAATCGCCTGGATCAACTGGAAATCTTTGTCGGAGCCGTATTCGGGTGGCTTGCGCTCGCTGGGTGGCTTGCGCGACTCTTCTTCCAGGCGTTTGAGCGCTTCATCGCGCAGCTTTTCACGCTCCGGGTCTTTCTTTTCTTCGCCTTGGCCACTGGTCAAATGCTTGTCATAGTCGGCTTCGCGCATGCGCAACACCGCATACGGGCTGCCTTCCAGCGTTTCATCGACCATGACATCAGGCACGATACCTTTGGCCTGAATGGAGCGGCCGCTAGGCGTGTAATAGCGTGAGGTCGTAATCTTCAAGCCGGTATCCGGACCGAGGGCGCGAAAAGTCTGCACCGAGCCTTTGCCAAAGGTCTGGCTGCCCATCAGGGTGGCGCGCTTGTGGTCCTGCAGGGCACCGGCAACGATCTCGCTGGCCGAGGCCGAGCCTTCGTTCACCAGCACGATCAAGGGAACCTTTTTCAAATCCTTTGGCAGGGTGCTGATGGCCTCTGCTCCTGGCACACCACGGAAGTCTTCAATACTGGCTTTCAGTGTTTGCTTGCTCTCTGCAGTCTGGCCATTGGTTGATACCACGGTCACGTCGGATGGCAAGAATGCGGATGAAATAGCAACGGCCGCGTTTAGCAAACCGCCCGGATCGTTACGCAGGTCCAATACAAAGCCTTTGATGTTGGGGTCCTGGTGATAGATCTCATTGACCTTCTTAACGAAGTCATCCACGGTACGTTCCTGAAACTGGTTCAGGCGCACCCACGCGTAGCCCGGCTCGATCAGCTTGCCGCGCACCGACTGCTGTTTTATTTCCTCGCGGATGATGGTCACCGGGAAGGTTCGGTTCTCGTCCTTGCGGTAGATCGTCAGTAGCACCTTGGTAGCAGGCTCGCCGCGCATGCGCTTGACGGCTTCGTTCAGTGTCAGGCCCTTGACGGCAGTTTCATCAATCTTGGTGATCAGGTCGTTCGGTTTTAGACCGGCACGGAAGGCGGGTGAGCCTTCAATAGGTGAAACCACCTTGACCAGTCCGTCTTCCTGGGTAATTTCAATGCCCACACCCACAAATTTCCCGGAGGTGCCTTCTTTGAATTCCTTGAAGGACTTCTTGTCGAAGAATTGCGAGTGCGGGTCCAAACTGGAAACCATGCCGGAGATGGCATCGGTTATCAGTTTTTTCTCGTCTACCGGCTCCACATAATCACTTTTGATCATGCCGAATACCGCCGCGAGTTGCTGCAACTCTTCAAGCGGCAGGGGTGCAAGTGCACTGCGTGCCACGGTCTGCAGCGAAACCGTAGTCAGTGCGCCCGCCAGCGCACCCACTGCAATCCACCCGGTAATTTTCAATTTTTGGCCCATAAATATTCCTGTCTTATCTCAATATACACCGCGGCAGCCTACAGGTGGCAAGAGGAACTAGCAGCCTACTTTTTCCGGGTCTAATTTGCTTAAGCTTTACCTTGCGATGCCACGGCAGCAGCGGCTTTGGCAGCGGCTTCAGCGTCACCCAGGTAGTAGTTGCGAATTGGCTTTAGCGCATCATCCAATTCATAAACCAGCGGAATACCGTTGGGGATATTGACTCCGACGATAGCGTCGTCGGCAATATTGTCCAGATACTTCACCAGTGCGCGAATGGAGTTGCCGTGGGCGGCAATCACAATTTTTTTGCCCGCCTTTATGGCCGGCGCTACTGACTCATTCCAGAAGGGCATGACACGCTCCACGGTGTCTTTCAGGCATTCGGTCAGCGGCACCTGATCAGGCTGAAGTTTGGCGTAGCGCAGATCGGAGCGTTCGCAACGTGGGTCGGTCGCTTCCAGCGAAGGGGGCGGTGTGTCATAGCTGCGGCGCCACACCAGCACTTGGGCTTCGCCGTATTGCTTGGCCATATCGGCTTTGTTCAGACCCTGCAGCGCACCATAGTGGCGCTCATTAAGCCGCCAGGAGTGCACTACCGGCAGCCAGGTGCGATCCATCTCGTCCAGGCAATGCCAGAGTGTGCGAGTGGCCCGTTTCAGCACGCTGGTGTAGGCCAGGTCGAATTCATAGCCCTCGGCCTTGAGCAACCGGCCGGCATTTTTTGCCTGTTCAACACCAGTGGGGGTCAGGTCCACGTCGGTCCAGCCGGTAAAGCGGTTTTCCAGATTCCAGGTGGATTCGCCGTGGCGAACAAGAACGAGTTTGTGCATGGTGATGGGACTCAAATCGGGGATGAATAGCCGGACCACAACAAGGACCGGCCCTCCATTCTAAAATGTCAGGCTAAGTCTTTCGCCTTTGCGAGAGTACGAACTAGGAACAAAGTAGAAATTTATGAGCTTTATCGTTAATAACTGGATGTTGATCTCCATCGCCCTGGTCGCAGGCGGCATGCTGTTGTGGCCCGTCGTGCAGGGCGCAGCCACTGCCGGGCTCACACCCGCAGCTGCGGTGCAACTGATTAACCGCGAAAAAGCTGTTGTGGTGGATGTTTGCGAAGTCAATGAGTTTGCCGCCGGCCATGTCACAGGCGCCAAGAACATTCCTTTGGGGGAACTGGAAGCCAAGTTGGCAACTTCGGTGAAGAACAAGACCTTGCCGCTGATTCTGGTGTGCCAAAGCGGTGCCCGCTCCGGCCGCGCACTGGCTATTGCCAAAAAGTTGGGTTACGAGCAGGCACAAAGCCTGGGCGGCGGTCTGGCGGCGTGGCGCGCTGCCAACCTGCCGGTTGACAAGTCCTGATATTTCCCCTGTCAGAAGGAAACTCTATGCAAGCCGTCAAGATGTACACCACCGCAGTCTGCCCCTATTGCGTGCAGGCTAAACGCCTTTTGTTGTCCAAGGGCGTTTCAAGCATTGAAGAAATCCGGGTTGATGCCAATCCACAAGAACGCATGAAGATGATGGAACTAACCGGGCGTCGCACCGTACCCCAGATTTTTATTGGTGAAACCCATGTCGGCGGCTGTGACGATCTGGTCGCTTTGGACGGTAAAGGCGGCCTGCTGCCTTTGCTCAACGCGGCCTGAGATAATCTCGCCCGAAAGCCTTTTTTCCAGCCCGCAGCTTTTTCCTTTGCGGGCTTTGTTTTACTTTGAAAGAGTTTCCCATGGCAGACCAAGAACCTGTATTTCAGATCCAGCGCGTGTACCTCAAAGAGGCCTCTCTGGAGCAACCCAATTCGCCTGCGATCCTGCTGGAGCAGGAGCAACCTTCGGTGGACATCCAGTTGGGCGTAGCAGCATCTCCGGTGGCCGAGGGCATTTATGAAGTGAGCGTAACGGCTACTGTGCATACCAAGATCAATGACAAAACGGTGTTTTTGGTGGAAGCCAAGCAGGCCGGAATTTTTGAAATCCGCAACCTCGAAGATGAGCAACTCGGACAGATCATGGGCATCGCTTGCCCGCAAATCGTCTACCCCTACCTGCGCGGTAACGTCGCTGATCTGGTGCAGCGCGCTGGCTTCCCGCCCGTGCACCTGTCGGAAATCAACTTCCAGGCCATGTACGAGCAACAGCGCGCCGAAGCGGCTGGTGCGCCGGACGGCACCCTGACGCAGTAAACCCGTTGACATGCGGCTTGCCCCGCAGGTCTAGAGGTCTTTCATGAAGATATTTGTGCTCGGAGCAGGGGCCTGGGGAACCGCTTTGGCACTGAGTGCCGCCAGCGTGCCTGAGCGGCACAGCGTTACTCTTTGGGCACGCGACAGCGCACAGGCGGCAGAACTTCAGTATGTACGTTGCAATAGCCGTTACCTGCCAGGTATCGCACTGCCGGCAGGTCTGCAAATTGTCAGTGGCAGTTTGTTGTCTTTGGCAGCCCAGCTTGCGCAGCAGGATTTATTGGTGGTGGCCTCGCCCATGGCTGGACTGCGCGAGATGCTGGTGCAACTGCGTGGCATGCAGGCCCCGGTGGTATGGCTATGCAAAGGCTTTGAGGCCGAGCGAGACGATAACTTTGGCTTGCTGGGCCACGAAGTGCAGGCGCAGGTCGCGCCCGCTTTGCAGGCCGGGGTGCTGAGTGGCCCCAGCTTTGCGCAGGAAGTGGCCTTGGGAAAACCAACCGCTTTGGTAGCAGCCAGTGCCTTTGCCAATGTGCGCGAGGCCATGGTCGAGGCTTTTCACAGCAGCAGCTTGCGCGTGTATGCCAATGACGACGTGGTGGGTGTCGAAGTCGGCGGTGCCGTCAAGAACGTGTTGGCCATTGCGACCGGACTTTGCGATGGCCTGCAACTGGGCTTGAATGCCCGTGCCGCTCTGATCACCCGGGGGCTCACAGAAATTACCCGACTGGGTGTAGCGCTCGATGCCAAAGCCGAGACTTTTATGGGTCTGAGCGGCTTGGGTGATCTGGTGCTAACCGCGACCGGTGACCTGTCGCGCAATCGCAGAGTGGGGCTGGCTCTTGCACAAGGTAAAACCCTGCACCAAGCGGTTGCGGAATTGGGCCATGTCGCTGAAGGTGTGTACTGCGCGCAAACGGTGTTGCAGCGTTCACGCAGCCTGGATGTGGACATGCCCATCACCGAATGTGTAGTGGACTTGCTCGATGGCCGCATACAACCAGCCCAGGCCGTAGCCCGGTTGATGGGGCGTGATCCTGGCACCGAAGTGCCGCGAACCTAAGCCTTCTTCACCTTGGCAGCGATGTGTGCCAGGGCTTCTTCCACCTGGTCCACCAGAATCAGGCACAGTTCGCCTTCTTTAAGCTTGTCCATCGCGGTGTCTATGGCCAGAAACTCGCCGTAGATTTCTGAGGATTCTGTGGTGCGTTTGGCCCCCTTCAGGCCTTCACGCAACAGGGCAATAACCTCGCCATCCTTGCGCCCGCGCTGGCATTGGTCTTCAAACAACACCACTTCGTCGAAGGCTGCACCAAGAATTTCGGTCTGCTGCCGAATGTCCTGATCCCGCCGGTCACCAGCACCGCTGATAACCACGCTGCGCCGACTAGCCGGCATGGCCTCCACGGCCTGCACCAGGGCGGCCATGGCGTCGGGGTTGTGGCCATAGTCGGCTATCACCGTGGCACCGCGGTAATTGAACAGGTTAAAGCGGCCGGCGGCGTTGTCGCTGTCGTTGGAGAAAGACGCCAATCCCTCCTCAATCGTCAGCCAGTCAACTTTCAAGGCCCACGCGGCGGCCACCGATGCCATGGCGTTTTCCACCTGGAAGCCAATGGCTCCACCATGGGTCACCGGTATTCTGCTCAAAGGGATGTGGTGCTTGAATTCGCCTTGGGCTGCGACCAGATTGCCTTCTTCGACATAGACCACGGCATGGCCTTGTGCACGGTGCGTGGCCATGACCGGATGGTGCCGATCCTGGGCGAAAAAGGTCACTGCGCCCTTGGTCTTGTTGGCCATGGAGGCGACGTTGGGGTCGGCAGCGTTGAGCACCGCCACACCGGTGGCAGAAACGTTTTGCACGATGACGCGCTTGAGCACCGCAAGGTCTTGCACCGTGGTGATGTAGTTGAGGCCCAAATGGTCACCGCTGCCCACATTGGTGACGACTGCTACATCGCAGCGGTCAAAGGCCAGGCCCTCGCGCAGCACACCACCGCGAGCAGTTTCCAGCACGGCCGCATCCACGTCCGGGTGCAGCAGCACACTGCGTGCGCTCTTTGGGCCGCTGCAGTCACCGGTGTCAATGCACTGGCCATCGACATACACGCCGTCGGTATTGGTCATGCCAACACGCAGACCCTTGGTCTTGAGCAGGTGCGAAATCAGTCGAACCGTGGTAGTTTTGCCGTTGGTGCCGGTCACAGCCACCAGCGGGATGCGACCGTTCTGCCCATTCTTGAACAGCATGGAAATGATGGCTTCGCCCACCGGGCGACCCTTGCCAAACGACGGTGCCAAGTGCATGCGCAGGCCGGGTGCTGCGTTGACTTCCACCATGCCGCCGCCTTGCTCTTCGAGCGGTCGCAGAATGCTGTCGCTGACCACGTCCACGCCGCATATATCCAGGCCCACCATGTGGGCTGCAGCGATGGCGCGGGCGGCCACGTCCGGGTGCACGTCGTCGGTTACATCGGTGGCTGAGCCGCCGGTGGACAGGTTGGCATTGTTGCGCAAATTGACGCGCTTGCCCTTCTGCAGCACGGATTCGGCAGTGAAACCCTGGTTTGCCAGGGTTTCCTTGGCAATATCGTCGAAGCGAATTTTGGTGAGTGAGGTCGAGTGGCCTGAGCCGCGGCGCGGGTCCTTGTTGACCTGCTCTACCAGTTGCGCAATGGTGCTGACGCCATCCCCCACCACCTTGGGAGGGTCACGCCGAGCAGCAGCCACCAGTTTGTCACCGACCACCAGCAAGCGGAAGTCGTTGCCGGGCATGTAGCGTTCCACCAGAATGCTATCGCGGAAAGTGGTGGCCACTTCATAGGCCTTGCGCAGTTGTTCTTCGCTGGTGATGTTGACGGTGACTCCCTTGCCCTGATTGCCGTCCAACGGCTTGACCACCACGGGCAAGCCAATTTCGCAGGCGGCTTTCCAGGCGTCATCGGCATCGCTGACTTCGCGACCGGCGGGCACCGGCACACCGGCGGCGGCCAACAGGCGCTTGGTGAGTTGCTTGTCCTGGGCAATGGCTTCAGAAATGGCGCTGGTGGAGTCAATCTCCGCTGCCTGAATCCGGCGTTGCTGGCTGCCCCAGCCAAAGCGCACCATGCTGCCCTCGGTCATGCGACTAAATGGAATGCCGCGTGCTACGGCTGCATCCACGATGCAGCCGGTGCTGGGCCCCAGGCGTACGTCTTCATCCAGATCGCGCAACTCCGTCAGTGCAGCCACCAGATCAAAAGCGGTATCGTTCATCGCAGCCTCGCAAACGGCCTGCGCCATTTCCAGCGCCTTGCGACCCACGGCTTCTTCGCTGTATTCCACCACCACCTGGTACACATGGGCATCCAGGGTTGGCGTGGTGCAACTGAAGGTCACCGGGCAGCCGGCCTGTGCCTGCAGCCCCAGGGCTACCAGTTCCATGACATGGGCCATGCAAACCGTGTCGTCATGACCGTTGGGCTGCAGCGAGCCTAGTTCCGGGAAACGCTCACGCAAGCGGGCTTCAAATCCTTGCAGGCTGGCGATGGAATGCTCGGGCGGAGTGCATGACACGATGGATTGAATGGCCGTATGGTGGCTCCAGAGATTGGGGCCGCGCAGGGCGCGTATGCGGGTGACTTCCATGGCGTGCTCAGTAAGGGGTTTTCTTGGGGGCGGACTCGAAGGTACGCAGTCCGGCGCTAATCAGCTCTACCGGGATGTTCAACGCCCAGGCGGCGGCCACGGCGGCCATCACCATTTCTGGCTTGGAGGCCTTGGACGGATTCAGGCTGGAAAGGGGCAAGCGGGCAGCAATCTGCGCACCTTGCGCCAGCACAATTGCATCGCCTTGAAGCACCACCACGCGTTCGCCGGCCTCCCGGTGCGCAGCAATGGCCGGCTGATCGGCGTTCAAGCCGTAAAAAATAACCTTGCCGTCGCACAGCTCAGCCATCTCGACTGCCTGGTGATCATCGGCGTTAAGCACTGCGGTTCCGCTGGGTAACACCACGTCCACCTGGGTGCGCGCGACTTTGTAGTTTTGCTCGTCATCCAGAATGTCGTAGTGCTTTAGGCCCTCGTGCCAATTCACGTCAGTGACAACGCCAACCGTGCATTTATCGTAGGGCAGGCCCTCGCCCAAAATCACGGTGCCCGGGTTTTCGAATACCGCTGCTTGCACCGAACGGTTGATCAACACGCGTTGACCGGCGTCCCAGTGGGCGCAATCGGCGGCATCAATCTGGCGCCCGTCAAGGTACAGGCCTTCGCTGCAGGCAAGTCCCACATGCTTGCCGCTGATATGCACCAGCCACGCGACCAGGCGCGCAATGCGTCCCGTGTGCAGGGTTCCGGTGATGCCCACGATGGGGATGCGACCGTCGTTGCCTTCGCTAAACAAATGGTCAATGATGGCGCGCCCCACCGGTTGCCCATGGCCATTGGACGGCTTGATATGGGCCAGCAAGCCAGGGCTGGCATTCACTTCGATCACGGCACCGAGTTGGCTTGAGAGGGGCTTGGTAACGTCTTCCATCACCATGTCAACACCGGCGATGTCCAGTCCCACGACACGGGCTGCCAGTGCCGCGGCCGCTGCGATGCTGGGATGTACCTGGTCTGTGACATCGAATTGGACGTTGCCGTTTCGCTGAATGAGCACCTTGCGGCCAGCTTCTGGCACCGACTCCGGCTTTAAGCCAGCGCGCTCCAGTTCCAGAATGATTTCGCCGCTCTGGCTGGGTACCAGCGCGTTGAGGGGAAAGTCTTCGCCGGTTCCACGGCGTGGATCGATGTTGATTTGCAGGTCGGCCAATTGGTCGATGTTGTGAATGCCATCGCAGGCGATCCACAACGATTCACCGGCCGCAGCGGCCACCATTTTCTTGCCCACAATCAGCAGGCGATGCTCGTTGCCGGGGATGTACTTCTCCACGATCACCGCGCTGCCGTCGCCTTTGCGAAAGGCCAGATCGTATGCTGCGCGCACGTCGGTCTCGGTGCGCAGGTCCAGCGAGACACCTCGGCCATGGTTGCCGTCGTAGGGTTTGAGCACGACCGGCACTCCCACTTCCTGCGCAGATTCCCAGGCGGCGTCCGCGTTGCGCACGAGATCGCCTTCTGGCACCGGCACTCCGCAGGACTTGAGCAGGGCCTTGGTCAGGTCTTTGTCGCTGGCAATTTCTTCGGCAATGGCTGAGGTCTGATCGGTCTCGGCCGTCCAGATGCGGCGTTGCGCCTTGCCATAACCCAATTGCACCAGGTTGCCGCTGGTGAGGCGAATGTTGGGAATGCGGCGTGCAGTGGCGGCATCCACGATATGCGCGGTGCTCGGACCCAGGCACAGGTCATCGACCATTTCTGTCAGGTCTTCCACCGTCTTGGCCAAGTCAAACGGAGTGTCCTGAATGGCACTCAGCAACAGTTCACGCCCTGCTGCCAGTGCGGCGCGGCCTACTGCTTCATGCCGGGTGCGAAAGGCAATTTTGTATATGCCGGGTGTTGAGGTGCTGCGCGCCTTGCCAAAGCCGGTGCGCATGCCTGCCATGTTTTGCATCTCCAGACACACATGTTCCAAAATGTGGGCGGCCCAGGTGCCTTCCTGCAGTCGCTGCAAAAAGCCGCCGCGTACGCCAGGGCTGCATTCATGCTCGATCAGGCCAGGTAGCAGGGTGGTCAGGCGCTCATAGAAGCCGGGGATGGTGTTGGAGGGGTGGTTTTCCAATTCACCGATGTCGACCCATGCCTCAATTACCGGTCTATAGGTCCAGATGTTGGGTCCGCGCAAATGGGTAACCCGAAGAATGTCTATATTGATCTTGGCTTGCATGGCACTTTGTGGCTTGGGCAGTCCACCGACATGGCGCTGTCCGCGTTGTGTATTCTCTCTCACTGTGGGGCTGACGGTTCTGTGGCTATACCCTGCAGGGTGGTATCGTCAACCCCGTAGCTGTTGGACAGCCCGATGGGCGAGACTGAAGAACCGAAAAAAACATGTTGCTTGCTTGTAATGACCACTGAAATATCCCTTGTCCGCTCAGCGCCCGGCGAACTTGCCGCCCATTGGCGCTCTGAAGTTCAGGCACATCTGCTCCCCTTAGAAAACGTTTTGGCCGCGCTTGAGGTTGACCTCGATGCGCGACTGCACTTCGTCAAAGCCTTGCTACTGGTGACAAACCAGCGGGTGCTTAGCCGTGAAGGCAGGAGCAGCGATTGGCGAGAGTGGAACTATTCTGCGGGCCTATCCTTGCAGCACCATGACCACGCCGGCGTCGGTCATCTGGAGCTACTGGACGCCACCGGTCTGCTGGCCAGCTGGCGTTTCACCCTGGGTCAAAATCTGCATGCCATCAGGCTGGTAGACCAGTTCGGTCTGCAACTGGAAAGCACGGTGTCGGGCAAACCCATGCAACAGGCGCTGAAGAATGTGTGCCCCAGTTGCAAAGCGCCGCTGGAGCCTGATCAGGAAGAGTGCCCCATCTGTACCAAGGTGGTCCACACGCCGCCGTCCACCTGGACGCTGTTTCGCCTCTGGCGTTTTGCCGGGCCCTACAAGGGGCAATTGCTGCTGGGCTTCTTCCTGATGTTGCTGGGCACCGCCGCCAGCCAAGTGCCACCTTATCTGACTATTCCGCTGGTGGACAAGGTGCTGATTCCGTTTCAGAACGGCCAGCACATTGAACCCAGCACCATCGCCTGGTATCTCTCCGGCCTGTTGGGCTCGGGCATTTTGGCCTGGGGCTTGAGCTGGGCCAAAACCTACATTCTGGCTTTGGCCTCCGAGCGCATTGCGGCGGACCTGCGCACCACTACCTACGAGCATTTGCTGCGCCTCTCCCTGGAGTACTTCGGCGGCAAGCGCACCGGCGATCTGCTCTCGCGCGTAGGCAGCGAAAGTGACCGCATTGCGGTTTACCTGTCGCTGCATCTGACTGACTTTGCCAGCGACGTGGTGATGATTGTGATGACGGCGGTCATCCTTTTTTCCATGAACCCGTATCTGGCGCTGATCACGTTGGTGCCGCTACCCTTTATCGGCTGGATGATTCACTTCGTGCGCTACCGCCTGCGCACCGGATTTGAAAAGATCGACCGGGTCTGGGGTGAGGTGACCAATGTGTTGGCCGACACCATTCCCGGTATTCGCGTGGTAAAGGCCTTTGCCCAGGAGCAACGCGAAGCCAAACGCTTCCGCGAGGCCAATCGCCATAACCTGATCGTCAATGACCGCATCAATAAAATCTGGTCGCTGTTCTCACCCAGCGTTTCACTGCTGACAGAGATTGGCCTGCTGGTGGTCTGGGGTTTTGGTATCTGGCAGGTGTCCAAGGGCGAGATCACCGTCGGTATGTTGCTGGCGGCGATTGCCTACATCGGCCGCTTTTATGGTCGCCTGGATTCGATGAGCCGCATTGTCTCGGTGACGCAAAAATCGGCCTCGGCCGCCAAGCGCATCTTTGACATCCTTGACCATGTCTCCAGCGTGCCCGAGCCGGTAGCCCCGGTGCATGTGGGCAAGGTCGAAGGGCGCATTGAGGTGCGCGATGTAGGCTTCCGCTACGGCAATCGCGAGGTTAACAAGGGCATCACCCTCAACATTAAGCCGGGCGAGATGATCGGCCTGGTGGGTCACAGCGGCTCGGGCAAGAGCACGTTGGTGAATCTGATCTGCCGCTTTTACGATGTGTCAGAGGGCGCGATTCTGGTCGATGGCGTGGACATACGTTCTTATGCGATTGCCGACTTCCGCCAGAACATTGGCCTGGTGCTGCAGGAGCCTTTCCTGTTCTTCGGCACCATTGCCGAGAACATTGCCTACGGCAAGCCGGACGCCACGCGCGAAGAGATCATTGCCTCGGCCCGTGCTGCCCACGCGCACGAGTTCATCCTGCGCCTGCCACAGGGATATGACTCGATGGTTGGCGAGCGTGGCCAGGGTCTTTCGGGCGGTGAGCGTCAGCGCATCTCGATAGCCCGTGCACTCTTGATCGACCCGCGCATCCTGATCCTGGATGAGGCCACTTCGTCGGTGGATTCCGAGACCGAGAAGGAAATTCAAAAGGCGCTGGAGAACCTGGTGCAAGGCCGCACCACCATCGCCATCGCCCACCGCCTATCCACTTTGCACCGCGCCGACCGCCTGGTGGTGCTCGATCGCGGCCGTGTGGTGGAGGAGGGCACGCACGATGTGCTGATGGCGCAGGAAGGTGCTTATTTCAATTTGTACCAGGCGCAGGCGCGCAACATGGATGTGGACATGGACGCCAGTCTGGCTTCAGACAACGCCGAGAAGGAGGGCGAATAATGAACACGCCCCTGAGTAACCCCATGAGCGCCCCGATGACTACTGAGAAAACGCACTTTTCGTTGGAGCGCAATGCTTTTGGCAAGCTGATTCTGACCACCGAAAGCGGGGTGCGTTTCGAGTCGGTGGTGCCAGTGCGTGCCTTTCCGATTCAAGCGCCTGAGGTGGGTATTTCGATCGTGAACACCGACAGCGAAGAGGTGGGATGGGTGGATCAGTTGGCCGATCTGGACGAGCCAGCGCAAAGTCTGATTCGACAGGAATTGGCGGCGCGCGAGTTCATGCCGGTGATTGCGCAGATCGTCACCGTGTCCAGCTTTTCCACACCGTGTACCTGGACGGTGGAGACTGACCGGGGGCGCACGGAATTTGTGTTGCGTGGTGATGAGGATATTCGCCGCATCGGCAAGGACAACGCTTTGTTGATTGCCGACAACCATGGCATTCAATATCTGGTTCGGGATCAGTTTGCGCTGAATACGGCTAGCAAGAAGATTCTGGATCGGTTCTTGTAAGTACTTTTTTGCCTGCTTGTGTGGTCGGCAGGCGGATCGGGTATCCCTTCTCCAGCCCTGCTCGCGGGCGTCTGCTTCTGGTGCGCCTGTATTCCTTTGTTAACGCCGTTGCTGGCGCGCCTTGTCTGTGGCAACCGCGAATGGGGGCTTGCGAAGGGACACCCGATCCGCCTGCCCAGAGCAGTGTCCGGCGTTCAGCAGAAAACCACAAACGTTACTTCAAGGCGGGTGGTGGGACTCGCGGGCGCAGGCCCCCATTTGCGGTTGCCACACAGGGTGCGTCCAAACAGTGGTGTTAATGCAAAGGTGTCGGCAAACCAGAAGCAGGCGCCCGCGAGCAGGGCCGAAGAACGCGAGTCACGCCACCCGCCGCACGCAAGGTCTGCGCGTTAACTAGCTTTCAAACTTCCAGGTTGTCAATCAGCCGCGTCGTACCCAGTTTGGCAGCAGCCAGCACCACCAGCGCATCGCCGGTCTGGGGCACCTGCAAATCTGCACGGCGCCGCGCCACCACGTAATCGGGTTTCCAGCCTGCAAGGCTTAACAATGCCATAGCTTCCGCTTCCAGTTCGGCATAGTTACTGCGACCACCACGAATGGAATCGGCCAGGGTCTGCAGTGTGTGCGACAGCAATACTGCCTCTTTACGCTCCGTGGCACTCAGATAGCCGTTGCGCGAAGACATGGCCAGACCATCTTCGGCGCGCAAGGTGTCCAGACCCACGATGTCAATCGGCATGTTGAACTGCTTGACCATCTGTCGGATCACCATCAGTTGTTGGTAATCCTTCTTGCCAAACACGGCGGTGCGCGCCTGTGTGCAACTCAAGAGCTTCATCACAATGGTTGCCACCCCGGTGAAGAAGCCGGGTCGGAATTCGCCTTCCAGAATGTCGGCCAACTCGGGTGGCGGCTGAATCAAAAAGCTTTGCGCCTCGGGATACAACTCCTTCTCTGAAGGCGCAAACACAATGTCGCAACCAGCCGCATCTAACTGAGCACAGTCAGCTTCCAGCGTACGCGGATAGGTGGCGAAATCTTCTTTGGGGCCGAACTGCAGGCGGTTCACGAAGATGGTGGCAACGGTCACGTCGCCCAAGGGCTTAGCGGCGTGCACCAGTGCAATGTGTCCGGCGTGCAGATTGCCCATCGTGGGCACTACGGCGGGGTGGCGATATACGCTCAAGGTGGACTGAAGTTGAGCGAGCGTGTGTATGAGCTTCATGGCATAAACGGGTAGTTCAACTCAGGGATACCGTCGGACTGGCTTTGCCAGACGGCTGGTATCGCCCCTGTAGGGGGAGGCACCAGGTGCACGGGGGGAGAGCCACATCACCAGGCGTGAACGGCGTTATCCGGGAAACTGCTGTTCTTGACGGCGGCCACATAGGCCTCCATGGCACCGCGCACGGAGCCTGCGTCTTGCATGAAGTTGCGTACAAACTTGGGCATCTTGCCCAGGTTCATGCCTAGCATGTCGTGCAACACCAGTACCTGGCCGGCGGTGCCGTTGCCTGCACCAATGCCAATGGTTGCACATTGCGTGAGTTCTGCGGTCAGTTCGGCGGCAATCTGGTGCGGCACCATCTCAAGAACCAACATGGTAGCCCCGGCTTCCTGCAATTCGTGGGACTGTTTGCGCAACAGGTCGGCGCTGGCCTCGGTCTTGCCTTGCACGCGGTAGCCGCCCAGCGCATGCACAGTTTGCGGTGTCAGACCCAAATGGGCACAGACCGGAATGCCACGCTCCACCAGAAAACGCACGGTGTCCGTCGTCCAGCCACCGCCTTCCAGCTTGACCATGTGCGCACCGGCCTGCATCAGCACCGAGGCGCTGCGGATGGCCTGCTCGCGTGACTCGTGGTAACTGCCAAAGGGCAGGTCGCCGATGACCCAGGCCGTGGCTTGGGCGCGGTAAAGGCCGCGTGTCACGCTTTCGGTGTGGTAGCGCATGGTGTCCAGACTGACGCCGACGGTGCTGGCCAAACCCTGACAAACCATGCCGAGCGAGTCGCCGACCAGAATGCTTTCTACCCCGGCGGCGTCGGCCACGGCGGCAAAGGTTGCGTCGTAGGCGGTGAGCATGGTGATTTTTTCGCCGCGGGTGCGCATCTCTTGCAGGCGCGGCAGGCTCATGGGCCGGCGGTTAGGCATGGGCGAGGCCGGCGGCAGGGTGCCATAAGGCGTGGCATGCAGCGCAGCTGCGTTGTCGGTGCTGACTTCGGTGTGGGGGCTCATAGCTTCTCCAGGATGCAAGCGAAAGTGGCCCGAATACTAACTCTTAAAGCGGCTGCTTCAAGTGGGCGAATAGGCCAGGCGCACATATATCGGAGCAAAGGCTTCGGCCTGGGTAATTTCGATCAGGGTTTCCTTGGCTAACTCGAGCATGGCGATAAAAGTCACCACCAGAACCGGGGTGCCCAACTCGGGGTCGAAAAGGTCTTCAAAACCAACAAAGCGTTTGCCCTGCAGCTTGCGCAAGATGATGCTCATGTGCTCGCGCACCGACAACTCGGCGCGGCTGATTTTGTGGTGTTGCACCAGCTTGGCCCGCTTGAGGATGTCGCGCCAGGCTTCCTGCAGATCGACCAAATGCACATCCGGAAAGCGCGGTACCAAGCTTTGCTCTATGAAGATGCTGGCCTTGAGATAGTCGCGGCCGTATTGCGGCACCGCATTCAGGCGTGCCGCGGCCAGCTTCATCTGCTCGTATTCCAGCAGGCGGCGCACCAACTCGGCGCGCGGGTCTTCGGCCTCCTCGCCCGCAGCCACCTTTTTTGGTGGCAGCAGCATGCGCGACTTGATCTCGATGAGCATGGCTGCCATCAGCAAATATTCCGCGGCCAGTTCCAGATTGCGCTTGCGGACCTGCTCGACGTAGACCAAATACTGCTTGGTCACGCTCAGCATGGGGATGTCGAGAATGTTGAAGTTCTGCTTGCGGATCAGGTACAGCAGCAAATCCAGCGGGCCTTCAAAGGCCTCCAGAAATACTTCCAGCGCATCGGGCGGGATATACAGGTCGGTCGGCAGCGCAAACAGCGGCTCGCCATACAGGCGGGCCAGCGCGACCTGGTCCACCACCTCGGGCATGACGGCGGACAAACGGAACTACTTGTTGTTGGTCTGGTAGACGTAGGGCTTTTGCTTCACTTTCCCGCTGCGAAAGCCCTTCAACGCCAGGCGGTCGATAACCCTGTCCCAAAGAAGGGCGCGCCCTTTGAGTTGCTCAGCCTCCAGTGCGGGCTTGAGTGTCTTGAGCTGGTCCAGAAACTGGGTGGCATCAGACTTGTAATCGGGGCGGCGAAATATGTTCATGGAAAACCTCTTTGTAGCATTTTACGGTGTGCTGGGCCGCTGGGGGGGCGTCCAGATGATCAAGGCCGACACTGGCTTGGATGGCAGTTGCCACATCCGGGTGAATATTGTTGGCCCCCACATTGCCTACAAAACCACAGCGCTTGGCAATATCCAGAGGCTGGTGCATCAAGCCGCAAATCACCAGGCGCACCCGGTTCTTGTCGCAGGCCCTGGCTAGGTCATTCAGGCTGTCGGCACCACTGGAGTCCACATAAATCACATTTTTCAGGTCCAGCAGCAAGGTGCGCTCGGGTAAATGGTCCTGCAGGTCTTCTATCAGTTTGACTGCGCCAAAAAATAGGGCCCCATACAGACGGTGTGCGGAGACCTGGCCCTGTAAACCCACCAGGGCGGGATAGTCGGCTTCAGTAAGTGCTTCGGTCCGCGACAGGCTGGAGATGCGGTAAATAAAGGTAATGCAAGCTGCCACCAAGCCCACTTCCACCGCCACGGTCAAGTCAAAGACCACCGTCAGAAAGAACACCGCCAACAGGGTGGCGCGGTAAGGCATGCGGTATTGGCGCAGGTGCACAAACTCGCTCCACTCACCCATATTCCAGGCTACAAACATCAGAATTGCCGCCATAGTCGCCAGCGGAATGTTTCGCGCCAAAGGGGCTGCCACCAGCATGACCACCAGCAGCGTCAGTGCATGCACCATGCCAGCAATCGGCGAATTGCCGCCACCCTTGACGTTGGTAACCGTGCGCGCAATGGTGCCGGTAGCCGGCATGCCGCCAAAAAATGGCGTGATGAAGTTGGCAATGCCCTGGGCCATCAGTTCCTGATTCGGGTCGTGACGGTCGTCAATCATGCCGTCGGCAACCCGGGCGCACAGCAACGACTCAATCGCGCCCAACATGGCCAAAGTGGTGGCAGGGATAAATAGGAAGCGCACGGTCTCCCATGAGAATGCGGGCCAGACCAGACTAGGCAAAGAGGATGGAATGCCGCCGAATTTGCTACCGATGGTGGCCACCGGCAAATCCCAAACCGCCACCACGACCGTGGCCAACACCAAGGCCAGCACCGAGCCGGGGACCAGACGCAGGCGCGCCGCCCATGGGCCGTTGCTGATCAGACGAGGCACGCCGAATTGCCAGGCGACGATCAGCGCCAGCGAACCTAGTGAGAGCGCTGTAGCGATCGAGTCGAAACTGGGCAAGGCGTGGACGAGGGTGGAGGCCATGCCAAAGAAGTTGGCCGGCAGGTTGGCGACCTGTAGTCCCAGGAAATCTTTCACCTGAGACAACGCAATGAGCACAGCAATGCCGTTGGTAAAGCCAATGATGACCGAGATGGGAATGAAGCGAACCAGAGTGCCCATCTTGAAGACGCCCATGGCAAATAGCAGGACGCCCGACATGGCCGTGGCGATAACCAGATTGGCGAGGCCATAGCGCTCCACAATGCCGTAAACGATAACGATAAAGGCTCCGGCGGGACCACCAATCTGTACCCGGCTGCCTCCCAATACCGAGATCAACATCCCGGCAATGATGGCGGTGAAGAGGCCTGCCTCTGGCTTGAGCCCGCTGGCGATGGCAAAGGCCATGGCCAGCGGCAGGGCCACCACGCCAACGGTCAGACCGGCGCCAACGTCCTTGGCAAAGCGCTGCTGGTTATAGCCTTGCAGGGCATCCAAAATGCGCGGACGAAAAAAGCTGTTGAAGCGGGCTTTTAGGGAGCTTGGGTCTGTAGCCATGTTGGTCAGTGAGGATCAATCCAGTTTTTGGCGTCATTCAACACCGGGCGAAACACCACCATCAACAGCAAGACAGATAAAGGGACCGTTGCTGCAAAGCCTACGGTTTTGAATCCGATCGCACCCGACAGGCCGCCAATAAAAAAACTGCCCACCAGTTTGAGGTGAATGCCTAGCCGGTGTCGGTCGGCGGTCACCAGAACGTCGCGGCTCAGGCGATTAAAGTACAACAGTTTGCCCAGTTCGATGCCCATGTCCGTGACCAGACCGGTGATGTGGGTGGTGCGAATTTCCGCGTGCGAAATCTTGGTGATGACGGCGTTTTGCAAACCCATCAGGTAGCACAACAGCAGCACCGTCAGCGGCGCAAACAGCCCCGCCCACACGTTGATGCCGGTACCAAACAGGCCAAACACCAGCAACAGCGCTGCCTCCAGCAAAAGCGGTCTGCCATAGGCGCTTTGCAGTTTGCGCCGCAACCCCCAGTTCACCATCCAGGCGGTGGTCATGGCGCCACCCAAAAAGGCAAGCAGCGCAGCCAGGCCGGCCAGTGCCAGGGTGAACCGGCCCAGCACCAGGTTGTCAGCCACGGAAGACAGCACGCCGGTCATGTGCGAGGTGTATTGGCCCACCGCGAGAAAGCCCCCGGCATTGGTAGCGCCCGCCACGAAACACAAAGTCATCCCTAAGCGGATGTTGTTTTGGG
>CAIQYP010000534.1 GCA_903876045.1 uncultured beta proteobacterium | reverse complement strand
TTCTGCTGGTTCCGGTTTACTCTGCGCAAACCGCCGACACGTATGCCTTGACATTGTTTGGGCGTGTGTTGGTATTTTCCATGGCGGCCGTGGGTTTGAACTTCGCCCTTGGCTATGGCGGAATGGTTAGCCTGGGGCACGCCATGTATATCGGACTGGGTGCATACACCATGGCTATTCTCTCGCGCCACGGAGTAGAAAGTGGTGTTGTTCATTTGCTGGTAGTGGTGGGTGTCGCTGCCTTGGTAGCCCTACCCGTGGGCTTCATTGCGCTGCGAACACAAGGCATTGCATTCATCATGATTACCTTGGCTTTTGCGCAAATGTTGTTTTACGTTTTTGTAGGACTCAAACAATACGGTGGCGACGAGGGCATGACCATTGCGCAGCTGAGCGGGTTTGGCGTACTGACCGCCAATAAAACTGCGCTGTATCTTTCGATGATGGCGGCCCTGGCCTTTTCGCTGGTGGTATTCAGGCGTGTCATCAACTCGCGCTTTGGTCTCGTTCTTCGGGCTACTCGTTTTAATGAAAGACGTGTGCGTGCCGTGGGCACCGAACCGCTGGGCTATCGCTTGGTAGGTTATGTGATGTCGGCGGAATTGTGCGCGCTGGCCGGCTACTTTTTGGCAAACCTAACCGGCTTTGCATCACCGGCCTACATGGCTTGGACCGTATCAGGTGAACTGATCGTGATGGTCCTGCTTGGGGGCGCAGGGACTCTGGTCGGTCCAGTGATCGGAGCCGCTGTTTTCATGCTGTTGGAAGAAGGGCTGAAGGCCCTGACAGAGCACTGGATGATCATTATGGGACCCGTCATTATTCTGATCGTCTTGTTTTTGAAGGACGGTCTATGGGGTCTATTGAGCGATGGCCCAAGCAGCAAGGGAGGGCATTAGTCATGCAAGCACTGCTTTCCATTCGCGGTCTGGTGAAGCGCTATGGCGGACTAACCGTGACTGATCAGGTTGATCTGGACATCATGCCAGGCGAACTGCACGCCATCATCGGCCCCAACGGTGCCGGCAAGACAACATTGATAAGCCAGATTGTTGGCGAGGTTCTCAGTGACGGCGGGACCATCCGGCTACAAGACCAGACTTTGGATTTACTCGGAGTTGCGCAGCGCGCCCGGGCCGGCATTGGGCGCTCCTACCAGATCACCTCGGTGATTCCGCAATTTACGGTTTTAGAAAACGTCATTCTTGCTGTACAGGGCTGCCGTGGGCATGCTTTCCGCTTCTGGTGTCCGGCAGTGGATTCAGTGGAACTAACAAGCCGTGCAGATGCCTTGATTGATTTGCTGGGCCTTTCTAAAGGGCGCAATAAGTACGCCATGGAATTGTCCTACGGGCAACAACGGCAGCTCGAAATTGCCATGGCTCTGGCAACAGAACCCAAAGTTTTGTTGCTGGATGAACCCATGGCGGGGATGGGCCACGGCGAGTCTGCTCTGATGGTTGAACTCTTGCAAAGGCTCAAAGGCAAATATGGCATTTTGCTGATTGAGCATGACATGGATGCGGTATTCAGTCTCGCTGACCGAATCAGCGTGCTGTGTTACGGCAAAGTGATCTATTGCGGCGATGCGAACGGCGCTAAATCCAATCCGCAAGTTCGCGAGGCCTATCTGGGCGACGAGGAGATTGCGGCATGAGCAACTTGTTGCGCGTCGAGGAATTGGTAGGCGGATATGGGCGTAGCCAAGTGCTGTTTGGCATGGAAATGGCGATTGAGCAGGGTCAATGCGTAACCCTTTTGGGCCGCAATGGCATGGGCAAAACCACAACTGTCAAGAACATCATGGGACTGGCCAAGCCATGGAGTGGCAAAGTCAGCCTACGTGGCGCTCAGCTTGGCGGACTTGCGGCATACCGTGTTGCTCAGGCCGGCGTTGGTCTGGTTCCGGAGGGTCGCCAAATTTTTCCGAATTTGTCGGTGCGGGAAAATCTAATAGCCACCGCTGCGGATCGACGCAAGAAGGTTTCACCGTGGACTCTGGATCGCGTTTACCGGATGTTCCCCCGACTTAAAGAACGCGCCACTAATTTTGGCAACCA
>CAIQYP010000533.1 GCA_903876045.1 uncultured beta proteobacterium | reverse complement strand
TTCCGCAAGCGGATGCCATGAAGGCTGCTGGCGTTCAACTCGATTACGTGCTGGAAATTGATGTGCCCTTTGAAGCCATCGTGGAACGTATGAGCGGACGCCGCTCGCATGCCGCATCCGGTCGCACCTACCACGTCAAATTCAACCCGCCCAAAGTGGACGGTGTGGACGACATCACGGGCGAAGCCCTGATTCAGCGTGAAGACGACAAAGAAGAAACCGTCAAGAAGCGCCTGGACGTATACAGCGCGCAGACCCGTCCGCTGGTGCAGTATTACTCCGACTGGGCTGCCAAAGACGCCGGCTCTGCCCCCAAATACCGCGCTATCAGCGGCACGGGTGATGTGGACGCCATTACGGCACGCGCCTTTGAGGCACTGTCCAAGTAAGTGCTTTTGCACTGATCAAAAGGCCGCTGCATGCGGCCTTTTTTCATGATCGCCCGGCAGAAGTTCTTCAGGGTTAGGTCTGCGACGCGATCTCCAGCATGAGCGCTATCCGTGCTTTGACGCCTGAGAGTCCGGCAGAAGCAAAGGTGCCGGAACGATCGGTTGGCGAACTGCCCACTACCGTGCCATAGGCGCACCGACTCACACGGACCACGCGAATTCCCTGCGCCTGCGCCTCGAGCAATGCAGCCTCCATGCTCTTGTGAATCGTGCCATTGCCGGTACCGGCAAGGACGATGCCGCGCAGCGGTGCTTCGTTTGAGTCTGGCTTTAACAATGCCCGCACCACGGCACCTGTGGCACCTGCATGGCTTAGCAGCAACTCCACACGGGGCCAAGCGTCAGATTGCAGCGCGGCGCTATCCAGGTTGCACAAAGAATTAGTCACCTCGGGCCAGTCCCAGAGCAGCCTTACCCTACCCTCTTCAACGAGTCCGACCGGCCCCGCTTCACCGGAATCAAAGGCGTCGGTGCGGTAGGGGTGCACCTTTTGCACATGGGCTGCGCTATGAATTTTTCCGGCACAAACCACCATCACGCCCCGCGCCTGCCTGCACAGAGCCACCGCAGCGGCGTCCGCCATATTGCCAGGACCATCCGGCGTGAGGGAACTTGCCGGCCGCATGGCACAGGTCAGCACCACCGGCTTATGCCGTAACAGTTCCGCGGGCACTGTGCACGACAAAAAGTAAGCCGCTTCTTCCAACGTATCGGTACCGTGTGTCACCACCACGCCAGCCACCTCGGGCCTGGCCAAATGATGCGACACACGGCCCAACAAGGCCCGCCAATCCGTATGCGCCAGGTCTTTGCTGTCGATCTGGCAGACCTGCTCAGAGACCGCCTCAAATCCGCCCATCACCGACTTCAGGCCCGGCACAGACGCCAATAAGTCCTGCACGCCCACTTGCGCAGCGGTGTAGCCCACGTTGTCGCCCGCGCTGGTAGCGGTGCCAGCAAGCGTTCCCCCCATACCCAGGAATACAAGTTTTTCTGCCATTTCGTCGCTACCCTCTTGTCAAATATTTAAAACTGATTAAAAATACAGTTACTGGATGGGAAAACAGTGTGTATAGACCCACAGTCCATTCCACCACACGCATAGGAGTCAGAATGCTTGAAAGCCCCAAACTCACTGCCAGACAACAGCAGATTCTGGACCTGATCCAAAGCGCCATCGCGCGCACCGGTGCGCCCCCCACCCGTGCAGAAATCGCCACCGAACTTGGCTTCAAATCTGCCAACGCAGCGGAAGAGCATCTGCAGGCACTGGCGCGCAAAGGTGTCATCGAGTTGGTCAGCGGCACCTCGCGCGGCATCCGTCTGAAAAGTGAGGCATTGCGCTCCATTAACGAATCCAGAAACAAGCAATTTTCCCTGCCATTGCAGGGCTTTGCCCAACTGGCCCTACCGCTTATTGGCCGGGTTGCTGCGGGCTCACCCATTCTCGCTCAGGAGCATGTAGACCAGACCTACTATGTCGAAAGCAGCCTGTTCCAGCGTAAGCCCGACTACCTGCTCAAAGTACGCGGCATGTCCATGCGCGATGCCGGCATCATGGATGGCGATCTGCTGGCGGTGCAAGCCACCAAGGAGGCCAAGAACGGGCAGATCGTAGTTGCCCGTTTGGGTGATGAGGTCACGGTCAAACGTTTTCGCCGCAACAAGCACCTGATCGAGTTGCACCCTGAAAACCCGGACTACCAAACCATCGTGGTGGAACCGGGTGAGCCCTTTGAAATTGAAGGCCTGGCTGTCGGTTTGATCCGCAACACCATGCTCATGTAACCCTTACCGGCAGAACATTCATGAACATCGCTCTGGTTTTACAGCACAAATTGCTGCTTGGCATTCAACGCTTGCTGTCTGGTCCCTCCGGCACTGCAAGGTATACACCGTCCTGGTCTTCCAGCGCTGCACCGTCGGCTCCTGTGCCGCGCAAGACCGCCCCCCGTAATGGCGAAACCCAGGTGTCGCCCGCTACCAGCCCCATGGCAAAAAAAGTGATGCCCTTGCGCGTGCTGCGTGTGGTTGAAAAGGGGCAACCGCGCTCCTGTACCGGCCGACTGGTGATATCCGGCCGCATGGCCGATGTCTGCGCCGAGTTGGACCGATTGGTGGCACGTGAGGCGGCCCTGCACTGAGCGCCTGTAGCAAATTGACGGGGAGCGTGCGGGCTGGAGCATCCTGGATCGCGCAGTGCTGCAAAGTGTGTGCAGCATCAAGGCACAATTGGGCCTATGAACATTGTGATTCTTGACGATTACCAGGACGCAGTCCGCAAGCTTGAATGCGCCTCCAAACTGCAACCTTACCAAGCCAAGGTCTACACCAACACGGTGAAGGGCTTGGGACAACTCTCCGTACGACTCAAAGACGCCGACATTTTGGTTTTGATCCGCGAGCGCACGCACATCAACCGGCAACTGATTGATAAGTTGCCCAAGTTGAAGTTGATTTCCCAAACAGGTCGTATTGGCAGCCATATTGATCTGCAGGCCTGCACTGAACGTGGCATTGCAGTATCTGAGGGCACCAGTTCAGCCGTAGCGCCGGCCGAGTTGACCTGGGGGTTGCTAATGGCCGCCATGCGCAGACTGCCGCATTACATTGGCAACCTCAAGCATGGTGCTTGGCAACAGTCCGGCCTGAAAGCGGGCTCTATGCCCCCCAATTTTGGTATCGGAACCACTTTGTCCGGCAAGACATTGGGCATTTGGGGCTATGGCCGCATTGGCAAACTCGTTGCCAATTACGGCATGGCCTTTGGTATGCAGGTGGTGGTCTGGGGAAGTGCTGCCTCGCGTGAAGCGGCAGTGCAAGACGGCCACTTGGCAGCCGTCAGCCGTGAAGAGTTCTTCTCGCAGTCGGACGTGGTATCGCTGCATCTGCGCTTGCATGAGGCAACCCGCCATGTGGTCATGGCTACTGACCTCGCCCTGATGAAGCCAACGGCCATTCTGGTAAACACTTCACGGGCTGAACTCATTGAACCCGATGCCTTGATTAGCGCCTTGAATAGGGGGCGCCCCGGACTGGCGGCAGTCGACGTTTTCGAGACCGAGCCGATTCTGCAAGGTCACGCCCTATTGCGCCTGGAAAACTGCATTTGCACACCACATATTGGCTATGTGGAGCAGAGTAATTACGAAGATTACTTTGGCACGGCCTTCGATAATGTGGTGAACTTCATCAAAGGTACGCCAACCAACATTGTCAATCCGGGCGCATTGCAAGTACGCCGCTGAATTCGATCTAGGGTTTTTCGGGCTTACCCGGAGTGGGTCTGACAAAAGTCGGCATGTCAAAGTCGATCAGATTGTTGGGCTTCTTGTCCGACTTGTTCAAGTCTTCACTCTCGTTCAGGTCGATATCCAAATCAAGATCAAGGGCAAGGTCGATATCAACGTCTGCCGCCTGCGGTTCGTCATCAATCACTGGCAAAGGCGGTGAAGCATTCACTTCCGTCTGATCATCACCAAATCCACTTTTTAGTGCAGTGGTCGGCACATGTGCGGTGCGAGACGCACTGAACGGCTGATAAGACTCTTCCGTCAGATCCAGTCGTCTGAGCACACCATACAGAAGCAACAAATCCTTGAAGGCCTCCAGATCAATACCCTGCTCCGGGTCATCTTCCGGAGTCCTTACCAAGCATTGCTCAATGTAGTCAATCGTATATTCGGAAGGCCAGAGCACCACAATCTGCTGGCAGATTTCTTCATAGACATCCAGACCATTGCCCTCAGACCGGAAGTTGGCATAGTCCAGCACACGTCCAGTGAACTGCAAATTGAACTCTTCACGGTAGCGTTCAAATTCTTCGCGTCGACTCAGCGTATGAAGAATGTTCAGCAAGTCCAGGAAGATCAGGGGATTTGCGTCCGCACTACCTTGGATACTGGATTCCAGTAATTTCACTGCCTCATCATGCTGACCGAGCGCCATAAAAAACTCAGCCTGCTGCCGTACATCCAACATCTCTTTGGTGTTGATGGTCTTGATCGCTGCTGCGTTGCTGTTGGCAAACTCCTGTTGCGGCGCACGGGGTGAAATTGCGGCCGTTGTTTCAGATGTCTGCGTCACTGGTCCGACATTTACGACCACCGTGTTAAGCGTGGTGTCGACGTCCAGTTCAGCCGGTAGCGACTGAATCGAAGCCGGTGCCTTGGACCTGTCAGACTTGACGGCGGCTGCAGAAACCGCCACGTTCGAAGTACCAACGTCAACACGTCTCGCCGCCACCACGGGAACTGGCATCGGCACAGCGGCTGTGCGACGCGCGGCGCTGACAGAACGTTCCTCCCCGCCAGACCACCAAGGCGCAGCATCAAAAGCACCGTTGCGAAGGCGAAGCACAATATAGGCGAGCGCCGCAACACACGCGACGAGCAAGGCACTCAACAGATAGACCAAGCCACGGCCGTAATCCTGAGAAGGCCCACCCTGCAACGCAGTCGCCATGACCTGAAGATTCTTTTGATTCTTGGCTGTGGCGACTCGCAAACTCTCTATGTCAGTTTCCAACGCTTTTGCAAGCGACGCGTTTTGAAGCAGTTGCTCCGCGCCGGAATTGTCGGTTTGTGCCTTTTCAATCTCTTCCACACGCCGTTGCAGTTCATCGATCACGGCAGAGTTCGCAGGCTTACCCGCCGGTGCGGACACACTCTTTTCAGATGTTTTGGCAGGCGGGGTAAGCTTTAAACGGGCAGTGGGAGCCTTCTTGGCTACCGATGCCGCGCTGGCTTTGGCAGGGGGAGAGACCGAGTCCGTCGCGGGTGCGGGGACCACAGGCGCAGAGACATTTGACTGCGAGCGCGCTGAGGTCGTCATTCCTGCAGGAATGGAATCTGCCCCAGAGGGAAGCGTTTCACTGATCACATCCGACAGCAGCACATAGCGGCGCGCGGCTTTGGGGCCACAAGCAGCTTTTAGATTCAGGATCACCACGGCTTCATTCACATGCACGGGTGAAGTGATACGCACAATTTGGCTATTGGCCAGAGTGCCTGGTTGGGATTGGATGGTTACACGGCTGTGCTCAATCGGAATCTCACCATAGGCGACATCGGCGTCAAAACAGGTAGCAGACCCATCTTCGTCAGCGGCAAACTGGACGTTTACCGAAACGTCCAACTCTTTGCCCAACAACACACTGCCGCGCAAGCGCCCGAGGGTCAACGCAGAGGCGCTGGTGGACGCCAGCATCAATGCGACGGACCAGGCAAATAAAACTGTTTTATGTTTAGACTGCATATCAGCTTTGCATTTTGGCACAGGCGACCCTACTTTCAGTCTGCCTTTCGTCAATGTATTCGACCAAAACATGTCGGCCGCAGGCGAGGCGTTGCGCCGCCACGCCATACCGGAGGGGCCACGAGATCAATGGCCCTGACACCCGTGCGACAAAAGGTTGAGCGCAGCATCTGCGCGCGCCCGACAATGCAGACCAAACAACAGAATGAAGAAAAGCACCCATCGCCATGGAAGAACCTATTCTTACCGTTGAAGAACGCGCCGCCATCAACTCCGGGCGATGGTTTTCGTCGCTTTCCCCGTCCCTGAGGCACGACATTTTGCGCTGTGCCTATGTGAAGCGCTTTCGTGATGGCGAGTTGATCACGGCCCGGGGTGAACCGCCCGAAGAATGGCTGGCCTGTGCCAAAGGCGCCATACGCGTAAGTTCCACCTCCATTTCGGGCAAGCAGATCACATTGACCTATGTGGAGCCTGGCATCTGGTTTGGCGATGTATCGATTTTCGATGGGGACCGACGCACGCACGATGCCTACGCCCACGGCGACAGCACCACGCTTTGCGTGGCCAAGGCCGACTTCAAGAAGATTTTGGCCGCCCACACGGAACTCTACGAGGCTTTGCTGCGATTGCATGCCCGCCGCATTCGACAACTTTATGGCCTGGTGGAGGACCTCAACACCCTGCCCCTGCGCGCCCGTCTGGCCAAGCAACTGCTGCATTTGGTGCGCAGCTATGGAGTGCCTTCCCTGAGCGACGATAGCGAGGTGCGCATCGGACTGCAACTCGCGCAGGAAGAATTGGCCCAACTGTTAGGCGCATCCCGCCAAAGGGTGAACCAGGAGCTCAAGAGCATGGAGCGCGAGGAAGCCATTCGCATTGAGCCCGGTGGACTGGTCATTCGCGACCGCCAGGCCTTGATGCGCATCGCAGAAGCAGACCATTGAACACTAAGAAGATCAACCATGAGCGAATTTGACGACTTCACTGGGACGCGCACGGCAACCGGCAAGCACCTGTTTGACACGGCGGCGCTGACGGCATGGCTCAAGGGCCAATTGCCGGACTTCGATGGCCCGATCGAAGTAGAGATGTTTAAAGGCGGGCAGTCCAACCCGACCTATAAGCTGATCACACCTTCGGGCTGCTATGTGATGCGCGCCAAGCCGGGGCCCTTGTCCCAACTCTTGCCATCGGCTCACGCGGTGGAGCGCGAATATGCGGTCATGCGTGGGCTGGCTGGTACCCGGGTGCCAGTGCCGCGCATGATGTGCCTGTGTGAAGATGAGTCGGTCATTGGCCGCGCCTTTTACTTGATGCAGTACATGGAAGGCCGCGTGTTGTGGGACCCCCTGCTACCCGGCATGACAGCATCCGAACGCGCAGCCATCTACCACGAGATGAACCGGGTAATCGCTGAGCTGCACCTGGTCAATGTGGCGCAGCAAGGCCTGAGCGCCTACGGCAAACCCGGAAACTATTTCGAACGGCAGATTGGCCGCTGGAGCCGCCAGTACCAGGCCTCCATCACCCAACCCATCCCCGAGATGGACGCTTTGATGGAGTGGCTGCCCAGGAACATTCCCGCCATGGCACGCGATGAAAAAATGGTCAGCATCGTTCATGGCGACTTCCGCCTGGACAACCTGATGTTTGATGCGAAAGAGCCAAAAGTCATCGCGGTGCTGGATTGGGAGCTTTCAACTCTGGGGCACCCGCTAGCCGACTTCAGCTACCACTGCATGGCCTGGAACATACCCTCAGGTACTTTCCGGGGCATTGGCGGTGAGGACTTGGCCGCACTGGGCATACCGGCACAAGAAGAATATATCCGCCTGTATTGCGAGCGCACTGGTTTGGTCAGCCCGGAGCAACTGAAGCAAGACTGGAACTTCTATATGGCCTACAACATGTTCCGCATAGCGGCCATATTGCAGGGCATAGGCAAACGCGTGGAAGCGGGCACCGCCTCCAGCGCACAGGCCGTCAGCTCTGCTGCTGGAGCCAGGCCCTTGGCGCAATTGGCATGGCAGTTTGCCCAAAGAGCCTGAGCCTTCAACATCGCAACAAACCCCATTCAAACCGGAGAAGTCCATGGACTTTGACTACACCCCAAAGACGAAGGAACTGCAAGCCAGGTTGCAGCGGTTCATGGTTGAACACATTTACCCATCGGAGGGTGCTTACCACGCCGAGATCGCTGCCAACACGGCTAATGGCAAGCGCTGGACGCCGCTGCAAACCATTGAGGCACTCAAACCTCTGGCGCAATCGGCAGGCCTATGGAACCTTTTTCTGCCGGTCGACAGCGCCGAGGCTGCAGGTTTTGCGGGTGCCGGCCTCAACAACCAGGAATACGCGCCGCTGGCAGAAATCATGGGGCATGTCCCATGGGCCAGCGAGGTTTTCAACTGCTCCGCGCCTGACACCGGCAACATGGAAACCATTGCCCGCTATGGCTCTGAAGAAAACAAGAACCGCTGGCTCAAACCTTTGTTGGATGGAAAGATCCGCTCAGCCTTTGCCATGACTGAACCCGCCGTGGCCTCCAGCGACGCCACCAACATCGAGACCCGCATCGAACGTCAAGGTGACGAGTACGTTATCAATGGCCGCAAATGGTGGACCTCCGGCGCTGGGGACCCACGCTGCGCCATCTACATCGCCATGGGCAAGACGGACCCAGAAGCTGCGCGGCATGCACAACAAAGTATGGTGCTCGTGCCCGCAACCACACCCGGTTTGACGGTAGTTCGACCCTTGAGCGTGTTCGGCTACGACGACGCTCCGCACGGCCACATGGAGGTGCTGTTTGACAATGTCCGGGTACCAGTTGGCAACATTCTGCTGGGCGAGGGCCGTGGTTTTGAGATCGCGCAGGGTAGGCTTGGGCCAGGCCGTATTCACCACTGCATGCGGCTTATCGGCATGGCCGAGCGCGCGCTGGAGTTGATGTGCAAGCGCACCTCAGCGCGTGTGGCCTTCGGCAAGCCGATTGCGGCACAAACGGTGACGCAGGAGCGCATCGCCGAGGCCCGCTGCAAAATTGACATGGCGCGCCTGCTAACCCTTAAGGCCGCCTGGATGATGGATCAGGCCGGCAACAAGTTCGCCCGTAACGAAATTGCCATGATCAAAGTGGTGGCACCCAACATGGCATGCGACGTCATCGATTGGGCCATGCAGGCACATGGTGCGGCCGGCATGTGCGAAGACTTTCCTCTGGCCTACCTCTACACCTGTGCGCGCTCGCTACGGTTTGCCGATGGACCGGACGAAGTCCACCGCAATGCCATTGCCAAGCTGGAGTTGGGAAAATATTCGGCGCACGCTCGCCCGGTCTAGATGCCGATTACCCGAGTCTGCCAGAGGCGCGCTGGGCCCTCAAGACGCGATGCCGGACCACAGTTCATTCAGGTCCGGAAACCGCCATTTCGCTGGATCTTCGCGGCTGATGATTTTTTCGGTCACTCCGGGCCGCGCCAAGTCGACGAGTTCCGGGATGATGCGCATATTCGATTTGGTGGAAAAAAATACTTTTACCGTAGGTGTGGTCAAGGACTTGCCTGTTTGCTCCACCACCACGCCCAGGCGCCCTGAACTGAGTTGCACCAAGCTACCGATCGGATAGATGCCAAGACTCTTGACGAAGGCCTGAAACACCTGAATATCAAAGTGACCCTTGGCCCACTCGGCCATGCGGCGCAGCGACTCCGCCGGATCCCATCCCGGCTTGTAGGGACGGTTGGAAGTAATCGCATCATAGACATCGCAAACTGCACCCATCTTGGCAAACAGGCTGATCTGCGCATCGCCTAGTTTTTCCGGATAGCCTGAGCCGTCGGTCTTCTCATGGTGATGCAAACACACATCAAGCACCACCGGATCCACATCCACGCCAGTCAAGAGGAGCCGGTGACCTTCACGCGGATGTTGCTTGACGATCTCAAACTCTGCCTGACTTAGTTTGCCCGGCTTGTTTAATATCTCCATGGGGATCATGGCCTTACCCAGGTCATGCATCAGGCCAGCCAAACCAGCCAGACGGGTTTTCTGCTCGTCGAGCTTCAACTGCTTGGACAATGCAACCATCATGGCGCAGACCGCAACCGAGTGCATATAGGTGTAGTCATCTGCCGTCTTGAGTCGGGCCAGGCTTATCAGTGCGCCAGGATTGCGCGCCACAGAGTCCGTGATTTCTTCCACCAGTTTCTTCGCGCCACCGGTATCCACTGCCTTACCCATGCGTGCTTCCTCGAACATGGAAATGACAGCACGTTTAGCTTGGGAGCAAATTTTGGCGGCGTGCTCGAGTTCCTTTTCGGTTGAAACCGGCGCCAGGTTACGACGTTCAAGAACAACCTGAGCCAATGCAGCGTCGACTTCAGCATCCGAAGCAGCCTCGGAAACGGCAATCTCGCCTGGAGCGACATCAATGCCTTTAGCGCAATCGATCCAGACTTCCTTGATGCTGCTGGCCAGAATGGTTTCAATGTCCTTGGGATCGGTCAGGACGAAGCCGTTGCGCCAAAAAGGATGCTCCATCCAGGAGCCACAGAACTCCTTTAAATGCATCCCCAATTGAATCTGTTCAACGCCTATTTTCTTTAACATATAACCCCGGCAAGATCAGTGGAGATGACGCGGTTTCCGACCGCCTCCATGTCCCCCGCCATGGCCACCGCCAGGGCCTCGTGGTGGCTTACCTATTTCAAGTGAATGAACCAGTGCGTCAAAGCGTTGCGCAAACAATTTGTCAACCTCAGCGACCACGCCACTCAACTCGGAGCCGTCAAAGTGACGCTCCATCATGTTGATCAAATCCTGCACCAGCAAGTCTCTTTGGACCTGCATGATGGCCGCCGGATTGGGACCCACAAACAGCATCAGGAAATCGTCGCGAGATTCGCCGCTAGGAGCTTCTTCTTCGTTCTCAAAGTCGGCGTCATAAAAAGTGACTTCAATGGCCGCACCCGTATCTGCAATTTCGTTGAGATTCATGCAGACCTCATCGAGCGTTTGACGAAAATCCTCGTCACCGGCCACCGTCCAGCACATCTGAAGAATGTGATCGCCTGCATCAAACTTGATACCCGGCTCGTCCTCATAGGAACTGCTCGCCCCGTCCGAGAGCGAGCGGCAACCCGCGTACTTCCAAAGGGGTTTGAGTGTTTCCTGTAACTGGTCGAAACCCACGTCCGCACGAAGTGGAACTTGACCATGAACATGAATCTCAAATGGAGCGTTATAGCGTGGCATGGTGTGAAGTGTAATTGCGCGATTGGGCGAGGCCAAAACCCTAATATTTAAAGTCATTGTGCCACGCGATATAGGCCAAAGTCACACGATTCATTCAAACACGACAGCAGCACAAGCCCTTCAAAAATTTAGGTTTTAGGTTACATCAAAGAAAGTGCACAGCATGACCCAGCCCTGATTGCGCCAGATCAAAAGCGGGAAAGCCTTCAAACACGACGTTACCCCACAGGCTTCCCTCTGTGGTCTGCTTAACCAATGTCTTGCGCCGCCTGGATGATGGCGTCAAAGCTGCCCTGGCGGTAGAGTCGTAACACAGCCTGCGCCACCGTCGGGTCGAACTGGGTGCCTGCCCCGTTCTCCAATTCGCGCGCCGCATCGTCGGGGTTCCAGGGTTCTTTGTAAGGGCGGCGACTGATGAGTGCGTCAAACACGTCGATCACACTGACGATGCGCGTGGCTAGCGGGTATTCGCTGGATGGGCGCCCGTCCGGGTAACCCTTGCCATCCCAACGCTCGTGATGATGGGTTGCAATCTCGCAGGCTGTGGCGAGGTGGGGGTCATTTTGCAAAATAGTCTTGCCAATATGCGTATGGGTGCGCACGACCACTATTTCGTCTTCAGTCAGGCGCCCGGGCTTGCGCAGAATGGCATCGGGGATGCCGATCTTGCCAACATCGTGCAGACGGCTGGCTGTGCCGATATGGGCCGCTTCTTCTTCAGACAGACCGAGTTCTAGGGCCACCAGTCGGGTGTAGCGGTCGATTCGGTTGATATGGTTGCCGGTGGCACTGTCTTTGAACTCGGCAATAGTGGCCAGCATGTTGATGATGTGGTCGTAGGACTGCGTCAGTTCCCCATGTAGGTGCAGGTTTTCCAGCGCACTGGAGCATTGCTGCGCCATCATATTGATCAGACTACGATCCTGCTCGTCCAAGTCATGGGTAGGTTCGATATAGATGAAGCCGGTGGGTTTTTTGTTGACTACCAGCGGCACGATGTAGGCATCTTTTCGCAGCGACTGCGGTGCTTGCCCACTCAGAACTGACTGGGTGCATTGCTCCCGGATGTGCGCAAAGCGTTCCTGGCTTTCGAGCTTGTTGGAACTGGCCTGAATGGTGACTTCGGTCTCGTCGAAGGTGGCTATGGCGCCTTCAATAGTGGAGATGAAACTGGAATTTGACAGGTTGCACAGGCCAATGATTTGTGTGAGCACGCCCTGGAAAAATTGGTTCAACGAGCGGTTGCTGATACGGTAAATGTCGGGCGCCGCCATGAGTACGTGCTGCAGGCCGACCCGGTTGAGGTCGATGGAGCGCAGGTCACGGTAGGACTTAATGGCCGAGCGCACGGCGGTGTAAAGGTGGGTGGCGGTGAGCTCGGTCTTGTCTTTGTAGTCGTCAATATCAAAGTGGTCGATGACATAGCGCTCGGGCGCCAGGCCAGGTTGGCCGGTGCGGATGATGAGCCGCACCATGGTGTTTTTGAGTTCCTTACGGATGTATTCCACCAAGCGCAGACCGGCATCGTCCGTCTCCATCACCACATCGATCAGAGCGAGCGCAATATCCGGATGGGCTGCCAACTGGTCGCGGGCTTCAGCTGCACTACTAGCATCGATAATTTCGAGGTCACGCTCAGCAAAGCTGAAGCCTTTGAGATTCATGCGCGTGATGGTTCGCATATCAGGCTCATCATCCACCACCAGCAGTTTCCAGGTGTGACGCGGATTGGCCAGATTGGCCGGCGGCCTGGAAAGCGGATCTGCCCCGGAGGACGTGTCGCCAGACGAGCCGGATGTGCGGACGATTTTCATGTTGTCACCTGCTTGTCTTTTTCAGCCAGTGTGGCGGGAAAGCGGATATCAAACCGGCAGCCTTGTTGCAAAGTGCTGCTGCACTGGATACTGCCGCCCAGTTGGGTGGCGACAATGTTGTAGCAAATGTAGAGTCCCAAGCCCGATCCCCCAGAACCTCTGCGTGTGGTGTAAAACGGCTCAAAAATATGGTTAAGCACCTCAGGCGCAATGCCACGGCCATCGTCGCTGAACACCATGTGCAAATTGCCACCAGAGTAGCTAACCTGCAGTGTTATTTTTCCGGCCTGTTTGCCACCGTCAAATCCATGCACCATGGAGTTGAGCACGAGGTTGGTGAGCAACTGCTGCACCAGGCCTGGCTTACCCAGCAGCTTCAGATCAGGGGCACAGTCCACCTTCACTTCCACCGGCATTTTTTTCAGCTGGCTGTTGAGGGCAAATAGCACGTCGTCGATCAGTTCGCGCAATTCAAAGGGACGCACTTGCTCGGAACCCTGATCGACCGAAGTGCGCTTGAAACTTTGAACCAGATGGGCTGCGCGGCGCAAGTTGGCCATGGCCAGTGCGCCACTTTGGCGCAAATCCTCAAGCTCTCCACGCAAAGCTTCTTCCGTCACTTCTTCCTGGCTGAGCAGTTCGTCCAAGCGGTTGACCGTGCTCTCGCTATGGGAAACAGCCCCCACGGCCACACCCACAGGTGTATTGATCTCGTGAGCAAAGCCAGCCACCATGCGGCCAAGCGAGGCCATCTTTTCGCTGTGGATCAGCTCACTGCGGGTAGCTTCAAGTTCATCTATCTTTGCCGCAAGCTCAAACCAGCGCCTGCGCAGCAGTTCCAGCAAGAGCCAGGCAATGGCCGCGGTAACCAGGAACACACCAAGATAATTGAACCGCGTTTGACGCACACTGGCCAAGGTCGTCGCCTCAATGGGGGCATAGAGTTGAGAAACGCTGATGCCGCCGCGTATGTCGCCCAACTTGTAGCCCTGCTTGGCGTGGCATTGCAAGCAGGGCTCCTCCACACGCAGCGGTGCCATGTAACGCAACATGCGCCCTCGCCCGCCATCAGTGATACCGATGTACTCCTTGTTGCCTTGCTCAAAAGTTTGTAGCGCTGCCTTTTCCCAGGAATCAGCGGCGTTTTCCGGGCGAATAGGGCGCAAACTGGTGAGGCGGAATACTGAGCCGTTATCAGTGATCGCCATTTCGGCGATCAGCCGTGTCATATAGGCCGGGTTGATCAGGGTGAGCTGCTGGCCATCAGTGGTGGTGACGTCGCGCCGTTTGACGTCGAGATACGGGTTAGGCTGGGTACGCGGTGTAACGGGAACATAGACGCCGCCGTGACTGGCGTTCCAACTGCGCGTAAGGACGACCATGCGAAACATATTGCGCGCGCCTTCGGTGGCAATTTGCACACTCTGATTACGTATGTCGTCCAGATGCTCTTGCAAAATGAGCCAGACACTACCGGCCCACACGGCCAGTAGCACAAGCCACCAGCGCCGCAGCCTTAATACAGCGGGAACGTTGCGAATGGCGTCTGAAACTTGCTTCATTATTCAGCGCAGTGTGGCAGATCAACCGCGCACCTTCAAGGTGCTCAGCGCAATGGATGTACTTACCTTGATTTAGCGCACGGCTTGCGTGCGCTTTCAGACGGGCTAGGCGGCTGCTTTGGCCTCTGCGTCAATCCGGTCCAGCCGGTAGCCAATGCCATAGACCGGCGAGAGCTTCCAGCCCTTGGCTCCATTGAGAAAAAGTTTTTTGCGCAGGCGACTGATGTGGGTATCCAACGTGCGGGTTTCAGGACTGACATGCAAACCCCATACCTTATTCAGCAGATAGTCCCTGCAAAGAAGTTTGGCCGGGCTTTGGAAAAGACATACGGCCAAATCAAACTCCTTTTGGGTCAGGATTTGGATTGCGCCGTCAATGGATAAGGTGTTGCGTGATATGTCAATCTCATACGAACCCATATGTAGCACCTCCAGCCCACTAGAGGAAGATCGACGAGTTGCTGACTTCAAGCGGGCCAGCAATTCCCGATGTTTAGGAGGCTTGATAACGAAGTCATCTGCACCCGCCTGCAGCGCATCCACGACCGTCGCCTCATCATTCTGGCCGGTTAGCACCAACAAGGCCATGCTCCAGCCCTTGTTCTGACGGATCCAGCGTATTACCTCGCACCCTGTGCCATCGGGAAGACGCCAGTCGATCAAAAAGGCATCGAAGTGCTCTGACTTTAGCCCTTCAATGGTGGACGCGACGCTGTCAAAAGTGCGAAAACTATACGCCGCATCGGTAAGCCACAGCTGGATCATTACCTGCTGAAATTCATCATCCTCCAATATTCCGATATGCATAAAAAATCATAACTTCTAGAACAAAAATTTAGTTTATATGAAAGTTAGCAACTTATTGACATTAAAGTTGTCAATTTTGATAATCTTTCTCCATCAATTTAAGCATCGAACACCACATGACACACATGACGCAAGTTAATCGCACTATTTGATAAAGGACCTAAAAATGCGCACCCAAATGAATGCCGTCTGGAAGCAAATTGAAGTTCCTCAAACTATTCGGCGCACGATGCTGCGGCATATTGGAAACCAGACTCCGTTGCTGCTCATGATTGATTTCCGCAGCGACGCCATACCGGCCCACATCGTGGGATTGAGCAATACCCACCTTTTAGTCAGATGCAATGACGGCGCCTATTTGCAGACAGCTATCACAACGCCAAAGCATTAACGAAGCTTGGCGGCTTCTGCGACGTTGTTAATGCTGCCAGCACGGTGTTGCCACAAAGCCAGTGTAAAGTCCCGTGGTCACACAGGAGATAGACGAATGGCAAAAGGAATGATCTTGGCCGCTGGGCAGGGCACGCGCGTGCGCCCCTTAACCAAAGACCTGCCCAAGCCCATGGTGCCCATTTTGGGAAAGCCGGTGATGGAATACCTTATCGAGCATTTGGCGCGCCACGGCATCAAGGAAATCATGGTCAACGTGGCCTTTCACCACCAGCGCATTGAAGAATACTTTGGTGACGGCAGCCGATGGGGTGTGGAGATTGGCTACTCTTACGAGGGCGTCAAAGAGGATGGCGACATTCAACCAAAACCGATGGGATCGGCCGGCGGCATGCGCAAAATTCAGGACTTCAGCGGTTTCTTTGATCAGACCACGCTGGTCCTCTGCGGTGACGCACTGATCGATCTGGACATCACGGCGGCGCTTGAAGAGCACAAGGCCAAAGGCGCGATTGCCAGCGTGGTGGCTATGGATGTGCCGCGCGAGGAGGTTTCATCCTACGGCATCGTGGTGGCTGAGGCCGATGGGCATATTCAATCCTTTCAAGAGAAGCCGCAGCCGCGTGATGCCAAGTCCACTTTGGCCAGCACCGGCATATATATTTTTGAGCCAGAGGTATTGCAGCGGGTGCCTTCGGGCAAGGTGTACGACATTGGTGCCGATTTGTTTCCGCAATTGGTGGCTACTCGCCAAGCGTTCTATGTGCAAAACCGACCTTTCCACTGGATCGACATCGGCAAGGTGAGCGACTATTGGTCGGTGCTTCAACGGGTGATCAAGGGTGAGATTGCTGACATGCGCATGCCGGGCAAAGAGGTGCGCCCAGGCGTCTGGGTAGGCCTGAACACCTGCATTCCTTGGGACACGGTGAAGATCGAAGGACCGGTTTACATCGGCTCCAGCGTCAGGGTGGAACCCGGCGCCACCATTACCGGACCGGCCTGGATCGGCCACGGCTGCGTGATTCGCTCAGGCGCGCGCGTTACCCGAAGTGTGCTGTTTGAATACACGCGCATCGCCGCCGATATGCATTTCAATAAGATGATTGTGTCGCGCCACTATTGCGTGGACCGGAACGGCGAAACGCTCTACCGCGGCGACGACAGCACCCAGTTGCGCTGGGGCGATGCGCGCGGCTAACTCCTGCTTCTTTTCAAAATCCCAACCATGCAAATATGCTGATTCAACCTGTCATTCTTTCCGGCGGCTCTGGTACGCGTCTTTGGCCCCTCTCGCGTGAGAAATACCCTAAACAACTATTGCCGCTGATTGGCGAAGACTCGCTGCTGCAGGCCACGGTGCGCCGTGTGGAAGGAATCGCCGGCTTTGAACTGGCCGCCCCGATGGTCGTTTGCAATGAGGAATATCGTTTTGTAATTGCCGAGCAACTCCGCGTGATGGGCAAGCCCGGCACCGTAGTGCTGGAGCCCAAAGGCCGCAACACGGCACCAGCCCTGACCATAGCCGCCCAGGCTGCCAGCCAGAATGGCGCCGACCCGGTACTGCTGGTGATGCCGGCCGATCATGTCATCCTCGACAAGGCTGCGTTCCAGCAGGTGGTGCGCGAGGGCGCGGCGTTGGCAGATGGCGGCGCGATGGTGACTTTTGGCATTACGCCGGATGCACCGGAAACCGGCTATGGATATATCCAGACCGGTGCCGCCTTCAAGGCAGACGGTGCTCTGCGCATTGCACGCTTTGTGGAGAAACCCGATCTGCCAACTGCAGAATCGTATCTTGCCGAGGGCAACTACTTGTGGAACAGCGGTTTGTTCATGGTGCGGGCGTCGGTTTGGTTGGCTGCCCTGCAGGTTTGCCGCCCGGACATCCTGGCCGCCTGCGACGCTGCGTGGGCTGCAGGAAAAAGTGATGGCGAATTTGTGCGCGTCGGTAAGGATGAATTTGCCGCCTGCCCCTCTGACTCGATTGACTATGCCGTGATGGAGCGCATCGCTCGACCCGATGCCGATGCGGCACTGCCTGCGGGCGTGGTAATCCCCTTAAGCGCCGGCTGGTCCGACGTGGGGGCGTGGGAAGCACTCTGGAAGGCATTGCCCAAAGACCCGCAAGGCAATGTGGCCCAGGGTGATGTGCTGCTGCAGGATTGCACCAACACCCTGGCCATGTCTGACGGGCGACTGATCGCCTGCGTTGGCGTGAATGATCTGGTGGTGGTGGAAACGGCTGACGCCATTCTGGTGTCGCACAAAGACAAGACGCAGGATGTAAAAAAGATTGTTGATCGACTCAAGGCCGCCGGACGTTCGGAGGGCCAGAACCACCGCAAAGTTTTCAGACCCTGGGGGTCCTACGACAGTGTAGATAATGGCCCGCGCTTTCAGGTCAAGCGCATCATTGTCAAGCCGGGTGCGGCGCTCTCACTGCAGATGCACTACCACCGCGCCGAACACTGGATTGTGGTGAGTGGCACGGCCAAGGTAACCAAGGGCGAGGAAACTTTGCTGCTGTCTGAAAATGAATCCACTTACATCCCGCTTGGCACCACCCATCGCCTGGAGAACCCCGGCCGGGTGGACCTGGAGATGATCGAAGTGCAATCAGGTAGCTACCTCGGTGAGGACGACATCGTGCGCTTTGAGGATGTGTACGGAAGGTAGCGCTGAGCGCTTGTATTGAGGGGTGGTCCAGACTACTATGAACGCAAACTCCTGGAGAGATTCATCATGTACAAAACTATAGTCCTGGCTTATGACGGATCGGAAGCGGGACAACGTGCGCTACTGGAGAGCCAGGAACTGGCCCAATGGAGCCAAGCCGTTGTGTGGCTGGTAGCGGTGATGCCCTCACCCGCAAATTTGGCAGGCTATGACGGCAGCATTTACATCCCGGAAATTGCACAACGCGACAAGCAGCGTTTTCAGACTATTTTGGACGATGGACTTTCACGCATGGCTGCAGCCGGCCACGAGGTAAGAGGCGAATTGCTAACCGGCGAATCGGTGCACGAAATTTCTGAATTCGCGCGCAAAAACCAGGCTAACCTGATTGTGGTGGGTCACAAGCATCTGGATAGCTGGGCCGCCCGTTGGTGGCGTGGCTCGACTTCGTCCGCACTGATCGAGCATGCACCCTGCAGTGTGCTGTGCGTGATTACGGCCTAAGTTTGCGCAACACCTGAACGACTTCCGAGCGCGGTCAAGTCGCGTCAATATCTTGCGGATTGAGCATGTAGCAACTCAAGCAAATTAGCCTGTGACTTGGGCTTGTGATAAAGATAGCCTTGCATGATTTTGCAACCCGCGTCTTCCAGATAGCGCGACTGAACTTCTGTTTCAACGCCTTCTGCCACGAGATTGAGCCCCAGCCCTTTTGCAATCGCAACAATAGCAAGCACGACCGGAAACTGGGCATCGGGATCCTCAATTTCCAACACAAATGACCGATCGATTTTGATAGTGTGAATCGGAAATCGGTGCAAATACGACAAAGACGAATAGCCTGTCCCAAAGTCATCGATCGCAACACTGACCCCGAGTTGGCAAAGCTTTTCAAGTTGCTCAATGGCCACCAGCGGGTTGCGAATGCAGATGTTCTCCGTCACTTCAACTTCAATCTGGGACGGCGAAATATTGTGCCGAATCAACGCTATTTGTAGTTTCTCAAAGAAGTCGCCCCGGTCCAGGTACTGCGGTGAAATATTGATGGACAGACGTAAGTCATCACCATTGCATGCGCGCCACTCCAGCAGATCACGGCAAATGGCTTCCAGCATCCAGTTGCTGATGGGAATGATCAAACCACTTTCTTCAGCAAAGGGCAAAAATTCTCCTGCACTCAAGAAACCGCGCTGCGGATGGTTCCAGCGCATTAGCGCCTCGGCGCCAATAATTTTCCGCGTCGTAATGTCAATTTGAGGCTGATAGAACATCTCCAGCTCATCGCGTTTAAGCGCCAGATGCAGATCGTGTTCCAGTGCAATCTTCTGTACCGACATGTCAAGCATTCCGGGCTCAAAGAATGCAAAGCCATTCTTGCCGGCGGACTTCATGTGGTACATCGCCACGTCCGCGTTGCGCAGCAACTCCTCGATGGAATTCCCGTCGCCCGGAAAAAGCGTGACACCAATGCTTGCGGATACATGCACCGTCTGCCCGGCAAGAGTAAAGGGCTCGCGCAGACTGGCAACAAACTTCTCGCCAATCAACTCGGCATCCTGTTTGGTACCAAGTTCCGGAAGAATTGCAGTGAATTCGTCCCCGCCAATGCGCGACAGCGTGTCGCATCGACGCAAACAGCCCTTGAGTCGAAAGACCACATGCTGCAACAAAACATCGCCCACACCATGGCCAAAGGTATCGTTGACAACTTTAAAGCGGTCCAGATCAATAAACAAAACCGCCACCAGGCTCTGATTGCGCCTGGCCTGCAACAAGGCCAACCCAAGGCGGTCGTTGAACAAGGCCCGGTTCGGCAAATCAGTCAATATGTCGTGATACGCCTGATAAGCAATCTGTTCGTCAGCCCGCTTGCGTTCTGTGATGTCTCGTGCAACGCAATAGGTACCCATCAGCTTACGTTGCTCTGGATCGACTCCTGTCCTGTCCGCCCCAACGACACTGCCCAGGTCGGTCAACACCAACTCGATGCTGAATATGCGGGCCTGGTAATCGTCGCGCTTGGACTTCAAACGCAACTCAACACCACGAGATCGGACAAACTCCGCGCGACCTTCGTTTAGTACATAGTTGGCGCGCTCCATATCGCCTTCATGCATCAGTACCGAATAGTGCTTGCCGATGAGTTCACTTGGGTGATATCCCAACAGTGGGTAGACGCGGCTATTAATGAAAGCAAAGTGCCCATCCGCATCCAGGGTGTAAATGATGTCCGGAGAACTGTCGACCAAAGTGCGGTACATGCGCTCCGAGCGCTCCAGACGCAAGGCAATGCTTTGATTTTCATATTGCAGCTTGCATTGTTGAAGCGCGTTTTCGACCGTTTTAAAGAGTTCGGCACTCGAATAGGGTTTGCGCAAATAGCCGTAAGCCCCGCTGCGAATCGAAGCAATCACCGCGTCAATTTCACTGGCGCCACTTGTCACAATGACATTGCATCGCCGGTTGTTCGCGTTCATGAAGTTCATCACGTCATGTCCACTCACATGGGGCATGTGCAGGTCGAGAATAACCAGGTCAAACTGGGTTTTGACCAGCAATTCAATGGCTTCTTGTCCACCACCAGCACGCGTTAAATCGTAGCCTTTACCGTTGAGTAGAGCGTGCAGACTGTCGAGCATCCGGGGCTCGTCATCC
>CAIQYP010000532.1 GCA_903876045.1 uncultured beta proteobacterium | reverse complement strand
GTCCTCGGCAGCCTTTACGGTTGGTACTCTTGAACTGGATACCTAAATACCCAATGCATTCAAACACAAGGTGAACCAATAACGCAGGCCGACGCAGGACGGCGTGGCGCTCTGCGCCGGTAGGTAAAGGAGGAGCCCGCAGGGCGGGGAACACGGACGGCGCAGCGTGCCATGGCGGCCTGCATCCAGAAGTGACTTGGTTCCCGCTAAGCTCTCCCCATGCAAGAATTTGATGTCGTGATCGTGGGTGCCGGTGCCGCCGGTCTTTTTTGTGCCGGTGTGGCAGGGCAACTGGGATTGAAGGTTCTGGTACTGGACCACGGCGAAAAGGTGGCCGAAAAAATCCGCATCTCTGGCGGCGGGCGCTGCAATTTCACCAATCTGGACGTTTCATCGGCCAACTTCATCAGCGAGAACCCACGCTTCGCCAAGTCGGCCCTATCGCGCTATACGCCACGCGACTTTCTGTCGCTGCTGCAAAAGCACGGCATCGCTTATCACGAAAAACACAAGGGACAGCTGTTTTGTGACCGCTCAGCAGAAGACATCATCACCCTGCTGCTGGCCGAATGCCTGACGGGTGGCGTGGAGCGCCGGCAACCCTGCAGTTTGAAGGGCGTGCGCTATTCCGATGGCGGCTCGGACGCGGCACGCTACGAACTGGACACCAGTTCCGGTGGCGTGGCATGCAAGGCACTTGTCATTGCCACCGGTGGCCTGTCCATCCCAAAAATTGGCGCAACCGATTTGGGTTACCGCATTGCCAAACAATTCGACCTGCCGCTGGTCTCCACCCGCCCTGCCCTGGTACCTCTGACCTTTGACGAGACTGCCTGGGCCCCATTTGCGCAACTTTCCGGCCTGTCGCTGCCGGTGCAGATCAGCACGGGCGGCAAAAAAGACACGACAAGCTTCCGCGAAGATCTGCTGTTCACCCACCGCGGCCTAAGCGGCCCCGGTGTGCTGCAGATTTCCAGCTACTGGCAGGAAGGCAGCAACATCCGGCTGAATCTGGCCCCTAACACCGATGTCGCTGCCTATTTGCAGCAGGCGAAAGCAACTTCCCGCAAGCGCATCGCCAACGAGCTGGCCGCCCTGCTGCCCTCCCGCCTTGCCGACACCTGGGTAGCCCAATGTGCCCCGCTAGGCCAAGCGGGTGACCGTCCCATCAACGAGGCGCCAGACAAGGCGCTAAACGCACTAGCTGAACGCATTGCGCGCTGGGAACTCACCCCCACGGGCTCCGAGGGTTATCGCAAGGCTGAGGTCACTGCCGGCGGCGTAGACACGAAGGCCCTTTCCAGCCAGACGATGGAGAGCAAGCAGCCCGGTCTGTATTTCATTGGCGAGGTGGTGGACGTGACCGGTTGGCTGGGGGGCTACAACTTCCAGTGGGCCTGGGCCAGCGCCTTTGCCTGCGCCCACGGGTTAGCTGCAAAACATAGCCCCCACGCTTCTCGCTTCGCGTAGTGCGCTGCCCCCCCGAGGGGGCTGTCTCGCCTTGGGGCGGCCCGGCGGCGAAACCTCTCTTCACAGGCTTGCGCCTCAAAGGCTATAATGGCAGGCTAATTTGGCAGTTCCCTGTCGGCCAATACTAGTTAAGACAGGAAATACCGCTGAGCGTGGCGT
>CAIQYP010000531.1 GCA_903876045.1 uncultured beta proteobacterium | reverse complement strand
GGTCAAAATCACGTTATGGTCAGCACTGGCTTCACGCATTGCGTTCACCGTGGCGTCCAGCCGGTCGGGAACAATGCCAAAGTCGGTCACCTCACAACCCATGCGACGCAACAGGCTGTTCAGGAAGAAACGATTGGAGTTGTAGATGGCGCCTGGTGGCATGTCTTGTGGCGCCACCGTGCCGGGCATTACCAACTCGTCGCCGGTGGAGAAAAGCGCCACCCGCGGACGCTTCACCACCACCAGACGGTCCATGCCAATGCTGGCAGCCAGACCCAGTTCTGCCGGACCAAGGCGCTGGCCTTTGGCTAGCACCACAGCACCACTGGTTACATCTTCACCAGCGCGGCGAATCCATTGACCGGCCTTTGGAACAACATTGAATTGCACCTGCGCCGCTTCACCTGGGATACCGGCCACGGCCACACAATCTTCTTGCATAACCACGGCATCGGCACCGGCCGGAATAGGAGCACCGGTAAAAATGCGGGCGACGGTTTGTGCCTGTAAAGGCGCTCCAGCGGAACCAGCGGGAATGCGTTGCGAAACCGACATTGCCACGCCAGGCGCAGTCACATCCAGCACCCGGACTGCATAGCCATCCATGGAACTGTTGTCCTGCGGCGGCACGTGCAAAGCCGAAACAACGTTCTGAGCCAGCACGCGGCCATCGGCTTCCAAAATAGCGACCTGCTCGGTCGCGTCAATCGGCTGAATTGTTGAAAGCAAACGCGCCAGTGCGTCAGCCAGGGGCAAAAGCGGCGCGCGCGCAGGTGGCATTGCCATGTGGGTAACCTTTAGGTTCAGTTTAGTAGCCGCACTCGCGAGCGATCAGTGCCTTGATGGGACCGGCATCAGCAGCCATAACCTGCACGCGCTTTGGCAAGGCTTCGATGCCTTCGAAGCGCACCGGGCGCTCCGGTTCACGGCCCAAAGCCTCCACAATGGTGGACGCAAACTTGATAGGCAAAGCAGTTTCCAGAACGATCATGGGCGTGTCAACGGTACGTTTCTCCAACGCTACCTTCAAGGCATCCGCCGTGTGGGTATCGATCATGAAACCATGCTGTTCAAAGTTACTGCGTATGGTGGCAAGCCGATTGGCATGGGTGCTTTTTCCACTGACGAATCCATAGCGGCTGGCGGCCTGCACAAACAACGGATCGGCGCTCAGGTCAAAGCGACCTTCCCTATTCAGCGCATCGCCAAACATGGCCTTGACGCGCGTGCCGTCGCGGCCCAGCATGTCAAACACGAAACGTTCGAAATTGCTGGCCTTTGAGATATCCATCGATGGGCTGGAGGTCTCGAAGGTATCGGCGCTTCCACGAACACGGTAGACACCGGTGCGGAAGAACTCGTCGAGCACATCGTTTTCGTTGGTGGCCACCACCAACTTATCAATCGGCAGCCCCATCATGCGTGCCACATGGCCCGCGCAGACGTTTCCGAAGTTTCCACTAGGCACTGCAAACGAGACCTTCTGGGCGTTGCGGTTCGTCGACGGGCCGCCCCTGGACAAATCAGCCCCCTCGGGGGGCAGCGAACCACGCGCAACGGGGAGTGTGGGGGTCTGTTCAGTAGCCTGGATGTAACCGGCGAAATAGTAGACAACCTGCGCTAGCAAGCGCGCCCAGTTAATGGAGTTAACTGTGCCAATCTTGTATTTGCGTTTGAAATCGAGGTCGTTACTGACAGCCTTGACAATGTCCTGGCAATCGTCAAACACCCCTTCGACCGCGATGTTGTAGATGTTGGCATCTTGCAAGCTAAACATCTGTGCTTGCTGGAACGGGCTCATGCGTCCATGCGGGCTTGTCATGAAGACGCGCACGCCCTTCTTGCCGCGCATGGCGTATTCGGCCGCGCTGCCGGTGTCGCCACTGGTGGCACCCAGGATGTTCAGTTCTTCGCCACGGCGGGCCAGTTCGTATTCGAACAGGTTGCCCAGCAATTGCATCGCCATGTCCTTGAAGGCCAAGGTCGGCCCGTTGGAAAGGGCTTCGATCCAAAGGCCCTCCTCCACGTGGCGCAACGGCACGATCTCGCCCGTGCCAAACACTTCGGCGGTGTAGGTCTTGGCACACAGCGCCCGCAAATCAGCGGCCGGGATGTCGTCGATATAGAGCGACAGAATCTCGAAGGCCAATGCGGCATAGCCCTGCTCACGGTAGACCGTGCGCCATTGCCCCAACGTTGCATCGCTGACCTGGGGATAGCTCTCCGGTAAATAGAGCCCGCCATCCGGCGCCAATCCTTCCAGCAGGATTTCACAAAAGCGCTTGCGCTCAGTGGAACTGGCGTCGGCGCGCGTGCTCAGGTATTTCATGCCAATTCTTCCTTGCGGATGCGGGTAATGGGTTCCAGCACAGTGGGTAATGCCTGCATGGCGGCCAGCGCAATGTTCATCTTGGCCTCGACACAATCGTGGGTCAGGATGATGAGGTCGGTTTGCGTAGCGTCGGCACCGCCAACTTCATCGGCTTCGCGTTGCAACACAGCGTCGATGCTGATGCCGGACTCAGCCAGAATGCCGGTCACCCTGGCCAGCACACCGGCCTGATCGGCAACGCGCAGGCGCAGGTAGTAACTGGTCACCACATCGGCCATCGGCAGGATGGGGGTATCGCTCATGGCACCGGGCTGGAAGGCCAGATGCGGCACGCGTTGCGCCGAGTCGGCAGTATGCAAACGGGTGATGTCCACCAAGTCTGCAATCACGGCGCTAGCCGTAGGTTCGGAGCCCGCACCTTTGCCGTAATACAGTGTGGTGCCGACCGCATCACCCTGCACCACCACCGCATTCATGGCGCCCTCCACATTGGCGATCAGGCGCTTTGACGGCACCAAGCTGGGATGCACGCGCAGCTCAATGCCTTCAGGGCGGCGCTTGGCAATGCCCAGGAGCTTGATGCGATAGCCGAGTTGCTCGGCGTACTTGATGTCCTGGCTGGTGAGCTTGGTGATGCCTTCGACATAGGCTTTGTCAAACTGCACCGGCACGCCGAAGGCGATGGCCGACATGATGGTGGCCTTGTGGGCTGCGTCAATGCCTTCGATGTCGAAGGTCGGATCGGCTTCGGCATAACCCAGGCGCTGCGCTTCCTTCAGCACCACCGCAAAGTCCAAGCCCTTTGAGCGCATCTCTGACAAGATGAAATTGGTGGTGCCATTGATGATGCCGGCAATCCACTCGATGCGGTTGGCGGTCAGGCCTTCGCGCAAGGCCTTGATGATGGGGATGCCACCCGCCACAGCCGCTTCAAATGCGACCATAACGCCTTTGGCGGAAGCGGCAGCAAAAATCTCGGTGCCATGTACCGCCAACAAGGCCTTGTTGGCGGTCACAACATGTTTGCCGGCTGCAATAGCCTCCAGCACGAGCGTCTTGGCGATGCCATAGCCACCAATCAACTCAATGACGATGTCAATGTCGGGGTTGGCAATCACCTTACGGGCGTCATTCACCACTTGCACATCAGGACCGACGACGGCACGGGCACGCGCCTCGTCCAGATCCGCCACCATGGTTATCTCAATGCCACGGCCAGCGCGGCGCTGAATCTCTTGCTGATTGCGTTTGAGCACATTGAAAGTGCCGCTGCCCACTACACCAATGCCCAAAAGGCCTACTTGAATCGGTTTCATATCGTTTTTCACGTTTTGCATTTAAAGAAGTTTGAGGCCCTAAGTTCCCCTTCGGGCCACTGTAATTGGGGTTTAGTTACCGTGCCGCCTGCGATAGGTTTCCAGGAATTTGGCTACCCGCCCTATGGCTTCACGCAAATCATCTTCATGCGGCAGAAAAACAATGCGGAAGTGATCCGGGGTGTCCCAGTTAAACCCCGTACCTTGAACCAGCATGACCCGCGTTTCCTGAAGCAACTCCATAAAGAAATGCTGATCGTCTTCAAT
>CAIQYP010000530.1 GCA_903876045.1 uncultured beta proteobacterium | reverse complement strand
TGCTGTCCACCAGATTCGACATGCGGTGCAGCGCATTGCGCACCGTGCGTGTGGATGCTGCGCGCTCGCCGAGGGTTGCCAGTAACGTGGTCTTGTGGGCGCGGTACGTTACGCGCAGCGTAGCAATATCGGTCATGCAGCGACTTAGGTCCGGGGTCAGGCCTTAGCGGCGGCAAAAGCAGCTACAAAGTCCGGTATGGGCGGGCTCCCGGCTGACAGCGTCAGCACCTCGTAGCCAGTGGGTGTAACCAATACCGTGTGCTCCCATTGGGCCGAAAGCGAATGGTCTTTGGTGACAATGCTCCAGCCGTCTTTCTCGGGGCCGTCCTTGATGTCACGCTTGCCGGCGTTGATCATGGGCTCGATGGTGAAGGTCATGCCCTCCACCAATTTGTCCAGTGTGCCCGGGCGGCCATAGTGCAGTACCTGCGGCTCTTCATGGAAACCCCGGCCAATGCCGTGGCCGCAAAACTCGCGCACCACGCTAAAGCCGTGGCCTTCGGCAAAGGTCTGTATGGCATGGCCAATATCGCCCAGGTGAATACCAGGGCGCACCAGCTTGATGCCGTGCCACATGGCGTCATAGGTCAGAGCGCACAGGCGCTTGGCCGCAATCGAGGCATCACCCACCACGTACATGCGGCTGCTGTCGCCATGCCAGCCGTCTTTGATGACGGTGGCGTCGATGTTGACGATGTCACCTTTTTTGAGTTGCTTGTCATTCGGGATGCCATGACAGATCTGGTGATTGATCGAGGTGCAAATCGACTTGGGGTAGGGCGTGTTACCGCCGCCGGTGTAGTTCAGCGGGGCGGGAATGGCTTTTTGCACGTCAACGATGTAGTCGTGTGCCAGCTTATCCAACGCATTGGTGGTCACGCCGGGTTTGACGAATGGCGCCAGATAGTCCAGCACTTCAGCGGTCAGCCTGCCAGCTACGCGCATGCCGGCAATGCCCTCGGCATCTTTATAGGTGATTGTCATGCCCCGAATTATCCCATCGCCTCCGACGCTGGTTGGTCACGGGTAAAATTGCCCCCGTTCGCGCATGTTTTGCGCCCCTCTAGTCAGCCCACCTCCCAGGCCCCCACAGTGACCTTGCATATCTCCCCCTTTGAAGGCGGCAACGCCCTGAGCAGCTTCCGAATCCAGCAACTTCTGCCTGCACTTCAGGGCATTCACGAAAAAATTACCGGCATTGCCGGGCGCTACATCCACCTGGTGGCCAGCGAATCGGTATTGGACGGCGCCACCTCCAGCCAGTTGTCAGCCTTGTTGACTTATGGCGACCCCTACACCGGTGCCACCGAGGGCCCGGCCATTGTGGTCAGCCCGCGCTTTGGCACGGTGTCGCCCTGGGCCTCCAAGGCCACGGACATTGCGCACAACTGCGGTTTCGGCATCAAGCGCGTGGAGCGTCTGGTGGAATACCGCCTGACGCTGAAGAATCCGCTGCTGGGCAAGTCGACCTTGACGCCCGAACAACTGCAGGCCGTGGCCGCTTTGCTGCACGACCGCATGACAGAAAGCGCCATGCTGGACCGCGCCCAAGCCAATGACTTGTTCCATGCGTTGGAACCGGCGGCGATGGACCATGTGGATGTGCTGGCTGGTGGCAAAGCCGCGTTGCTGGCCGCCAATACAACCTTCGGCCTGGCCCTGGCCGCTGACGAAATCGATTACCTGGTGGATGCCTTCACCAAGCTCGGCCGCAACCCGACCGATGTCGAACTGATGATGTTCGCCCAGGCCAATAGCGAACACTGCCGCCACAAAATTTTTAACGCCGAATTCACCATCGACGGCGTGGCCCAAGCCAGTAGTCTTTTTGCCATGATCCGCCACACCCACAAGCTCAATCCGCAGCACATGCTGGTGGCCTATTCGGACAACGCCTCGGTCATGGAAGGCTGCGTGGTGGAGCGCTTTGTTGCCACCGCAGCCGCCAGCGTCACGGGAAGCAAGCAAATGGCCGGCTACGAAAAGCAGACTGCGACCCAGCACATTTTGATGAAGGTGGAAACGCACAACCACCCAACCGCTATTTCGCCATTTCCCGGTGCCTCGACGGGCGCTGGCGGCGAAATTCGCGACGAGGGCGCGACAGGGCGCGGATCCAAACCCAAGGCGGGCCTCACCGGCTTTACCGTATCCCAAATCTGGGGTGGCATGTCTGATCAGGCCGATGGCAAGCCGGAGCACATTGCCAGCCCGCTGCAAATCATGATCGAAGGCCCCTTGGGTGGTGCAGCTTTCAACAACGAATTCGGCCGTCCGAACTTGCTCGGCTACTTTCGCGAATACGAGCAGACTGTGGTTACGGACCAGGACTCGCTGCAGCGCGGCTACCACAAGCCCATCATGATTGCCGGCGGTCTGGGCGTGATCGACCAGACCCAGACCCACAAGATTGCCTTCCCTGCGGGCAGTCTGTTGATCCAACTCGGCGGCCCCGGCATGCGCATCGGCATGGGCGGCAGCGCTGCCAGTTCCATGGCGACGGGCGCCAATGCGGCCCATCTGGACTTTGACTCGGTGCAGCGCGGCAACCCCGAGATCGAGCGCCGGGCGCAAGAGGTCATCAACCAATGCTGGACGTTGGGGCAAACCGCTGGCCCTGCTGGAACCGGCAACCCGATTCTGGCCATCCACGACGTGGGTGCCGGTGGCCTGTCGAATGCCTTCCCCGAACTGACCAACGACGCTGAGCGTGGCGCCCGCTTCGATTTGCGCGCGGTGCCCTTGGAAGAAAGCGGCATGGCGCCGAAGGAAATCTGGTGCAACGAAAGCCAGGAACGCTACGTGCTGGCGATCGCACCGGAGTCGCTGGAACTTTTCAAAGCCCTGTGCGAGCGCGAGCGCTGCCCGTTCTCGGTGGTAGGTGTGGCGACTGAAGAACGTCAACTGCAATTGGTCGATGCTGGGCAAGACTCTCCAGTCAACATGCCGATGAATGTGTTGCTGGGTAAACCACCCAAGATGCAGCGCGACGTGACAACGATTGCCCGCGTGGCAAAGCCTTTGGACCTGACCGGCGTGTCTTTGCAGCAAGCGGTGATCGACGTGCTGGCCCATCCAACTGTGGCATCCAAGCGTTTCCTGATCACCATTGGCGACCGCTCGGTGGGTGGATTTACCCACCGCGACCAGATGGTCGGACCGTGGCAAGTGCCCGTAGCGGATTGCGCCGTGACCTTGGCCGACTACAAAGGCTTTGCCGGTGAGGCCATGTCCATGGGCGAACGCACGCCTCTGGCAGCGCTGAATGCTCCCGCTTCCGGCCGCATGGCCATTGCCGAGGCGATTACCAATTTGCTGGCTGCGCCGATTGAACTCTCTCGCGTCAAGCTCTCCGCCAACTGGATGGCTGCTTGTGGGGAACACGGTGAAGATGCCGCCTTGTATGCCACGGTCAAGGCCGTGGGCTTGGAACTGTGCCCGGCGCTGGGCATTTCGATTCCGGTGGGCAAAGATTCGCTGTCCATGCGCACGCAGTGGGACACGGCAGCGGGCAAGCAAAAGGTGACTTCACCGGTTTCGCTGATCATTACGGCGTTTGCGACGCTGGCTGATGTGCGCGGCACATTGACACCCCAGCTCAACGCCACAGAGGACACGACTCTGGTGCTGATCGATCTCGGCCATGGCAAGAACCGCATGGCCGCCAGCATCCTGGCGCAGACGCTTAACCAGAGCGGTGACACGGTTCCCGACTTGGATAACGCGCAAGACCTGATCAACCTCGTCAACGCCGTTAACGCCTTGCGTGCCAAGGGGCAAGTGCTGGCCTACCACGACAAGGGTGACGGCGGCCTGCTGGCCACCGTGGCCGAGATGGCCTTTGCCGGACGCGTGGGCGTCACGCTGAATGTGGACATGCTGGTCACCGAGGGTGACGGCATCAGCGACAGCCGGGCCGATATGGGCGACTCGAAGAACTGGGCGGGCCAGGTCGGCGAGCGCCGCAACGAGTTGATGCTC
>CAIQYP010000529.1 GCA_903876045.1 uncultured beta proteobacterium | reverse complement strand
TGCCTTTTTAGCCGGAGCGGCTTTCTTGGCTGCTACTTTCTTAGCAGGAGCTGCCTTTTTAGCCGGAGCGGCTTTCTTGGCAGGAGCTGCCTTCTTTGCTGCTACTTTCTTAGCGGGAGCTTTTTTCGCGGGAGCGGCCTTTTTTGCGGCCGGTTTTTTTGCAGTTGCCATAATATTCTCCTTGATCAGATAACAAAGAGCACTTCTTGCGAGTTGGAGTGCAAGAAGCGATTCATACCGTTGGGCAGTATCCCAGCGGAATGAACGCGGTGACACACTTCCAAGCCCTCTTCTATGAGAGAGTCGTGCAGGTGTGAAATTCTTAAAAACATGATGAGTCTTAGTCCCAGGAAAGTGCGCCGCCAGATTGGTATTCAATCACGCGGGTCTCAAAAAAATTTCGCTCTTTTTTGAGGTCAATCATCTCGCTCATCCACGGAAACGGGTTTTCTTCATTCGGGAACAATGGCTCCAGACCAATCTGCGTGGCGCGACGGTTGGCGATATAGCGCAAATAGCCCTTGAACATGGATGCATTCATGCCCAACACGCCGCGCGGCATGGTGTCTTCGGCGTAGCGATATTCCAACTCGGTGGCCTTCTCGAAGAGGGCCTTGATTTCTGCTTTGAATTCAGGTGTCCATAGCTGTGGATTTTCGGCCTTAAGTTGGTTGATCAGGTCGATGCCGAAGTTGCAGTGCATCGACTCGTCGCGCAGAATGTATTGATATTGCTCGGCCGCACCGGTCATCTTGTTCTGCCGACCCAACGCCAGAATCTGCGTGAATCCAACATAGAAGAACAGCCCTTCCATCAGGCAGGCAAATACGATCAGGCTCTTCAACAAGGTCTGGTCGGTCTCCAGTGTGCCGGTATGGAAGTTGGGGTTCATGATCGCCTCGATAAATGGGATCAGGAACTCGTCTTTGTCGCGGATCGACTTGATCTCGTTGTAGGCGTTGAAGATCTCGCCTTCGTCCAATCCTAGTGACTCCACGATGTATTGGTAGGCGTGCGTATGGATCGCTTCTTCAAATGCCTGGCGCAGCAGGAACTGGCGGCATTCGGGCGCAGTAATGTGGCGGTAGGTACCCAACACGATGTTGTTTGCAGCCAGAGAATCAGCGGTGACAAAGAATCCGAGGTTGCGCTTGACGATGCGGCGTTCGTCTTCAGTCAGACCATTGGGGTCCTTCCAAAGCGCGATATCGCGAGTCATGTTGACTTCTTGCGGCATCCAGTGATTGGCACAGCTGGCCAGGTATTTTTCCCAAGCCCATTTGTACTTGAACGGCACCAACTGATTCACATCGGTCTGGCCATTGATGATGCGCTTGTCCGATGCCCGCACGCGGCGTGCCGCTTCAGTGAGCAAGGGTTTGATGGGCGATGCAGACGGGGCGATTGCGACGCGTGCGCCGTCGTCTAAAGTGCGTAATCCGGGGGAAGCGATTTCTTGCGTCAGCGGCGCAGAAGACTGCGTCGTACGTATGAAATTTGTTTGCGATGAGGGCTTGACTTCTTCGTCCCAGGTCAACATAGGTGTTTCCAATCAGCGGATTATGAGAGCAGTGAAATGAAATGAAAAGGGCTCACGCATTTCACCGTTAAGAGTGTTGTTGATATGCATCGCAATGTGTGTGTGATGCACGATAAAAATCACTGGCAGGACTCGCATGTGGGATCGTCCACGCCGCAAAAACGGATGTCGGTGGCCGCGTTTTCCGACAATGCCATCTGTGCTTTTGCAGCGGCAGCGGCTGCCTCCATGGCATTCGACATCTTCATCGAACCTGCCCCATCTTTACCCGAGGAAACGGCATTCAGACGTCCCGCGGTCACAGTCGATTTCTCCGCGTGTGTGGCCGACATGGTGCGCAGGTAGTAGGTGGTCTTCAGACCACGCACCCAGGCGAGCTTGTAGGTTTCGTCGAGCTTCTTGCCTGATGCGCCAGCCATGTAAATGTTGAGCGACTGTGCCTGGTCAATCCACTTCTGGCGACGTGCTGCTGCTTCCACCAGCCACTGTGTTTCCACCTCGAAGGCGGTGGCGTAGAGCTGCTTGATTTCTTGCGGCACACGGTCAATAGGCTGGAGTGAGCCGTCAAAGTGTTTCAGATCCATAACCATCACGTCATCCCAGATGCCCAGGCGCTTAAGGTCGCGCACCAGGTAGCTGTTGATCACAGTGAATTCGCCAGACAGATTGGACTTGACCGATAGGTTGCCAAAGCAGGGTTCGATGGAGGCGTCCACACCAATGATGTTGGAGATGGTGGCAGTCGGGGCAATGGCCACGCAGTTGCTGTTGCGCATACCGTCCGCTGCAATCTTCTTGCGCAACGCATCCCAGTCCAGTGTGGCGGAGCGGTCCACGTCCACATAGCCGCCACGTGCCGATGCCAGCATGTCCAATGTGTCCAATGGCAGCACGCCCTTGTCCCACAGGGAGCCCTTGTAGCTGGAGTACTTGCCGCGCTCGCGTGCCAACTCGGTGGAGGCCCAGTATGCGTAGTAGCAGATGGCTTCCATCGAGGTGTCGGCGAATTGCACTGCAGCATCGCTTGAATAGGGAATCCGCATGCTGTACAGGCTGTCCTGGAAGGCCATAAGGCCCAGGCCTACAGGGCGGTGGCGCAGGTTGGAGTCGCGCGCCTTCTTGACCGCGTAGTAGTTAATGTCGATGACGTTGTCCAGCATGCGCATGGCCGTGGTGATGGTGCGCTTGAGCTTGACGTGGTCCAGCGCACCATCCTTCAGGTGATGCAGCAGATTGACCGAGCCCAGGTTGCAGACCGCTGTTTCTGTGTCGGATGTATTGAGCGTGATTTCTGTACACAGGTTGGAGGAGTGCACGACGCCAGCATGTTGCTGCGGCGAGCGCACGTTGCAGGCGTCCTTGAAGGTGATCCAAGGGTGGCCTGTCTCAAACAGCATGGTGAGCATCTTGCGCCACAGATCTGCTGCCTGCAGGGTGCGGGTAGGTGTGATCTCGCCGCGCGCAGCCCGGGCTTCATAGGCGACGTAGGCCTTTTCGAAATCGGCACCGAACAGGTCGTGCAGGTCCGGCACATTGGAGGGAGAGAAAAGCGTCCAGGTGCCCTTTTCCATGACGCGGCGCATGAACAGGTCGGGTACCCAGTTGGCCGTGTTCATGTCATGGGTGCGGCGGCGGTCATCTCCGGTGTTCTTGCGCAGTTCAAGGAACTCCTCGATGTCCAAGTGCCAAGTCTCCAGGTAGGTACAAACCGCGCCTTTGCGCTTGCCGCCTTGGTTGACCGCCACAGCGGTGTCGTTCACCACCTTGAGGAAGGGCACTACGCCCTGTGACTCGCCGTTGGTGCCCTTGATGTGGCTTCCCAAGGCACGCACACGCGTCCAGTCGTTACCCAGACCGCCCGCATACTTGGATAACAAGGCATTTTCCTTGATCGACTCGTAAATGCCGTCCAAATCGTCAGGCACGGTGGTCAGGTAGCAACTTGAAAGCTGTGAGCGCAACGTGCCAGCGTTGAACAGCGTGGGCGTGCTGGACATGAAATCAAACGAGGACAGTACTTCGTAGAACTCGATGGCGCGCGCTTCGCGGTCTATCTCGTTGAGCGCCAAGCCCATGGCCACGCGCATGAAGAAGGCCTGGGGCAGTTCGATGCGTTGCTTACCGATGTGCAGGAAGTAGCGGTCATACAGGGTCTGCAGGCCCAGGTAGTCAAACTGCAGGTCACGGTCGGCCTTGAGTGCGGCGCCTAAACGCTTCAGGTCGAACTGCAGCAACTTCTCGTCCAGCCGCTCTGCGTCTACGCCCTTTTTGATAAAGCCGGGGAAGTGGTCTGCATAGGCCTCGGCCATATCGGCCTGGGCCACATCGCGGCCCAGCACTTCGCGCGAAATGGTGTGGAACAAAAGGCGCGCCGTGGCGTAGGTGTAGTCCGGGTCCTTTTCGATCAGCGTGCGGGCGGCCAGAATGGAGGCCTTGTAGACCTCGTCCATCGGTACGCCGTCGTAGAGATTGCGCATGGTTTCTGCGACGATAGGGTCGGCTTTGACGTCGGCGCCCAGGCCGGCGCAGGCATTTTCGATGTGCGATTGGAGTTGCACCAAGTCCAGCGCCACGCGTTCACCGCGTTCCAGCACATGGATCACTGGTGCCGCCGGCCTAGCCTGTTCCACCAACTTGGCACGCTCTTGCGCACGGCGTTCACGATAGAGCACATAGGCCCGCGCAATTTCGTGGTGGCTGCTGCGCATCAGGCCGAGTTCGACCTGGTCTTGCACGTCTTCGATGTGGAAGGTGCCACCCGCCGGGCGCGAACGCACCAGAGCGCGAATGACCTGCTGCGTCAACTCATCTACGGTTTCGCGCACGCTGGCCGAGGCCGCGCCCTGGGTGCCGTGCACCGCCAGAAAGGCCTTCATCATGGCCACTGCGATCTTGTTTGGCTCAAAGGAAACCACTGCACCGTTGCGGCGAATGATCTGGAAATGGGCTAACGGGTCGGCATTTACATCGGAAAAAATGCCCGTTTCCTGAGGGCTGAAAAATCCAGTGGTTTGTGGGGTAGTCGGGGATACAAAAGATTGCATGAGTTCCTCTTCCTAATCAATGTTTTTGTTTGGGTTCTATCAAGCCGGGAAGGACTTGCTACTTGTGACATTCCAGATCGTTTGATTGAACAGGACACACTATATCTGGGGTCTGCTGTGGTTGCAAGCCACTACAGGTAGTGTACCCAAGGTATTTGTTACTTTTGGTCCAGACGCTGGAAAAGGTGTTAATAGCAGCAAAAGCAGGCGCTAAAGGTGCACGATGGTTGGCTAAGCCAGGTCGCATGCGTCTGGCGCGAAGGGAGTGCTTAATCGGCGCGGGTTTGCCGCGCTTTTTGTCGTAAAACGCTCGTCACATGAGGGTCTGGAAAATCGCAAGTCGCAATTTTCGTAAGTCTGCATGCTTCGCCCAAGGTGCAGACAGAATGAGCCAGGACTAGATCTTTTTCAAGCTATCGGGAAAGTACTGCGGCCCAAAGCCAGAGCAGCGCTGCAAAAAACGCCAGTCGAAGCCGGATCCGGGATCATTTTTTCGTCCCGTCGCGATGTGCTCGTGGCCTGCGATATGTTGAACTGGATACTGCAGGGTAATGGCCGGCAGCAAGGCACACAAGGTGTCATATTGGGCTGGCTCAAATTGCTCGCCTTCCAGCCCTTCCAGTTCAATTCCGATGGAGAAATCGTTGCAGTTTTCCCGTCCTCGATGCGACGACCGGCCTGCATGCCAGGCACGTTCGTCGCAACTTACAAACTGCCATAACTCACCCTTGCGCTGAATGAAAAAGTGCGCGGAAACTTGTAGACCTTCGATCTGCTTGAAATACGGGTGCGCATTCCAGTCCAGTTGATTGGTAAACAACTGCTGTACCGCGTCGCCACCAAATTCACCCGGGGGCAGGCTGATGGAATGCAGCACCAGCAAGTCCACTGAGCAATCTATTGGGCGTGAGCTAAAGTTGGGCGATGGGCAGGCCCGCGCGTAGGCATACCAACCCTGAAGCCAGACCGGGTTGGGCTTGGATGGTTGACCATCAGTCATCACCATCCTCACCGTGTATTTCGGGCGCGTCAATCTTGAGGCGGGCAATTCGATAACGGATCTGCCGCAGCGTGAGCCCCAGCAACTTGGCCGCAAGCGTGCGGTTGAAGCCGGTTTCGCGCAGTGCGCGCACCAATATTTGTCTCTCCTTATCGTCCAGATACCCCTGCAAGTCGTCTGGCAAAGCCTGCTTCGCCAGAGGGGCGGCCTCCGCAATAGTGGAGCTGGCATCCATGCGCGCGGGGCTGGCTGGCATCCCGCCAGGGTTGGTTTCCGATAACTCAAGAACCTGATCGTCTGAAAGTGCCAAGGCCCGATGCAGAATGTTTTCCAGTTCGCGTACGTTGCCTAGCAAAGGCAGGCTGGCCAAACGTGCAATGGTGGTCGTGCCAACTTGGCGTACAGATGAACCGGATTCTTTTGCAATGCGCGCCAGCAATGCTTCGCACAATGCAGGCAAGTCTTCAGGGCGCTCTCGCAGAGGTGGAATATCAATGTCGATGACGTTCAGGCGATAAAACAGATCCTGGCGGAAGCGCCCTGCCGCGACCTCAGCGCTCAAATCCTTGTGCGTGGCACTGACGAGGCGCACATCCACAATCTCTTCCTGGTTGGCGCCCAAGGGGCGAATGCAACGCTCTTGTATGGCGCGCAGAAGCTTTGCCTGCATGGCCAGTGGCAGGTCGCCAATTTCATCCAGGAAGAGCGTGCCTCCGTGGGCGGCCTGGAAAAACCCCTCTCGGTCATGGGAGGCGCCGGTGTACGCGCCTTTCTTGGAGCCAAAAAATTCAGCTTCCAGCAAGTTCTCGGGGATGGCACCGCAGTTCACCGCCACCCAAGGACCGTCCTTGCGGTGGCTATTTGCATGCAACGCGAAGGCCACCAATTCCTTGCCAGTGCCCGATTCGCCCCGCACCATGACCGGTGCCATGCTGCGCGCCACCTTGACAATGCGTTCGCGCACTGTGCGCATGGGGAGCGAATCACCTGCCATGCGTGCCAGTGCCTGCGCGCCCTTGCTGGAAGTCGTGCTCCTGCTTTCCACCAATGGCATCGGTGCGCTGCTGGTTAAGTCGCCGAAGTTGGTAGTCGCGCCCTGCGTGGCGGCGGCTACGACCGCTCGAAACTGCTTGAGGTCTACCGGTTTGGTCAGGTAGTCAAAGGCGCCAGCCTTGAGCGATTCCACAGCGTTTTCCGCTGAACCGTAGGCGGTGATCACAATGCAGCGCTCGCGCCGCTGCTGGGCCCGCACGCCCTTGAGCAAATCGATGCCTGAACCATCGGGCAAGCGCATATCCGTAATCACCAGGTCAAAGCGCTTTGTGTTGAGCAAGTCCCAGGCTTCCTGGATGGTGGCTGCCGCATCGACTTGATAGCCCTCGCGCAGCAGAGTCAACTCATAAAGCGTGCGCAAGTCCGGCTCATCATCGATGACCAAAATCTGGATGTCGCTCAAAACGTGGTGATGGGCCATGGCGAGGGGGGGGTGCTCTTGGGTTCTTCCGCTGGGGATTCGACGATGCGCACAAAGGACACAGAAAAATCATTGCCTTCCACGGCGCGCCCTTCCGCTTCACGGCGACTGCGCTGGTAGCTGATGCTGGCGCTATGCCCCTCACACAATTGCCTGCAAATATATAACCCCAGACCGCTGGATCGGCTCTCCGACGAGAAAAATGGTTCAAACAGATGGCGTTCTACAGTTTGGTCCATGGGCAAGCCCTCACTCCATACCCGTAATGTGGCATGTTGCGGGTGAATACCTTGCGTTTGCACTTGAATGCCGCCCGGTCGGTCGGTGGCAAAGCGGCGGGCATTGTCCAGCAAGTTGACCAGAACGCGTCGCAAATGATCACCCTCAAATTGAACCAGGATGGCCTGCCCACTTAAAAAACATTGCAGGCGCAGTTCGCATTCGTTCTGAGCACTCCAATCGCGGCAAATCCGGTTCACCGTTTCGTTCAGGTTGATTCTCAAAGGGCTGAGGCCGCCATCCTGCGGTTGAGCACGTGATGCTTCGAGGATGTCGTCCACGATCTTTGCCAAACGTTGCGCATTCTGGCCCACCAGTTGGGTGAGCTTCTTGTGGCGTGGGTCGCTCAGGTCTTCCTCCAGCAATGCATTGGCCTGCGAGATGGCAGCCAACGGGTTGCGTATTTCGTGCGCTACGGCGGTCGACATGCGGCCCATGCTGGCCAGTTTTTCAGTGCGCATGCGGGCTTCAAGTTCGCGCTGATCCTGCAAAAACAGTACGCACAGGCTCTCGCCCCCTAAATCCTGAGGGTTGGTTGGCCGCGTGTTGACATGAACGCGGAGCGGCCCTTGTCCATCATGGTGGATCGTGATGTCCTTTTCTTGACCCAAGCCACGCGCAAAGCTGGCGTTGGTGAGTTCAAGCAACGGCCGCCATCCGGGTTCCAGACGAAGGTCAGTCAAGTGGTCGCGTTGCTCCGGAGTGGATGCCAGCAGTTTCAGAGCGGTCGGATTAGCCGCGCGCACAACCCCTTGGCTATCAACGATCAGCACACCGTCAGGCAGGGATCCGATGACCAATTCGTTGACTTGGCGTTGCAGATTGACGGCGGCCTGGCTGACGCGCGCGCGCAGGCCTTCGCTCGACAATCGGCTTGAAAGTTGGTTGGCCAACAAGGCAATGGCGAAATACCCCACGCTGGTCAGCGCGGCCTGCAATAGAGAAAGCGTGGCCTCGGTGCCACTGGCCACTAAGCTTACCCAGGTGCTGCCCAGCAAGAGCATGGTCACACTGGCCGCCGTGCCCAGAGCCAGGCGCAATGAACCCAATACCGAAGCCAACAGAATCGGCAGAGCGAACAACGGTGTGTAGTTCACCTGGCTGGATTGGAGAACTTGTAGAGAAGAAAAAGCCAGCACATCCACGCCGACCAGCCGTATCCAGTGACGGTTAAAGCTGTCACCCAGAAGCAATGGTTTACCGAAAAGTCCCGTAGTCAGTGTGCTGCCAAAGTACAAAAGACTAATCACAACCAGCCACTTGCTATGGGATGTGCCTGAGGCAAAAAGAGTGACTTGCAAGGCCAGTAAGACCATGCCAAGGGTGAAACGGGCCGTCATAAAGCCCTGCCAGATGCGCGAAAACTCGCGCGTGTCGTCAGTGTGAAATTCTGCTGCCCAAGGTGCCGCCAGTTCGAACCAGGAGCGCTCGGGCCGCTGAAGTGTCATCAAGGCTCCCGCGCTTGACGGTGTAACGCACTGCAATACAGGCCGTTGGTGCCTTTGAGTGCGTCAGTCGCTGGCAAGTGAACGCCGCATTGGGCGCACCGCACCATCTCGATGGTGCCCGGTGCGGGGGCGTTATTGCGTTCCGACCGCTTTACCTTCTGCTCACGGGCATGGCGCCATTGCCATAGCAACACCATAAAGATGAAAAACAGCAGCAAAAACTTCATGGGGTGCGACCCAGGATGATTTCCATTACAAATCGCGAGCCCACATAGGCCAACAACAGCAGGCTCGAGCCCAGGTACAGAAAATTGGTGGCGCGCCTGCCGCGCCAACCAAAGCCAACACGGCCGATCAGCAAAATGGCAAAGGTAAGCCAGGACAGTACCGAGAACACGGTTTTGTGATCCCAACGCCATGCGTGCCCATACACCACTTCGCCAAACCACATGCCGACGATCAAGGTGGCTGTCAGCAACACAAAACCTGCACCCACGAAGCGGTAGGTCAAACGTTCCAGCGTCAGCAGAGGCAGGCCACTGTGTGAATCCTTGCCCAGGCGGATGCGCTTTTCCGCAAGGTTCATAAACCACGCATGCACCACAGCCATGCCAAACAGCCCGTAACACGCGATACCAAAAGCCAGATGTATGGGTAGCCAGATCGAGGTGCTGGGGGCCATGACATTGCCTGGGAAGATATAGGCCAGCATGACCGCCAAGGCACCTATGGTGCTTAGGGTCCAGCGGGTGGGCAGTTGGGGGTAAATCAGACTTTCCACCGCATACACGGCTGCCACCAACCAGGCCGTAACCGACAGGGCTGGCGCAAAGCCAAAATGCGGGGGCTCACCGAGCAGGCCCCACGCCAGCAGTGTGCCTTGCAACAACCAGGCAAAACCCACCCACAGGTGGGCCGTGCGCACGCTGATGCGGTGCAATAGCAAGGCTGGCACGACATAGGCCAAAGCGGCTGTAGCCGAGAGAATCAGCGGGAGAGGGGTCGCACTGGCTAAAATCATGTGCACAGTTTAGCGTTTTGCATTCCGCCAGCTTGGTCTGGTGCTCAATACAGGTTCCGATTACCGGACTTATCTCACTATGGCCTCCGCACTTACCGACAAACTCAGCCGCCTCGTCAAGGAACTTCGGGGCCAGGCACGTATTACCGAAAGCAATGTCACCGACATGCTGCGCGAAGTGCGCATGGCCCTGTTGGAGGCCGACGTGGCCCTGCCGGTTGTGCGCGATTTCATTGCCCGGGTCAAGGAAAAGGCGCTTGGCGAAGAGGTGCTGGGTTCCCTGCAACCGGGCCAGGTACTTGTGGGCATTGTCAACCGCGAGTTGGCCACCACTATGGGCGAGGGCGTTAGCGACATCAATCTGGCGGCGCAACCCCCGGCGGTGATCTTGATGGCTGGTCTGCAAGGTGCCGGCAAGACCACTACTACCGGCAAACTGGCCAAGCATCTGATTGAGAAGCGCAAGAAAAAAGTGCTGACAGTTTCGGGTGACGTGTATCGCCCGGCCGCTATCGAGCAGCTTAAGACGGTGACGGCCCAGGCCGGTGCGGAATGGTTCCCCAGCACACCCGATCAAAAGCCGGTGGATATCGGCTTGGCCGCGCTGGACTATGCCAAGAAGCACTTCTTTGACGTATTGCTGGTCGACACCGCCGGCCGTCTGGCTATTGATGAAGCCTTGATGCAGGAAATCAAGCAATTGCACACCGCCCTGAACCCGGTGGAAACCTTGTTTGTGGTGGATGCCATGCAGGGCCAGGACGCGGTTAACACCGCCAAAGCTTTCAAAGATGCACTGCCGCTGACCGGCATCATCCTCACCAAGACCGACGGCGATTCGCGCGGCGGTGCCGCCCTGTCGGTGCGTCAGATCACCGGAGCGCCCATCAAGTTTGCCGGTACCAGCGAAAAGCTGGACGGTCTGGAAGTTTTCGATGCCCAGCGCCACGCCGGGCGCATTCTGGGCATGGGCGACATCGTGGCGTTGGTGGAGCAGGTCACCTCCGGCGTCAACATGGAGGCGGCGCAAAAGCTGGCCGCCAAAGTCAAGAGCGGCGCGAGCTTTGACCTGAATGATTTCCTGGCCCAGATTCAGCAGATGAAGCAGATGGGTGGGCTCTCCAGCCTGATGGACAAACTGCCAGCAGCCATGGCGGCCAAGGCCGGTCAGGTCGATATGGACAAGGCCGAGAAAGACATCAAACGCAAGGAAGGCATCATCCACAGCATGACGCCTCTGGAGCGTCGCAAGCCCGAACTCATCAAAGCTACACGCAAGCGCCGTATCGCGGGTGGCGCCGGCGTACATGTTCAGGAAGTCAATCGCATGCTCAAGGAGTTTGAGCAGATGCAGGACATGATGAAGAAGATGAAGGGCGGCGGCATGATGAAGATGATGAAGCGCCTGGGGGGCATGAAGGGCATGCCCAAGATGCCTTTTTAGGCCGTCAATACTTTACCGCGTAGCGTATAGCTGCGCGTCTCGGTAATCTCCACGTCCACCATCTGGCCCACTAACCGGGGCTGGCCGGCAAAGTTGACGACACGGTTGCATTCGGTGCGGCCCATCAGCTCGCCACTGTCGCGCTTGGAGGCGCCTTCAACCAGCAACCGCTGTACCGTGCCCAGACGACTCTCGCTGATGCGGGTGATGTTGCCATTGATCACGCTTTGCAGATGTTGCAGGCGGCGCAGTTTGACCGCGTGCGGCGTGTCGTCATGCAAGTTGGCCGCCGGTGTGCCGGGACGTGGACTGAAGATGAAACTAAACGAGTTGTCAAAGCCCACGTCATCAATCAGCTTCATCATCTTGTCGAAATCTTCCTCGGTCTCGCCCGGAAATCCGACGATGAAATCGCTGCTGATGGCCATGTCAGGGCGAATGCTGCGCAGCTTGCGCACTGTGCTCTTGTATTCCATCGCGGTGTAGCCACGCTTCATGGCCATCAGGATACGGTCGCTACCGTGTTGCACTGGCAGGTGCAGATGGCTAACCAGTTTGGGCAACTTGTCGTACGCGGCAATCAGCGCCGGGGTGAATTCATTAGGGTGGCTGGTGGTGAAACGCAGGCGCTCAATGCCGGGAATATCGGCCACGTATTCCAGCAACGTGGCGAAGTCGGCTACTTCTGCACTGCTTCCCATCGGCGCGCGCCACGCGTTGACGTTCTGGCCCAGCAGGGTGATCTCCTTAACGCCCTGGTCGGCCAGACCGGCCACTTCCACCAGCACGTCTTCAAACGGGCGGCTTACCTCTTCACCACGCGTGTAGGGCACCACGCAATACGAGCAATATTTGCTGCAGCCTTCCATGATGCTCACAAAGGCTGAGGCACCTTCAACCTTGGCGGGTGGCAGGTGGTCAAACTTTTCAATCTCGGGGAAGCTGATGTCCACTTGCGGTTTGTTCAGTGCAGCGCGGGCAGCCAGCATTTCCGGCAAGCGGTGCAAGGTTTGCGGGCCGAACACCACGTCCACATAGGGTGCGCGGGCGATGATGGCAGCACCCTCCTGGCTGGCCACACAGCCACCCACGCCAATCTGCACGCCCTTCTTTTTCAGGTGCTTGATGCGGCCCAAGTCGGAGAACACTTTCTCCTGTGCCTTTTCGCGTACCGAGCAGGTGTTGAACAGAATCAGGTCGGCTTCTTCGACATTATTTGTGGGCACGTAACCTTGCGCTGCGCCCAGCACATCCGCCATCTTGTCGGAGTCGTACTCGTTCATTTGGCAGCCGAAGGTTTTGATAAAGACTTTTTTGGACATG
>CAIQYP010000528.1 GCA_903876045.1 uncultured beta proteobacterium | reverse complement strand
GACACACTCTTTCCCTACACGACGTCTTCCGATCTCGAGTTTGTCTATGCCAATGGCACCCCGCATGCGCAGTGCCCGCGCCAGGTTTTGAAACGTGTTTTGAAGCGTGCCGAAAAGCTCGGCTTCAAGGTTATGACCGGAATGGAGTTTGAGTGGTTCAACTTTCTGGAAACGCCGCAGAGCTGGGCCGCCAAAAAAGGCGTGAGCCCGGAGCCCATCACCCCGGGCATGTTTGGCTACTCGCTGTTGCGCATGAACCAGAACCGGGAATTTTTGAATGCCCTCATGGACGACATGCGCTCTTTTGGTGTGCCCATTGAAGGGCTTCACACCGAAACCGGGCCTGGCGTGTATGAGGCCGCGATTGGCTTTAGCGAGGCGTTGGAGCAGGCTGACCGCGCTATTTTGTTCAAGACCGGTACCAAGGAAATTGGCTCGCAGTTTGGCATCATGCCCAGTTTCATGGCGAAACCGAATCAGGCATTGCCGGGCTGCAGTGGCCACATTCACCAAAGCCTGTCCGACGGCAAGAACAACCTGTTTTTTGATGCCAAGTCCGAGCGCAAGATGAGCCCGCTGTTCGAGAGCTATCTGGCCGGCCAGGTGGCCTGCCTGATGGATTTCGCCCCGATGATCTGGCCCACCATTAATAGCTACAAGCGGCTGGTGGATGGCTTCTGGGCACCGGTCAAGCCGACCTGGGGCATGGACAACCGCACCGCCAGTTTCCGCGTCATTGCGGGCAGCCCCAAGGCAACCCGGTTGGAGACGCGCTGCCCGGGCGCCGATGTGAATCCGTATCTCGCCATGGCCGCCGTCATTGCCGCTGGTCTGCATGGCGTGGAAAAGGGTTTGAAGCTCACCACACCACCGATCACCGGCACCAACAAGGGCGGCGAAAACGTTCCGCGCGCACCACGCACCCTGGTTGAGACGAACCGCATTTTTGAGAAATCAAGTGTCGCGCGCGACTGGCTGGGCGATGGCTTTGTCGACCACTTTGCCCGCACCCGCGATTGGGAATGGCGCCAGTGGCTGGACGCGGTGACAGACTACGAGATGAAGCGCTATTTTGAAATTATTTGATGCGCCGCAATCTCCGTGCGGGATGGTTTTGCCGTCGTAAAAAGGGCTGCATGCTTTGCGCGCAAAATCACCCGGCGACTACTTTTTCAACCTTTTTGAATACACCATGAGCATTTCATCTTTCAACTTTCCCACACCTATCAAATTTGGCGCCGGTGCGCGCAAGCTGGTGGCCGCGCACCTGATAGAAGCAGGCTGCAAGCGCCCGCTCATCGTCACCGACCGAGCGCTGGGTGCGTTGCCGGTGATGGCTGAATTCCTGACGCATTTGGGCGGTCTCGATGTGGCGGTGTTCAGCGGCGTGTTTGGCAATCCAACCTGCAGCCAGGTGATGGACGGTGCCACCGCTTACAAGGCGCACAACGCGGACTGCGTGATCGGCTTTGGCGGCGGTGCCGCACTGGACGTGGCCAAGATCGTCGGCCTGGCCGCTGTGCACGAAGGCGACATTCTGGAATACGTGTGGGACCACCCGAACGTGCGCCCCATCGTCAACCCGCTTCCGTATTTTGTGGCCCTGCCCACCACTTCCGGCACCGGCTCTGAAGTGGGCCGCTCCAGCGTGGTGAGCGAGAACGACACGCACGTGAAGCGCACCGTGTTCAGCCCCAAAATTCTCGCGAAGATAGTTTTTGCTGACCCCGAGCTCACACTGGGTTTGCCGCCTTCGGTGACAGCGGCCACCGGCATCGACGCGCTGACCCACAACATCGAAAGCTATCTCTCGCCCGCCTACCACCCGCTGTGCGATGGCATTGCCTTGGAAGGCACGCGCATTGCTGCCGCCGCCCTGCGTACTGCTGTGTTGGAGCCGGGCAATTTGAAGGCGCGTTCCGACATGATGATGTCCTCGATGATGGGCGCGATTGCGTTCCAGAAAGACCTGGGCGCAGTTCACTCCTGCGCGCACGCGTTGGGGGCCGTCTGCGATATGCACCACGGCCTGGCCAATGCGCTGATGCTGGACACCGTGCTGGCCTGGAACTTTGAAGCAGTGCCCAAGAAGTTTGACGAGCTGGCCCATGTCTGCGGCGTGGCCGGCGGAGGTGCTGCGTTGGTGCCCTGGATCAAGCAACTCAAGGCCGACATCGGCATTACCGGAGGCCTGGCTGCGCGTGGCGTCAAACCCGAGCATCTGCCGCGTCTGGTAGAAATCGCCACCGCCGACATCTGCCACCAAACCAATCCACGCCCCTGCACGGCGGCTGATTTTGAGCGCCTGCTCAAAGCGGCCATGTAGTCGGGCGGTGCGCTCGCACACTGAGGCGCTACGCGCCCGCCCTGTTGGCGCCGCTTGTAATCCATTAATTTTTTGCTGAGGAATTTCTTCATGAGTACTCTCGCTATTAACAACCCGGCCACCGGCGCGCTATTGACCAGCGTGCCTTCGGATGACGCAGCCTCTGTGGCCGCCAAGGCGGCCCGCGCTCGCGCTGCTCAGCCAGCCTGGGCCGCAGTGCCACTGGCAGATCGCAAGGCCTGCATCGTGCGCTTTCGCGCATCCATCGTGGCTGAGCTCGATGGCCTTGCTGCCACCATGACATCCGAGACCGGCAAGCCGATCAAGATGTCGCGCAACGAACTCAATGGTTTGCTGGGTCGCATCGACTTTTTCCTGAAAGAAGTGGACGCGCAACTAGCTACCGAAACCGTTTATGACGAAGGCGGCATGACCGAGCAGATCCAGCACACGCCACTCGGTGTGGTGGTCAACATCTCCGCCTGGAACTACCCCTGGTTTGTCGGAGGCAATGTCTATGTGCCCGCGCTTTTGACGGGCAACACGGTGCTCTACAAGCCTTCCGAATTTGCCACCCTCACGGGTCTGGCGATGGAGCGTCTGTTGCACGCAGCGGGCATCCCCAAGGATGCGTTTATCGCCCTGGTCGGTGGTGGCGATGTGGGCGTGGCCCTGCAGGCACAAAAGATTGACGGCCTGTTCTTTACCGGGTCGTATGCCACCGGCGCCAAGATCGCACAGAACCTGGGCCCGCGCATGGTCAAGCTGCAACTCGAGCTGGGCGGCAAAGACCCGACCTATGTCTGCGAAGACGCCAACGTGCAGGTGGCCGCGGAGTCGCTGGCCGATGGCGCGATGTACAACACCGGCCAGAGCTGCTGCTCGGTGGAGCGCGTGTATGTGCACGAGAACATTTACGACGCCTTTGTCGAAGCCTTTGTGAACACGGTCAAGACCTTCAAGGTCGGCGACCCGGCCAGTGAGGACACCTACATCGGCGCCATTACCCGCGCCCCGCAATTGGCCGTGCTGGATGCTCAGGTGGAAGACGCTAAAGCCAAGGGCGCGAAGTTGCTGGTGGGCGGTGCGCGCATTGCAGGCAAGGGCAGCTTTTACGCGCCCACGGTGTTCTCCAACGTGAACCACAGCATGGAGCTGATGCGTGAAGAAAGCTTCGGACCCATCATCGGTATTCAGAAAGTCTCTGGCGATGCCGAGGCTGTGCAACTGATGAACGACACACGCTACGGCCTCACCGCCGGTGTCTTCACGCCCGATGCAGCACGCGCCAAAGCCGTGCTGTCGCAGGTGAATGCCGGCACGGTGTACTGGAACTGCTGCGACCGCGTCAGCCCGCGCCTGCCCTGGAGCGGCCATGGCGATTCCGGTGTGGGCCTGACCTTGTCCACGTACGGTATTGCCACCTTTACCCGGCCTAAGGCCTGGCATCTGCGCGCTGTGTAATCGTGTCACGGCGTCTGGCAGGCCACAGTGCCTTGATATCCGGCGGGGCTTCGGGTTGCGGCGCTGCTGCAGCCCGGTTGTTTGCGGCCGAGGGTGCCCGCGTCACCATCGTCGATCGGCAGGCCGACCTGGGTGCTGCGCTGGCCGCCGAGTTGCAGGCAGCGGGCTTGCAGGCCACCTTTGCCGTGGCCGATGTTTCCAAGCGTGATCAGGTAGAGGCTGCGGTGGCCCATGCCACAGCCACCTTTGGCGCGCCCACCGTGCTTTTTAACCATGCCGGCACGATTGTGGTGAAGCCTTTTCTGGAAACCACCGATGAGGAGTACGACAGCCTCATGGACATCAACGTGCGCTCCATGTTCCTGATGACGCGCGCCGTGCTGCCCGGCATGCTGGCTTCTGGCGGCGGCCGCATTGTCTGCACCTCATCCATCTCGGCCGTGGCGGCTACGCCCATGGAGGTGCTCTACAACCTGACCAAGGGTGCCGTGCACATGTTTGCCCGCGCCATTGCGGTGGAGTTTCGCGACCGCAACATTCGCTGCAACGCCGTTTGCCCCGGTTTTATCGAAACCCCGCATGGCCTGCGCGAGGTGGAAGCCCTTAACCGCTACGGCGTGGACGCCAGCGAGAGCGCAATACGCGCCATGCAGGGCCGCATGTGCCGCCCCGAGGAAGTGGCCAGCGCCGCACTCTTCCTGGCCAGTGATGACGCCAGCTTTGTCAACGGCACCCATCTGTTCGTAGATAACTGCTTTACCGCTGTTTGAATTCAAAAGAGGAGTTAGTTATGCCCTTCTAAAAGGGCGGCCTGTGGCGCGATGACTTTGAGACCTGCATGGAGCGCCACGATGAGTTGGCTGCCACGCACCCTTCGAGAAAATTGCCTACTCCAGCGACATTTACCCTATCGGGTACCGCTTCACCGGTGGCGACCCGGCCTGGATCAGCCCCTTTCACTTTCTGTACAGCATCACGCTCTCGGTGTCGGGCCAGCCAGGCGTGGACTACTGGGACTTTTTGCGCGATGTGGATGCCATCCTGCGCCGCTTCAAGGCGCGCCCGCATTGGGGCAAGATGCACTTCTCGATACCGACGACGTCACCGCGCTCTACCCGCGTGCCAACGACTTCCGCGCGTTGCGCCGCAAGCTGGACCCGGGCGGCCGCTTCCTGAACGACCATGTGCGTGCCTTGCTGGGGTAGATAGCCGCCCTGTTGCCCGGGCGTGCAGCAGGCAGTGCACCCAATACAAACCGAGTGGACACTAAAGAAGTTAGCCAAAAAACTTGGTCACAAGAATCAATGGTTTACAACTTGATGAATCAAAGTAAGGCGAAATGATTCTTCAAACTTAGGCGGAAAAAATGCCCGCAGCTGGCAAGCGGCTTGGCCAGGAGTCGTTGGGATTTCGGTTGGTAATGACTCTGACGGGCTGGAAGCAGCCGATCACTAAAAATACTGGGGCCACATAGAAATTGGGATAGCTGACGTACGATTTCGCGCAAAGCAGTCACTCACGGCAAGAACCCAAACCGCGCGGCAGTCTCTTTAACTGCAACGGGTTGATTCATAAACCTGCTGAGCAGGGATATTCCGTGTCGCAATTTTTGGCAACGAAACTCTATGTCGCAAGAGAAATTGAGATGGGGTCGTCATCCAAGACCACAGCTTTCAGTGGAGGTGAACGTCGTGTTGTCCAATTGGACTCGGTTAAGTCAAAGCTCAAACAAAAAAGACTTTCCGTCGCCCAAACAATGTCATCCCCTAAGCCAAAGGTGGCCACTGGCACAGGTCCAGCGATTGACCAAGCATGGGAGACTTTTTGACTTTCAGTCTTTGGCTTCACTCAATATCGCAACCCGGAGTTCTTTGAGCCTGTCCTACTAACTTGTATCTCGCCATGGCTTGGGAAAATGTATGAACGATTTCAACGCCCGCGATCGTGCCGGGCAAAAATCCGCCAGCGCCCTGCCCACCGAGCCATAGCTGACATGAATTTGGCAACTGACTCCTGAGGTCGGTGACATACTCGCGCACAGTCTCGGTCGTGAGGCAAACGCTCGCCGAAATGCACACCACAGCAATATCCCAGTCAACTGCAGCCATAGCAACATTGCTTACCGGTGTTTGCAGCCCTAGTGCAACGCAGTGTGCTCCACCCAATGCCAAACTCGCCTGTAAGCCGAGCAGCCCCAAGCCATGGACCTCTCCGGGTGGCGTAGTCAGCAGTACCCTGTGGGCATCTGGTGTAGGTTGTAAACCAGAGACTGCGGTTTGAATAAGGTTGCGCACCATCTCTGTGTAGCGGTGCTCAGCGTGAATTGCCAACTCGCCAGCCTGCCATGCAGCACCAATCACCAGGTTCATTGCGGGCAAGTCGCTTTGGACAAAAAGTCCAAGCCCAACCTTCTTGAGCCTCAGCTGTAAAAATAGCTCCAGTGTTTGTAGCGATTGAGAGGCGCTCAATTTGGTCAGCATGACTTTCGCAACTTCCTCGGAGTCCAGCAAACAATCCTGCATCTCCAAATGTTCGGTTAGATCTAGCGCCAGCAGTTCCTGCAGGGAAAGCGGCAACAAGTTGCGCGGGCGGTGTCCTTTTGCAAGGAGTTGTCTGATTTGCTGAAGTTGTGCGACGTCTTGTGATGTGTAAGCACGACGATCACGGGCGTCGCGCGCAGGCTGGGGAAAACCGAAGCGCGTTTCCCACTTGCGCAAAACCTCCCGCGAGAAACCTGTTGCGATTTCAGTCTCTGCCTGGGTGAAGAATTTGGTTGTATCTGCTTGCATGACTGGGCGAAATATTGCGATTCAACAAAAAGTCTGCATGTTATTCAGAGTATCGGCCGGACGGTGACGTTTTTGATGTCTTAAACAATTCTTGCTAAAGAGAGCTATGATCGTTTTGTCCTGTACAAAAAATACCTTTCCTATTATTCTCCGAAATGAAGGAATAGCGAGGATCTCATTACAGGTAGGTTATGACATGACGCATGAATCTAGAACTGCCTCAGCCACATTGCCTTGCGGTTTGCGCGCGGAACAGCGCTTTGGTCGCCGATTGGCAGTCAACACCTGCTTGACGCTGGCGTTGTTCAAGATGCGCTCTATCTGGCTCGGGCAGTCGATATGAAATCTGAACTTCGGAAGAGCCGATATATGAGTACTTGATCCGATGAACACCTCCCTAAAGTTGGCTTGCGTGCTGTTGTTACTGATGTGGCATGTCCAGTCGCGTGCTTTGGAGCCTGTTGTTCTTCAATTGAAATGGCATCACCAGTTTCAGTTTGCCGGGTACTACGCGGCCAAAGAGTTGGGTTTCTATAAGGACGCCGGTCTGGAAGTGACGATCAATCCGGTGAGTCAAGATAGCAATCCCATCGACAATGTGCTGGAGGGCCGGGCGCAGTATGGCGTGGGCAGCAACGACTTGCTGCTCAAGAGGCAAAGCGGCAAGCCGGTCGTGGCGTTGGCTGTCATATTCCAGCACTCGCCCTATGTGTTGCTAGCCGCAAAGAAACCCGGTATTCAAACTGTCCACGATCTGGCGGGTAAACGGGTCATGCTGGATCCTTTCGCTGAGGAGATCGTTGCCTATCTGCGGGCAGTCGGACTACCAGAGGACAAATTAAATTCTTTCGCAAGCAATGATTACAGCGCCTCTGACCTGATCTCCGGAAAGGCCGACGCCTATGCAGGCTACAGCACAAACGATCCCTATTACCTGGAAAAGGCAGGCTTCCCCTACCTAAGCTTTACGCCCCAGTCCGTTGGCATTGACTTTTACGGCGACAACCTGTTCACCACCGAGTCCGAGGTAAGTCAGCACCCGGAACGGGTTAAAGCATTTCTGGATGCCAGCCTGCGAGGTTGGCACTACGCCGTTGAGAATCCAGAGAAGATGGTTGACCTCATGATCGAGAGGAACTACTTGCCACGGTCTGAGAAAGACAAGCTGCTGTTTGAGGCGGAAAAGTCTATCCAACTCATTCGTTCCGATCTCGTACCCATTGGTTTTATGCACGAAGGTCGCTGGCAGAGTATCGCGAACACATACGCCAGCAGGGGAATGCTATCAACTGACTTTTCCATGAAAGGCTTCCTTTACCGGCCAAACCAAGCCTGGCTGCCAACATGGCTGGTTTACACGTTCGCAATTGTGCTTGGTATTTCTGCATTATTGGCGCTGTGGACATATGTTCTGCGCAGGGCTGTAAGTGCCAGAACCAAGGACCTGGCAACGGCGACGAAAAACTTGGAGGCGCGTGAATACGAGTTGATGGGGTACAAGGACAATCTTGAATTATTGGTGGCGCAAAAAACAACAGAATTGCGTGTGGCCATGCAGGCCTTGCGAGTGAGCGAGGAGAACCACCGCATCTTGCTGGATGAGTCAAGCGATCCAATATTCAAGTTGGATGCGAGCGGGTTTTACCTCTATGTAAATCAGGAGTTTGCAAAAGCCCTGGATACGACGCAATCGAACATCATTGGCAAAAACCTTTGGGAAATTTTCCCCAAGGCAGATGCAGACAATCGTTTCGCAATTCTTGAGGAGATATTTACGAGCGGCGGCGTTAAAGTTTTTCCTGTCCTGCTTCCAAAGGCTGGTGGCGATCGGCACATCGTCACCACTGCCAAGGCCATCTTGAACGAACAGCAGAAAGTCGTGGCAGTGCTGTGCATTTCAAAAGACATATCCGACCTCAAGCGAGCAGAGGTCGCTCAGCAGCAAGCGCAGGAAAAACTGCAACGCATCACTGACTCCATTCCAGGCGTCGTTTACCAATTCATGCGAACACCCGAAGGTGAATGGAAATTTGTGTACCTCAGCAAGGGTATTGCCAGTCTGTATGAAGTGGACGCGCAGGCTGCACTGCAGGACAGCAACTTATTGACGAATTGCATCATTGCAGAGGACCGTGCGGGCCATAGCGAGTCGGTGGAGCGGGCTTATCAGGAACTGGGTGAATGGGAGCACTGGCACCGCATCGTCACACCAAGTGGAATACTCAAATGGGTGCGCGGTCGTGCGTCCCCGCACAGGCTTGCCGATGGGGCTGTGGTCTGGACAGGCATTTTGTTGGACGTGACAGAGAGGAAGCAAATCGAAGAAGCGGCACTGGCTGCCAGTAAGGCCAAGTCAGACTTTCTGGCGAATATGAGCCATGAAATCCGCACGCCCATGAACGCTATTGTGGGACTTTCGGGCATTCTAAAACGTCGCAGCAGTGATGCCATGCAAACCGAGAAGCTGGGACAAATTACGGTGGCCGCCCAACATTTACTGGGCATCATCAACGACATCCTGGACTTGTCGAAAATCGAGGCCGGCAAGTTCACTCTGGAGACATCTCAGTTTCGCGTTAAAGACCTGGTGAACAATGTTCTGGTGATGCTCGCCGAGCGTGCAACAGACAAAAACATCCAAATAGTCAGTGACATGGGCTCAGTGCCGGATTTTTGCAGTGGGGACGCGACGCGGTTGCAGCAGGCTCTGCTGAACTATGTCAACAATGCCATCAAGTTCACCAAGGTTGGTATCGTGCGTATCTGCGTCAGTAGTACTAACGACGGCGAGGGGCGTGTTCTTTTGCGCTTTGAGGTTAGCGATACAGGAATCGGTATTCGCCCGGAGGTAATGCCACGCATATTCGGTAGCTTTGAGCAAGCCGACACTTCCACCACACGCACATACGGCGGGACAGGACTGGGCCTTGCGATCACCAAAAAGATTGCACAACTCATGGGCGGCGACGCGGGTGTGCAGAGTGAATTTGGTATGGGAAGCACTTTTTGGTTTACTGCCAGTGTGGGCGCAGAAGCCAGTTCTTCGGTAAGCGAAATTTCGTTGGATGCGGCCGCTGCCGAAGCCTTGCTGCACAGTAGATACCAGGGCGTTACCGTGCTATTGGCAGAGGACGAGCCTGTGAACGCAGAGATTGCAACCATCATGATGGAGGACATTGGACTTGTCGTGGAGGTTGCAGAGGATGGCGTTCAGGCGCTGGAAATGGCAAGGAACAAGCACTACCGGCTTATATTGATGGATATGCAAATGCCCCGCATGGATGGCCTGGTTGCGACCCAGAAAATCAGGCAACTTGCCAACTATGCGTCGGTCCCGATCGTGGCGATGACGGGCAATGCATTCAACGAGGACCGTAAGCGTTGCCGTGCGGCCGGCATGACGGGCTTCATCACCAAGCCAGTGATGCCGGAGGACTTCTATTTGGCAATCTGCAGTGCTTTGGAGTACTCGCGCAATCACTTCACAAATGCAGAGGACACAGCTGAAGAATTTTCAAAGTATCGATTTTCTTTGCAGCAGGAGAGTGGCTATGGAGACGCTGGCTTGGCTCAATGAATGAGCACTTTAATTTTTTGGTGTTGGATAATGCCCAAATTAGACCCGCAGCGGGAATGACTGGTTTGGAGAAATCGACGAGTTTTGCTGGTTCGAAGTGACCGGCGGCTTTCGCGGCATCAGGGAAGTTCACGAACGCCCGCTAACTGGAGACGCTGGACTGACGGTAACCTGATATTCGTGGGCATAAGTTATGGCCTAACTCAGCCGCCTCAAATGCATTTTGAGAAGAGTGGCAATCAAACGACATGCATTTAATCCGTCGTGAGGTGTTTCAGGTCTTGGGTGGCTCTGCTTGCTCTGGCGCAGTGGCTGCCGGCTTCTTTTGCCGGAACTTTGCAGCTGCGGCCGCCTTGTTGCGGGCACGCTCGCCCATGATGCGGTCCAGCTCCTGCTGACTCCCTTTTCGTTTCATGTTGGGATCTTTTCCAAATACGCCAGCCATAGCAATGTTTCCTTTGGTCCAGTCTAACTGACACGGTCAATACTTCAATGACCCCTGATGCGGCATCAGCGAAGGCCGCGATTGTCCGCTGACAGGTGACATGCTGGACTTCCAGTAACCGGCTGTTCGTGACCGGCGGCTACCGCGGCAATCTAGCTATCCCAGGCAGGCGGCTTTAGCACCCAACTTTGGCTCAGTGAGCTGTAGTCATTGATCCTATAACCCGCGATTTCAGCTTAACTATGTCAATGCCCAGAGTTCGACGCCAATTGACTGGCACACCGTTGCAACTGCATCAAGTCCTCCATCTGCCGTGCCTTGGACTCCCGCAGGGCAAGTAGCAACTGCTTGCCTTCCTCGTGATTGCCATCCCGATGAGCCTTCTGGGCCTGCAGCGCCAGCGTGTGGCTGTGTTCATGGGAGGTGGCGGCCACCTGGTAGTGTGGATATTGGCCGTAGCGCGTGAACCCGGCGCTGCGGAACCAACGGCAAAAGCTGCAGTTCTCAGGCTCCGCGTTGAGTTGCGAAGCTGTGTAGTCCTGCTCCAACTGGAGGACGATGGCATCCAGCCACAAGTTGCTGCTGCGGGCCGCCACCTTGAAAATCAGATCTTCATCCGCGGCCGGTGTGACCAAGCTGCACCATGCGCCGGCGCCTTGCCAATCCAATAACCAGTCGTTTACCCGGTCTACCGGCATGGGGCGAGCGACGCCATAACCCTGGGCGAAGCGGCAACCAAAATGCAGTAGCACGGCGCCGTGCTCCGGTGTCTCAACCCCTTCTGCAATCACGGGCCGATTAAATGCCTGTGCCAGGCGCACGACACTCTCCACGATACCAAGGCCACCCGGGTCATCCAGCATGACCTTGACGAAGCTTTGGTCAATTTTCAACACCTGCACGGGCAGGTTCAGAAAGTACGTCAGCGAGCTGTAGCCGGTGCCAAAGTCATCCAGTGAAAACTGCACGCCTAGCTTGCGGCACTGGGTTATGTTGTGCACCGCCTTCTTCAGGTCGGTCAGTGCGGCCGTTTCGAGGATTTCCAACTCCAGGCTCGCGGCGATCTCTTTAGGGCAATCCGCCAGAATTCCCTGCAGGCGTTCGGCAAAGTTGTCTCTTAGCAAATGGTCGGCACTTACGTTGGCACTCACCGTGACCACAATGCCAGCGTCGCGCCAGACCTGGATCTGCTTCACCACAGACCGCAGCACCCATTCGCCCACCAGGATCTCAAGTTCCGTGCCCTCCAGGTAGTGCAAAAAGGTGCCTGGTGCCAACAAGCCTTCCTGCGGGTGCTGCCAACGGATGAGCGCCTCAAAGCCCATGACCGTGCCATCCAGCAGATCAACCTTGGGCTGGTAGTACAGCACAAATTCGCCCTTCTCCAGGGCCTCGCTCAACCTCTGCATGTAATGGCGTTGGGTTTGCACTTGTTGGTCGTGCACCGGGTCAAAGAAGTGATAGCTGTTCTTTCCGCCTTCCTTGGCCAGGTACATGGCTTGATCAGCGTGACGCAAGAGCGTGTCGGAGTCCACCGGGTCAGCCGGATAGACCGTCACGCCAATGCTGGCCGTCACAATGAGCGACTTACCCTCAATATCAAACGGAGCTGCCACCACTTCCAAAACCCGATCCAACGCCGACTGGCATTCCTGCAATTCCGCAATGGATGACAACAGTAATACAAACTCATCACCGCCCAGACGGGCGAGTGTGTCATCGATGCGCAAAATGCCTTTAAGTCGTTGCGACAACTCAATCAGCAATTTGTCCCCCACCGCATGACCATGGGCGTCATTGACGGCCTTGAAGCCATCCAGGTCCAGATAGCAAACGGCCACCGATGTTTCGTTGCGCCGAGAACGGGCCAGTACCTGCGCGAGACGGTCAGAAAACAGTCGCCGGTTCGGTAGATCGGTCAGCTGGTCATAGTGGGCAATGCGGTAGAGCTCTTCCTCATGGGCCTTCAGCACCGTGATATCCGAGAACACGCCGATGTAATGCTGAACCGTGCCCGCGCTGTCACGAATCACGGAGATCGACAAAATCTCGGTGTACAAGCTGCCATCGAAACGACGGTTACATATTTCACCCTGCCAGAAATCGTGCTGCGAGATGGACTCCCACATGACGCCATAAAAGGCCGCGTCATGCCGACCCGAGGACAACAAATTGGGCGAACGGCCCAGCACATTTTCCTTGGCATAGCCGGTGATGCGGGTGAAGGCGGGGTTGACATCGACGATCCCCTTGTTAGCGTCCGCGATGATGATGCCTTCGTAGCTGTTGGCGTAGACGCTTGCAGCAAGTCGCAGGCCTGATTCGGAGCTCCTGCGTTCCGATACATCACGAATGACCGCGCTGAAATTTGGCCCGGTCGCACTGCGCCAGGAGCCCATCACCAGTTCAATCGGAAACTCTTCGCCATCCGCGCGCGAACCTTGCATTTCCATCACACGGCCCAGTAGGCTGGTGTCCACACCGGAGAGCAACTTGTGCAGGAGCTTTGCGTTCTCTGGCAATGTGTGTGCCGGAATTAGCCGCGTCAGGGACTGGCCCATAATTTCTTGCGCTGCATAGCCAAACAGGCGGCGCGCACCCTCATTCCATCCCACGATCAGACCGGCCGTGTCAAATTGAACGATGGCATCGGGCGCGGTTTCCACCACCGAGCGCATACGCTCTTCCTTCTCGCCCAGGGCCAGGGATAGGCGCTCGAGCTGCTGGCGCTGGGTCTCGGAGTCGCGCAGGGCCTTATACGTGCGCAGGGCCACATAGACGGAAACAAAGATCTTGTCTGCCGTCAGTTCGGACTTGAGGCGATAGCCGTCGATGGCATAGTCCACCACCACATCGCGCTCGGGTGCATAGCCGGGTTGTCCCGTCACCAGCACTATCTGCACCATGCGGTTGCCTAGCTCATTGCGCACGTAGCGCACAAGATGCAGACCCTCCAACTCCGACTCCATCACCACGTCCAGCAACACCAGGGCAATGTCCGGGTGGCTTGCCAGCAGTGCGCGCGCTTCCTGACCCGAGCGCGCGTCCAGCAATTGGACTGTGCGGTTTTCCACCTGCATATTGCGCAAAGCCATATGCAGCACGGTGTGAATGTCCTCATCGTCGTCCACCAGCAAGATCTTCCAGACATCGCGGTCTGGTGCCGCCGATTCTGAAATAGCAGGCGCCTCAGGGGCAAACATGTCCAAGAATGAGTCGGTTGAAGTCATAGATTTTTTAGACCGCTTGTATCGGAACGTCTATCAAAAAGCATGCCCCCACACTCACCTGCGGGTCCACGCTGATGCTGCCACCCATGCGCTGGGTAATCAAGTTGTAGACCAGATGCATGCCCAGGCCCATACCGGCTTGCATGTCGGTGGTGAAGAAGGGATCGAAGACACGTTTACTGGCTTCCTCTGAAAGGCCAATGCCGTTGTCGCCATATTTCATATGCAGGCTGTTGTCCTGTTGCTGCACCGTGATCTGAATGCAGCCCTGCTTGCGGTCCCTGAATCCGTGTTGCAGGGAATTGGCTATCAGGTTGGTAAACACGCTCTCCAGATCGCCCGAATAGCCCTGCATCACGAGGGATTCAGGGCAATCTACCTGCACCTCAAATGCGCCCTTTTGCAGACGCTCGCCAAAGCTTGCGATGGTGTCGCGCAGGCATTCCGCAATCGCAATGGTGTTGACTTGCTGGGTCTGGCGCTTACCGCCTACCGCCACCCGTCGGAACGAAGCGATCAACTTGCCAACCCGCTCCAGGCTTGAGGCAATCAGGTCGGTGCTAGCCACAGATATATCCAGATAACCATTCAAGTCCGACTGCGTCATGCGCCGCTCGGCAAAACTGGCGCTCAGCTTGCGCGTCTGGTGTTGCAAGGTGGAGGCGGCCAGCACCCCCACGCCCACAGGGGTGTTGATCTCGTGCGCAATGCCCGCCACCATGGCACCGAGCGAAGCCATTTTTTCCGCCTCGATCAGGCGCTTGTGCGTGCGGGCACTTTCAATCGACAGGTCGCACACATCAATCATGGCCAGCGCAAGATTCAGGTACTGTTCCTTGAACTGCGGAAACTGGAATTCATCCAGATAGACAAATCCAAGGGACTGCTGGCCACGCATGAGGCGCAGCACAAAGCCACTGCCCGTGGGCGTCCATGCAAAGACTTGGTCCTGCGTGCGCAGCATTTCCCTGATGTCAGCGGGCAACCCGGCGTTGGCTGCATTGGCCGCATCGGCATTGGGAAGGTAGTGATAGACGCCAGGCGCAAACAGCATGCGAAACAGTTCTTCCATGCCTGCCAACACATCCAGCTCGCGTCTTTGCCGTGTGAGTTGGCTCAGGAGATCCAATGCCGCAACATGGTCCGCCTGGGTTTTGAGGTGCTGGCGATGTTGTTCCCTGGCACCTTGACGGGCCTGT
>CAIQYP010000527.1 GCA_903876045.1 uncultured beta proteobacterium | reverse complement strand
GCAATTATGCGTCCATAGCCTGGCGGATTTCAGCCAGGAAGGTCTGCGCGGTGGCTGCCACTTGGTCGCGTGGTTGGTGTTCCAGTAACTGAATGATTCGGCTGCCGATTACCACCGCATCGGCCACGCGGGAGATGGTGCGTGCAGTCGCGGCATCACGTATGCCAAAGCCCACACCCACCGGCACGCTGATATGGGCGCGAATGCGGGGCAACATGGCTTCCACGGCGTCGGTATCCAGCGCGCCTGAACCAGTCACGCCCTTGAGCGACACGTAGTACACGTAACCGCTGGCCACGCGTGCCACCTGAGCCATGCGCGCATCCGTGCTCGTGGGGGCCAACAGGAAGATCAAGTCCATCTGGTGCGCACGCAAGTCAGCAGCGAAGGCCGCGCACTCTTCCGGCGGGTAGTCCACGATCAGCACACCGTCCACACCGGCTGCCGCAGCATCGCGCACAAAAGGACCACCAGGGGTGCCTGCCGCAAAGCTAGCGGCGTGCTTCTGGTCGTAGCGTTCCACCGGGTTGGCGTAGCCCATCAGCACCACGGGGGTCGTCTTATTGGTCTTGCGGAATTCGCTCACCATCGCCAGTACTTGCGTGAGGCCAATGCCGAAGGCGAGGGCCTTGTCACCGGCTTTTTGGATGACCGGGCCGTCGGCGCTGGGGTCGGAGAAGGGCACGCCGAGCTCAATCACGTCCGCGCCACCGGCCACCATGCCGTGCATCAATTCAGGGGTGACATCGGCGTAGGGGTAGCCAGCGGTAACAAAAGGAATCAAGGCCTTGCGGCCTTGGGCCTTCAATGCGGCCAGGGTTGCGTCAATACGGCTCATGAACGCACCCCCACGCTTGCCACTTCGTGTGCTGCGCTGCCGCCCGAGGGGGCCTTCGCGCCTTGGGGCTGCCCGGCGTCGCTCAAAACCCCATTCTTCACCAGCTTGACCGGCTGCTCGACCACCACGCCACCCTTGACCGACTGGCCTTGGCAACTGGGTCGGCAGAAGAAATCGCCATGGCTCAGGTCGGCCACGGTGCCGATGTCCTTGTCACCACGACCTGACAAATTCACCAAAATGCTTTGGTCGGTGCGCATGGTTTTGGCCAGCTTCATGGCGTAGGCTACGGCATGGCTGGATTCAAGCGCGGGGATGATTCCTTCGGTGCGGCACAGGTAGTGGAAGGCGTCTAGCGCTTCGGTATCCGTGATGCCCACGTATTCAGCGCGGCCGATGTCGTGCAGAAACGCATGCTCTGGGCCTACACCTGGGTAGTCGAGGCCGGCGCTGATGCTGTGAGTCTCGGTTACTTGGCCGTTGTCATCCTGCAGCACATAGGTGCGGTTGCCGTGCAGAACGCCGGGGCTGCCGCGTTGAATGCTGGCGGAATGCTTGCCGCTGTCCATACCTTCGCCGGCCGCTTCCACGCCGATCAGGCGCGTGCCTTCGGCCTTAATGTAGGGATAAAAGATACCCATGGCGTTGGATCCGCCGCCCACGCAGGCAATCACGGCGTCGGGCTGGGCTGTCTTGCAACCGGCGGCTGCCAGCATCTCGGGCATTTGCACCAGACATTCTTCACCGATGACGCTTTGAAAGTCGCGCACCATCATGGGGTAGGGGTGTGGCCCCGCCACGGTGCCGATGATGTAGAAGGTGTTGTCCACATTGGCGACCCAGTCGCGCATGGCTTCGTTGAGCGCATCTTTCAGGGTCTTGCTGCCCGACTCGACAGGCACCACGGTCGCGCCCAACAGTTTCATGCGGTAAACGTTGGGGCTCTGGCGTTTGACGTCTTCACTACCCATGTAAACCACGCATTCCAGGCCGTAGCGGGCACAAATGGTCGCGGTGGCTACGCCATGCTGGCCGGCACCCGTTTCGGCGATCACGCGTGGTTTGCCCATGCGCTTGGCGAGCATGGCCTGGCCGATGGTGTTGTTGATCTTGTGGGCGCCGGTGTGGTTCAGGTCTTCGCGTTTCAGGAAGATTTGCGCACCGCCCATTTCGCGGCTCATGCGCGCTGCGTGGTAGACCGGGGAAGGGCGGCCGACAAAGTGCGCCAGTTCAGACTTGAACTCGGCGATAAATGCCGGGTCATGCTGGTACTTGGCGTAAGCGTCTTTGAGCTCGTTGATGGCGTGGGTCAGTGTCTCGGAGACAAAGCTGCCGCCGTATTTTCCAAAATGACCGCTTAGGTCGGGTTGGGCGTATTCGTACATTTAGTTAATTCCTGCAAGGCGTTGGTCAGCGGCTCTTACGGCGGCGACAAACTGGTTGATCTTTTCCGGGTCTTTGATGCCCTTTAGGGGCAGTCCTTGGGCATCGACGGCTTCGACGCCCGAGCTTATATCGACGGCCAGGCTAATGCAGCGCGGCCGGACCTGGGCGATGCCGTCGCCCACGTTTGCTGAGTCGAGTCCACCACTCAAGACGAGCTGAGCGTTGACGCTTGGAGGAAGAAGTGACCAATTGAATACCTTGCCGCCCCCGCCATAACCGTCGACATGTGCGTCTAACAGAATGGCCCGGGCGTTTGAAAAGTTGTGCGCGTATTTTACGAGGTCAAACTGTGCCGCACCGTCTCCTAGGGGAATGCGTGCCGCCCGCAGGTAAGGGCTGTTCACTGCCAGCGCGGCTGCGTCGCAATCGGCAGGGCTCTCATCGCCATGGAATTGCAGGGTTGCGCCGGGAATCAGTCGGCTTGCGGCCAGGACATCTTCCACGCTTGCGTTTACAAATAACAGAACCGGAGTGACAAAGGGCGGCAGGCGACGTACCAACTCAGCCGCACGTTCAGGCGAAACATAGCGCGGGCTTTTGGGATACAGCACAAAACCAACGGCGTCGGCTCCTGCCGCTACCGCCGCATCCAAATCCTGCTCGCGGGTAATGCCGCAGATCTTGATGCGGGTGCGCAGGTGCGTGGGGGCATTCAATCCGCCGCCGGGCCGCCCCAAGGCGGATTGCGCCCCCTCGGGGGGCAGCG
>CAIQYP010000526.1 GCA_903876045.1 uncultured beta proteobacterium | reverse complement strand
GCCTGGGTTTTGGCGCTGGGATGTTGTTGCATTTTGTGGTTGCATTTTTTACCTTTCTCAATCCCCTGAAACTTTACTTTCTATGCGTGCAAATGGGAAAGGTGCTTTGCCTGGTTGCATTTCCTTGCAATACGACGGACCACGGGTTTTTATTCCCATCACGAGTCCAGACCACGCAGCACCACCAAGATCTGCCTCAACCGTGGGAGTGGTGGATCATTTGGAACTCTTGATTCCATTGGATCTATTATTTTTTTTACCCCATTTTGATTCTAAAGCTTTGCTAGAGGCTCCAAAGGGAATTCTGCTATTCGATACGCAGTGCGTGGGTCATTTTATTGATCTTTTAAATCATATTAATAAAATTTACCATACTGATTTAACACCCCGTAAAATTCAGATGGCCTTGGCCGATGAAATGACGCTAAGGGCACCTGCTGATCGCGTTGTATCACTGTATTTTCGAGGTGAAGCGCCTAATAGCTATATTCCTGCAATATACAGCGTCATACCCCATACAAAAATTCAAAAACTTTATGAAAATTCTGTTGCTGCTTTGCAATGTTCAGATGAACTAAAGCATGGATTTAATCAGAATATACAGGATTCCTTCATTAAGGATTTTGAGACTAAATTTGTCGGATCACTTCATGTCCCGACCAACATCTACGTCAAGGATATGCTCAGCGCACTGCGCTTAAAGTTCATAAATTTGCGGAGTTCAAAAAGTCGCTCGGTCGCAGAGATGCACAATACCTATACAGCTTGGGTTTCACTGTTTTATTTGGCAACCTGTGGAGTGCGCTCGGTCAGTAATATCATGCCTTCTCATTTCGATATTGATTTTGATACGGGCACGGCATTTGTTTCAGATAAAGACAATGAAGCATATTTTCATGCGCGTCTGGTTTGGTTGTGTAAAGAGTTGGTCGATCAGTTAAAAAAATACCAGGAACATCTCAAAATTTTTCGGCACGTGCTTTCTATCGATGGGGCGGCAGCGCTGGACAAGCTGAAGGCCACGGATGCTGCCGTCAAATTGTCCACCGCCTATTCGGCTGATAGAACAGCGGATGAACTGGCCTTGAAGGAAGGCGCGCCGTTCTTTTTCTTTATTGATGAACGTACCAACGCGATGTGCGCGACGACACCTACGTGGCTGGGGTCGTATGTCAGCGATGATTGGGCATTGCGACTTGTTTCCTTGCGACATTTCATTCGTTCGAGCCTTATCGAAGCGGGTTGCTCGGGCGAGGTGATTAATGCGCTGATGGGGCATCACATGCGGGGTGAGTCTCCGTGGGGTCCCTACAGCACCCTTCCACCGGTGGTGTGGCGTGAAAAAGTGAGTGCGGCATTGACTCCAGTGATCAAGCGCTTGGGCCTGGAGGCACTCGACGGTCCTTTCACCTGGAGGCCTTTGCAATGACGCAAGGTTTCAACTCGTCGGCGACACCTCACTCCCAGGCTTGGCCGCAATGGGCCATCAGTTCGATGCCCCGAATTGCTGACAAGGATGTCGACCTTCACGCCTTTTTTTTAGTTTGGGTTCAGCGTAATGTTCCTTGGCTATGGGAAGGCCAATGCCCGGTCGATCTGTCAAAAACTGACCACGAAGGCTTGCGGCAAAGTCTGTTGGAAGGAACTGTTCGTAGTTCCCTCAGCGAAGTCAAGCTGGCCACCTGGTGGGACCGTCTGATCGATGCTGCAAATCGCTTGAAGGGGTGGAAGATTAAATTGCTTCCGGCGGTCATGCACATCCCCATCCCGTTGCCGACTTACGTCCGAAACGACTTCATGTTGCTCGCCGATTTCCGCGCGGTGGAAGCAAAGTTTCATGCAATCCTGCAATCGAGCAATGCCAAGGCGGACGTGCACAGCCTCTTCGTGTTCAGCTTGGTGGTTTTTGCTGGCGTCACGAGCGTGCCGCTGCTGGATGTCATTTTGCGATCCAAATTGTCCCGGGTGCACTTCTGCGCAGGTGACATTTTCGTTTCGCTGGACATACCACTAGGGCAAGGGCAATCTACGCATTCCACTTGGTTTCCTGATCGCATGACGTCAGCTTTGTTGCTGCGATGGCTTGAGCAGGTAGACGAAGCGCAAGGCGTGCAGGTTACGGAAGTTGTACGCACGACGGATGTCGATACGCCAAAACAGCGCGTGGCCAAGGCAGTGCAGGGCGCCTTTGCGCATCTAAAACTTCCAGAGATGCCGTGGCAGGACTTTTTACACGCAGCCCATGTTGCAACCTCCCTGCATGTCTCGCCGTTTCTCGCGCATTTCCTGCATGGCACCTTTGCCTCACGCTCCATGCACCCGGCGGTGTACCAGCGGCTCAACGGGTGGGTCGTGGATGAAGCGTACGAGGCGCAGGACCGGGCGCAATTGGCGGAATTTGTTCCAGCTCCACACTTGAATGAGGAGTGCCTTCAGCCTGGGCCATTACCTTTTGATCCACTGCAGATACCGGTGAACCAGCTGCGCTTTATCAAAGGTATTAAAAACATTCTGGTTAAAACAAAAAATGCAACAGATGCGCATAAGGAGTTAACGGCATCGATTCGCCGTGCCCATGGTGTCCTGTGGCCCATTACCGAGTTGTTGGCTAAGTGGGTAGCGTGGCGACTCGGCAGTTCAGAAGATAGGGGAGAGGTTGCTCCGCATTTCAAGACATTGGCAACGTCAAGTGCCTTGCGTTATCTGAACGCGATCGCGCGTCACCTTATTACCGAACTGGGTCCTGAGGATGTTCGTGAACTCGAACCGGAGGATTTCGAGACGCTGTACGAGGAGGCCGGGGCCTGTGTAAAGACCGAAAAGGAGAGGCCGGTTTTCTGGATGTGTGTCTCTGCATTCCATGAATACCTGATGTTTTTCGGCGCGCCGGAAATCGATATGGATGACCTTGATGGATATGAGGGTGCGCGTGCCGCCACTGGCGCAGCCAATGTTGTGTCCGAGCGCGAATTTCAGTATTTCAAACGCGAGGTAATGGGCTCCGATAGACCCGAATTGGACTCGCAGCGGCTTTTATGGATGCTGGTGGCGGTTTTGGGATTCCGGGGCGGCCTTCGGCGACGGGAGGTTCAGATGCTTTGGATGCACGATTTTCATCCGGGGGATTTTCCCGTGTTAAATGTCCGTGCCTCCCGTTTGGCGACTTTGAAGTCCAAGTCTTCCCGTAGACGAATTCCTCTTTGGGCGCTTCTTGCGACGGATGAATTGGAATGGTTCAAGAAGTACTGGAAAGCACGCAGCGAAAGTACCCTCACAGTGAACGGACTGCTGTTTTCAAGCGCAAACACCCCGAGCACACCACTCGCTCAATCGGTGCTGTTTGACCCGATCACCCAGGCCTTCGGTCGCCTGGTTGGTGAGGTGGGGCCCCGGTTTCGGTTTCATTGCCTGCGCCATGCTTTTGCCAATTGGACCTTGCTGAAATTGGTGGTGGCAGACAATCCTGATTGGGTTGCCAATCTTCCAGTGAGTTGCGTGGACGATCCCGTGGTCTACGCAAAGCACGCCAAAGCATTGAAGGATGCCGCGTTTCCCCATTTGGCGCAGACGCAGGAAGCTCCATCGCGGCGTTACCTGTATTTAGTCAGTGCCCTTTTGGGACACCTGAGTCCCAACACCACTGTTCGCTACTACATAAGCATTTTGGGTTTGCTGTCCAGACTCGAACTCAATGCGGCGCTTTCACGTCGACTGCATCATTGGAGTCACAAAGAAATTGCGAATGCCTGCGGACTTTCCTACTCAGCGACCACGAAGGGAACTTACAAATTTTCCCGCGAAACCCCGTTGGATTTTTTGGGAAAATTCGCTGAGGTGCATGTGCACCGGTCCCAGCACGCAGTGGTTGCCTCGCCCGATATAAAGCTGGATTTGACTGATGCTTTTGTCACCAAGTGGTCTCCCGTAATTCCTTCTCCATCACAACTCTTGGTGCTGTTAACGCTGCGCATTCGGCTGGAAGAGCAATTGCGGCATTTGATGGAACCCGACCTGGAATCGAGGATGCACGAAAGCATGCTAACGACACTGGGGCAACGCCACGGTATTTCGACACACTGCCTTGAGCTTGCTTATGGTGCATATCAATTCATCTATTCCCCTCGTGGGCAGGAGGTCGTGGCGCCCAGGATGGGTCATGAATATCCGGCCATTCCTTCACACAGCAAGGAAAAGTCGGACTTCTGGCGGATTCTGGATCAGACCCAATCTTCGTGGTTGGATGGGTCCAAGCGGGCGGCCATGCTGGTGGCAGCAACACGGTGGAGTCGACGCGTCGGATACAACACTTCTGAGTTGGGCCTGGGTGAGCATGCGGGGGAAATGAAGGCCCTTGCGCAAGGGTTGATTGCTTTCGGAATTGGTGTGGACCAACTTTGTCTGACTGTTGCAAAGGAAGCCCTGCCGGATAGCATGGTGCGCAAACATGTCGAGGCGTCCCAAGTTTTCACCGAGGCTACTATGGATGCGAGTAGCCTTGGAATTTCGGTTGATCATGTTCCAAGACCGACTAGGGAGCGGCATAGGCAATCACAAGATTTGATGCTGCGAATTACCCAGACACGTGGGAGTACGCAATCCGGGGTCAAGGGTAAAAAGGGTGCGTCGTCAGTGGCGCATCTGCCATCAGTAGGTCACGCAGTGGTCAGAGGTTTAAATTACGCTGCTGTCTGGGTTCTATTTGCCGCCAGCATCTAGTGCGTTTAGATGTCTGGTTGCATACGTCAAACCGGACCTGGTGTTGATTTACCGAGTGGTGGCAGTTCTCGGCCGACGGCAAAAGTAGTCTTTTTAATCACCATCACGAGATAAAAATGCAAATAGAATTGTATGAAATGGCATTTATTGATATACTCTAATTTATGCCAAAACAATCTAAAGCCATTGACTCTCTGACCCCGGCGACGTTAGCGGCTCTTGAAACTATGGGGTCCCATTTGGCCTTGGCGCGGGTGCGGCGCCACGAATCACTGGCGACCAGGGCCAAACGCATTGGCGTGTCCATTCCAACCGTCATGAAAATCGAAAACGGGGACCCCACCGTGTCCATGGGGGCATATGCGTCGGCACTGTGGCTCATCGGGCGCGACAGTGAACTTTCACGCATAGCCTCTCCAGAACTCGATCAGGAGGCAATGGAGCGCGATGTCGCCGCCGCGGTGAAGCTTGGCGCCAAACGTGCGCGCAGCGCCTCGGCAAGCTACGCCAAGCGGGCTGCCAAGCACGGAAGTGCTGAATAATGGCGAAAGGATCCTTCAAGACCCCCGCATACCTGTTTGCATGGTATCTGGCCAATCCAGCGAAGCCGGTGCTCATAGGCGAAGTCGAAAGCCTCACAAACGGTGACCAGACGTTGAAGTACGCAGCTTCCTGGCTTGAGTCGGGATTTCCAATCAGTGACGACATGCCACTGACAGCACAGAAGTACAGCCCCAGGCACCGCAGGGAGCGATTGCCGGGTGTACCTGGGGCATTGGATGACTCTTTGCCCGATCGCTGGGGTGAGAAGGTCATCCGCTACCTCTACAAAAGGGGGGCCACAATACGTGACAACCTCTATTTTTCAGGTGATGACCGATTCGGTGCAATTGGAATCTCAGATTCAGACGCGCAATACCGACCATTCAATTTGCGGCCTTTGCCGCGGCTCTCGGATGTCGAGGAGTTGGGCGCTGCTGCTGCAATTATCGAAAGTGGCACTGGCGAGTTGGCAGAACACCGTGTAAAACTTATTTCCGCCGGGGGAAGTCTGGGTGGTGCAAAGCCAAAGGCCGTGATCACAATCGAAGGCGATGAGTGGGTCGTTAAATTCTTCAATGGTGAGCCATGGGATCAGCCACTGATCGAGCACGCTTGTCTGACGATGGCGTTGAAAGCACAAATCAATGTCGCCCAGTCCCGGATCATAAAAATGAAGGCCGAAAACGCTATTGCCATTAAGCGCTTTGACCGTGCTGCTGGACAGCGGATTCATAGTATTTCTGCAAGCACACTAATTCGAGCGGCAACCCCAGCAGGACAGGTCCCACAATACGGCTACCCGCACCTGGCCAGGCGCCTGCGAGTTACCGCCGACATTAACCGCTTGGATGAGCACCTGGAGGATCTGTTTCGACGCATGGTCTTTAATATCCTGATTGGCAATACGGACGATCACGAGAAGAACCATGCTGTGACCTACGAGATTCAGGGCGGCGTGCCAGTGGTCAACCTCAGCAAAGCATATGACGTCGTTACCACTGGATCGGGGTCGACGGTGCACGAATTTATGATTGCCGACGATGTAGTCGATCCCGATCTTGATGCCGCCGTTTCAGTACACAACGACTTCGGATTGGAAGAGATGCGGGCCCGTGTGATCATGAGCGATGTCATTCTGGTCGTGGACCAGTGGAAAACCATTTTTGCAGGCCTCGGAGTTACTGAGGCTGACATCGAACGGCTTGAAGAATTCATCGACGCAGATCATCTGCTTGAGCAACGAAATAAGCACCGCGTGCCAGCGAAGGTTTCTCCGAAAGCATCTCGGACTGCAATACGGCGTACGCCCAAAATTTTCAAATAAACTACTCCCACCAAGCTAGGTTTGGAAGGAGTTTCTAGTAACTGAAGTGGCTACCGGCCAGCTCCTGGCCTAATCCAGTTGAATCCGAGTTGGACGCGAGCCGTTCAATATAGGTGTTGAAAAGTTCTCGACAGCAACAGATAACCGCCACTTTAACTGAACGCCTAGCGCATGCGGCTAGCCGTTCAGTTAACGTGTTGAAAAACACGACCAGATCGAATCCCTCCATAACTTCACTGGAATGGAGGGGTTTCTTTTTGGAATCTGCAATTTCAACTGCAGACCTGTTTATTGGTGCGAGTTTGTACCTAGTGGCTATCCCATCTGTCGATTGAATCCACACGCACCGTATGGGATAGTTGCATCAGTCCCATTTTGGGACTAAACTTCGCTAAATGCAAATTGTCGCACTGCGAAATCTTGAATCCTACTGGCAGCAACCGAACCGCAACGATGCTGAGGGTGCGCTAAAGGCTTGGTTGGCAGAAGCTAAGTTAGCGCAATGGACAACGCCGCAGGATGTGAAGAATCAGTACGCCAATGCAAGCATCATCGCGAACAACAGGGTTGTGTTCAACATTAAGGGGAATGATTACCGGCTGATCGTGGCAATTGCTTACAGGATGCAGTACGTCTACGTGAAGTTCATCGGGACGCATGCCGAATACGATAAGGTTGACGCGGCCACTGTTGACCAGTTCAAAGGAGTCTGAACATGGAAATAAAAGCCATCCGTACTGAAGCTGATTACCTCATTGCCTTACAAGAGGTCTCAGCGCTTATCGACCTTGACCCGGCAGCAGACTCTCCGGAAGGAGAGCGTCTTGACGTTTTGGGGACTCTCGTGCAGGCCTATGAAGCCAAGCACTACCCCATGGATCCTCCCGACCCCATCGAAGCGATCAAGTTCCGCATGGATCAATCTGGTATGACCGTGAAAGATCTGATCCCGTACATCGGATCACTCAACCGGGTGTACGAAGTCTTGGCCCATAAACGTCCACTGTCGCTCAACATGATTCGAAGACTGAGCGATGGATTGCATATTCCTGCGGAAATACTGATCCGAGAATCGGAAGCAGTTGAAGCTTAATAAAAAAGCCGCACTTCTGATTGGAAATGCGGCTCTTTGCCAAGGTCTGCAGGACAGTTATTTTTTCAACACTTTAACTGAACGGCTAGCACAATACGTGACAACCTCTATTTTTCAGGTGATGACCGATTCGGTGCAATTGGAATCTCAGATTCAGACGCGCAATACCGACCATTCAATTTGCGGCCTTTGCCGCGGCTCTCGGATGTCGAGGAGCTGGGAGCTGCTGTTGCAATCATCGAAAGTGGCTCTGGCGAGTTGGCAGAACACCGTGCAAAACTTATTTCCGCCGGGGGAAGTCTGGGTGGCGCAAAGCCAAAGGCCGTGATCACAATCGAAGGTGATGAGTGGGTCGTTAAATTCTTCAATGGTGTGGTCGTCGTGGAAGTCATCTAAGGGTGAGACAGTTCAAAGCTACACCATGTTGACCGTCAATGCAGATGACCAACCATTGATGCGGATGTTTCACAAGCCCGTGGACGAAAAACGCATGGTGGTTATCTTGCAGGCAGAGCGCTATCAAGACTGGCTTCGTGTTGCGCCCGAACATAGCAAGAACTTTCTTGTGGCATACCCTGCGGATGCGCTGATCGCTGTAACTCCACCATTGCTGGCCGTGAATTTGAGCACTGAACAAGTTTCGACTAACTGCATGTAATCGAAACACTTTAGTGCCTTTAGGAGATTTTCCGTGCGCTCTTCCACTGTCGTTCCTTCACCTCAAGGTATTGATCCTGCAATACGCGGAGTTTGCGAGAAATCGGCGCGTTCGGTCATGTCCGTCCTGCGTCGTGAGGCTCCAGCAGGTACATCGCCAGAAATCATGATGGACTTCGCTGCGTCGCTGACAGGTGTCATTGAGCGTACGACAGTCATGCTTCTGGCGGACAAACAGGTTCGGGTCATTGAAGACGACGAAGCGATCACGACGCAGGAAGCCGCAGACTTGCTGAACGTCTCGCGTCAACACCTGGTTAAATTACTTGACCGGGGAGAAATCCCACCCTTGCCCAAGGTGGGGCGTCATCGTCGTGTTGCACGTGCCAGCGTTCTCAAATACAAGCGTACCCGTGATGCACAACGTGAATCTGCCCTTAAGGAACTCGCTGCGCTCTCCCAACACCACGGACTTGGCTATTGAGCATGACTCCGGTAGTCGTGCTGGACGCTTGCGTTCTTTATCCTGCGGCACAACGCGACCTCTTTGTGTGGCTTGCGGTCGGGGGTGCGATTCGCGCCCACTGGACCAACCGAATCCATGACGAGTGGATGCGCAATGTTGCACGCGACTACGGTGTTGCCCGAAGTGAACTTGAAAAAGTCGCCCAGTTGATGAAATGACATCGTCATGGGATTGAAGGCTGGCCCTTTGCGCTACCGGTTGCAATCCTTCACCAAGAGCTTGCTGGACGCAGGTGCTGGAATACGACTGTTTCTCATCACTGCGATACCTCCCATGGATTGATGAGAGCCACTCCCGTTGGCTCAAAGTCAGCTACGTTACGCGTGACGACCGTCATGCCATGCACAAGGGCGGTTGCCGCGATGAGCGCATCGCGCTCATCGCGCTTGTCGGGTACATGCAGCCGGGCGCAGCGCAGTGCCACGGCGGTATCGACAGGAAGCGTGCGCCCGGAAAACTCAGGCAATACGTGCTGATCTAGCCAAGAGCGCAACATGGCCCCCTGGGTGGCGTCCTTTCGCTCAATCGACAGAACGCCAAGCTCCAGTTCCATGAAGGTGATGGCAGACACAAAGAGGTCAGCAGCATCAACGCTTTGCGACCATGCCGCCACGTTCGTATCGGCCTTACCATGACGAACCTTGCGTAGTTCGGACACCACATTGGTATCGAGAACAAACATCATGAGAAATCAGCCGTCCGTGTTTCAATGGTCACACGCGGCGGCTCAAACTCGATGTCGGATATACCCGGCATCGCCAGCGCATCGGCAATGTTGCGTCGCTGCTTTGTGAGTCGCTGATATTCCTCAAAGCTCAAAAGCACATGCGCCGGCCGGCCTCGATCAGTGATGAACACCGGCCCATGGTTTGCGGCCTTCTTTGCCTCGCTCGCCCCTTGGTTGAACTCGCGGCTTGATAAGGTGGTAACGGTCATGAAGACACCTCAGTAACTTAAATGTAGACATGTTACTACATCATCTAGACGAGTGCAAATATTTCAAAGTCGGAAAACAGTCGGCAAAGAGGTTAAATTCCGCCGGTTTGGGTGCAGGTCTGTTAGCTTCTGATCTGGTAAAGCCAGGATAGGTGAACACTAAAGTCCACTGTGTGATCCTCACACACATTTCAAAAAACGGCAATCGACCAAGAATAAAACATAAAATACGTACCAATACACACTGCGGGAAAATTGCAATGCAAACCACCATCAGTGCGACTGAATTGGCCAGAAACACCCGCGAAATACTGGACCGGGTTATCAGCGCAGGGCAGACTATTGCCATCGAGCGCAATCAAACCCTGATTGCTCAAATCATACCTGCGCAGCGCTCCATGTCGGCAGCGCAGGCACTTTCTGGGCTACAGCTGCCAATGCTCTCGCCAGCGCAAGCCAATGCCTGGCTATCAGAAAGCAAGGAAAACTTTGGTGAAGAACTGCGTAACCCATGGGCGTGATTTTTGACAGCTGCATTTGGGTCGGCCTGGCCGCAAACCAAGTGGATCGGCAAGAAGTAATTTACGCTGCCGGGGATGCACCTATTTTTACGTCCACCATATCACTTGGCGAACTGAGTTATGGAGTGCAATCTTGCACAGACCCTACTCAGCGCGCCGTGCGCGCCTCTTACTTGCGCCAAGTGGAAAGCCGCCCCACATTGGACATCAGTAAACATACTGCTGCGGCCTTTGGCGTTTTGGCCGCAGCCGTCAAGATGGCAGGTCGTTCACTCCGCCCCAGGTACAACGACTTGTGGATAGCCGCACAGGCCATAGGACACGGTTACACGCTGCTGACCCTCAAAGGCAAAGATTTTGCCGACCTACCAGGGTTGATGCTTGTAACTCTGCCCAACAAGGCGTACTAGGCCATTGTCCAGCGCGCTTTTTTCAGTTACCCGGTTGTTGGGTATGGGCGAAGCCCATGAAAGCGAAGTGAAACTGTCTTTTTTGCCTGCCCACCAGCCCGTTTCTAGGCTCAAGCACCTGGGTTTGAAAAAGAGCCGCCATTACCTTGGTAGACAGGTCTTCAGCGCCGCAGTTGATCAAGGTGTCGCAGGCAAATGAAACCACGTACGCAATAGAAATCAGGACACATAAGGAATTGCACATGAACAGAATCACGTTAGAGCCTGGCAAGCGTGGTGGCCGACCTTGTATACGCGGGTTGCGCATTACGGTGTACGATGTTTTATCCATGCTTTCGAGTGGCATGTCTCACCAGGAAATTCAGGATGACTTCCCAGAATTGACTCCTGAAGATATTTTGGCTGTGTTGACTTACGCGGCTGAACGTGAACACCAAACCTACTCGTATAAAGCCCAATGAAGATGTTGTTGGACGAAAATTTGTCGCGGCGTTTGGTTCCATTTTTGCAACATGATTTTCCGGAAAGCAACCAAGTAGTTTTATTGGGGATGAAGGGCGCCACCGACAAAGAGGTTTGGCAAAGAGCCAAAGCTGAAGGTTACGTAATCGTCACTCGAGATGCGGATTTCCAGGAACTGTCGCTGGTCTGGGGCCAGCCCCCGAAAGTAATTCGCCTTAAGACGGCAAATCAAACGCGAGCCGCAACCCTTAAGTTGTTGATTCTCAAAGCCGCGCCGAACAAGAAGAAAGTTGTAACTGACAAGGTGTCGGAAATTGCGGCCAGCAGTCTCAATCTTGATGAAGCCGCAAAGTCGAAGCTGTTGGGACGATTGCGCGCTGACCCAGTCCTAAACAAAGAACTTGGTCGCTAAAGTGTGCCGAAGTAATGTGTCCGGCCGGCCAAGTCCGCAAGAACGGGCAACACCAACCCGTCCGGGTGGCCAATGCTTTCCTTTATTTAGGCCGTCAATGATAATCTGCCTTAGCAGTTTTTGTACTGATCGGACTGACTCAGGGCACTGGCAGTCAGGAGTTGCTACGAGTTCAAGGCAATGGCTCGAAAAAGTAATGAAGCAGTGCCCAAACTGGCAGAATGCAGTATCGCCTTTGGTGACTTACCGTGCGCAAGACCTCCCAAATTTGTGACTTTCAATGGGGAGGAATAAACCTCGAAAATATCAAGATGTGGAAAATGCGGCACTTTTTAGGCGATTTTTGCCATGCAGGCCTGCTAAATCCTCATACCAATCCCTTCAGACACCTCGACCCGCAAAAAAATCCTGACTATACTGTACACATTGGCTAGTATCTGAAGGAGTTTTGACATGATCACCGTGACGTCTGTTGAGGCACAGAACCGTTTTGGCAGGTTGCTCGATGCTGTTCAGCGCGAGCCCATCACCATCACCCGCAATGGGCGTACGGCAGCCTTTATAGTGTCACCACAAGATATGGAAGACCTCACCAACGCGCGTATCAAACGGAGCAAGGCTGTGGCAGAGATTGAGGCGTGGAGCCAGCGTGCTGCTGCCAGCGCGCTACCTGCGGCTGCAGATCTGGATGATGACGACGTACTGCGCTTGGTGAAAGAATCTAGGTGATCGCTTATCGGCGCGTGGTGTTTGACACCAGCACGATGGTGAGCGCTGCGTTACGTGTGGGATCTGTGCCGCATCGAGCCTTAGTGCATGCCTTGGAGACTGGCGAGGTATGTGCATCAGTCTCTACTCTGGCTGAATTGGAAAGCGTGCTGAAGCGCGACAAGTTTGACAGATACCTTGGCTCCGAACTGCGTGCTGAGTTTGTGACCATCATCCGTCGCCGCGTTTACCTGTTCGATCTGTCCGATGCCGATATGGCAAACGTGCAGCCACCATGCCGCGACCCAAAAGACAATCAATTCTTAGCACTGGCTCATGCCTGTGATGCGGACGATCTGGTCAGCAGCGACACCGACTTAATGGTCCTGCACCCTTGGCAAGGCGTGCCCATCTTGTCACCCGCGGCATACCTCGCTGAATGAGTTCGCGAATG
>CAIQYP010000525.1 GCA_903876045.1 uncultured beta proteobacterium | reverse complement strand
CCCGCCATCATGCTGCTCATCCCTGCGATTGACCTGAAAGACGGTCACTGTGTTCGCCTTAAACAAGGCGATATGGACCAATCAACCACCTTCGGAGAAGATCCTGTCGTCATGGCAAGAAGCTGGGTCGACAAGGGCGCCAGACGCTTGCACCTGGTGGACCTGAATGGGGCTTTTGCCGGGCATCCAAAAAATGAGGCGGCGATCCGCAGGATTCTCAAGGACGTGGGCAGTGAGATCGATGTACAACTGGGTGGCGGTATCCGCGATCTGGACACCATCGAACGTTATCTGGACGCAGGCCTACGCTACGTCATCATCGGTACCGCAGCAGTAAAGAATCCCGGCTTCCTCCAGGATGCCTGTACCGCCTTTGGCGGCCATATCATCGTCGGTCTGGATGCGCGCGATGGTAAGGTGGCTACCGATGGTTGGAGTAAATTGACTCGACACGACGTTGTTGATCTGGGTAAGAAGTTCGAAGACTATGGTGTTGAATCCATTATCTATACCGATATTGGTCGTGATGGCATGCTCAGTGGCATCAATATTGAAGCAACCGTCAAGTTGGCTCAGGCCCTGACTATTCCCGTGATCGCGTCCGGCGGTTTGTCCAACATGGCCGATATTGAGGCCCTGTGCGACGTCGAAGATGAAGGCATCGAAGGCGTAATTTGTGGTCGCGCTATCTACAGCGGCGATTTGGACTTTGAAAAAGCGCAAGAGCGTGCTGACGAATTAAACGGCTGATGCTCGCTAAAAGAATAATCCCGTGCCTGGATGTAACGGGTGGTCGGGTTGTTAAAGGCATTAACTTTGTGGAACTGCGCGATGCTGGGGATCCGGTAGAAATCGCCGCACGCTACAACGACCAAGGTGCCGATGAGCTCACTTTTCTTGATATCACTGCTACCAGCGATGGTCGAGACTTGATTCTGCACATTATCGAGGCCGTGGCCTCTCAGGTATTCATCCCCTTGACTGTCGGAGGCGGTGTCCGCACTGTCGAGGATGTCCGCCGTTTGCTCAATGCCGGTGCGGACAAGATCAGTTTCAATTCGGCAGCCATATCCAATCCGCAGGTAATTGAAGATGCTTCGCACAAATACGGCGCGCAGTGCATCGTCGTGGCCATAGACGCCAAACGTCGTAGTGCTGAAGACGCGCTGCGCCTGGTAAATGGCATTGCGATTGGCCCAGGCTGGGATGTGTATAGCCATGGTGGACGCAAAAACGTCGGCCTGGACGCAGTGCAATGGGCTACCGAGATGGCGCGACGTGGTGCCGGTGAAATTCTGTTGACCAGCATGGATCGCGATGGCACGAAGTCTGGTTTTGATCTGCAATTGACACGCGCCGTGGCGGATGCGGTTTCGGTGCCCGTGATTGCTTCAGGCGGTGTCGGTACGCTAGACCATCTGGCAGATGGTGTGCAACAGGGCGGCGCGGATGCGGTTCTGGCAGCGAGTATTTTCCATTACGGTGAGTTCACGGTGGGGCAGGCCAAGGCAAGGATGGCTCAGCGCGGAATCCCGGTAAGGATTTAGCAACCCCCTATCAGCTTGGCGCACTGTGTGTCGCATGCTGTGTCCCCCTGCGGGGGAAGATACCAGCGGCCCGGCAAAGCCGGTTCCACGGTATCCCTGAAGAAGACCTTTTTCTTCGACGACCATTTTGCTTTTTTAATCACGGACAATCCTCGTATGAACTGGTTAGACGAAATCAAATGGGACGTACAGGGCCTGGTGCCCGTAATTGCGCAGGAGCAGGGCACAAATGATGTTCTGATGTTTGCATGGATGAACCGCGAGGCACTGGAAAAGACTGCCGAGTTAGGCCGTGCCGTGTACTTCAGCCGCTCGCGCGCGAAGTTGTGGTTTAAAGGTGAGGAGTCTGGCCATGTGCAGACGGTGCATGAAATCCGCATTGATTGCGATAACGATGTAGTTCTGCTCAAGGTGACACAGTTGGGCCACGAGCCCGGCATTGCCTGCCACACTGGGCGCCACAGTTGTTTTTTCAGTATTTTGAAGGACGGTGCGTGGCAGAGTGCCGAGCCGGTCTTGAAAGATCCCGCATCCATCTACAAATAGAAGAATGACTTCCATCCACACATCCCAAGATGCGCTGGCCCGTTTGGCCGCTGTCATCGAAAGTCGCAAGGCCGTCAATGGCGGTGATGCTAGCGCCAGCTATGTGGCGCGCCTACTTCACAAAGGGCCGGATAGCTTTCTCAAGAAAATTGGTGAAGAAGCCACCGAGGTCGTTATGGCGGCCAAGGACGCGGACCATGGTGGTGACAAGAGCAAGATCGTCTATGAGGTGGCCGACCTCTGGTTCCACTGCATGATCGCGCTGGCCTACTACGACTTGACCCCCGCTGACGTGATTGATGAGTTGCAACGCCGTGAAGGCACCAGTGGCATTGAGGAAAAGGCTTTACGCAAAGCCATTGCGCGCGAGCAGGTGTAGGGATGACGCAGGATTTTACGACCCCCGTGACGGCCGATCAGGCCCACCTGGAAACGATGCGGTCGCTCAATACGATCGGCACGATCAGCTATGTGCTGCATTTGGCCGTGGCTGTGAGCGCCATTATTCCCGGTGGGCAATTTGGTCCGGTGTTGCTCATAGTGGCACTCATTCTGGATATGCTCAATCGCGAACGGGCCGTGGGCTCCTGGCACGCATCCCACTTTCGCTGGCGTATCCGCACTGTACTGATCGCCGCTGCGCTATACCTGATAACGTTTCCGCTGTGGTTGTTATTGCTGGTGCCGGGCTGGATGGCCTGGACGGCGATTTCCATCTGGTTTTTCTACCGAATCGTCACCGGATTTATGTCCATGAATAAGGGTCAGGAAATAGGGACCGATGTATGAGCCAGGAAATTAAAGCGCATGACCCCGACTGCATTTTTTGCAGAATTATCGCCAAGAAGATTCCATCAAAGATTGTTTACGAAGACGAAGAAGTTTTTGCCTTCCATGACATTAATCCTTGGGCGCCAGTTCATTTTTTGCTGGTACCCAAGATGCATATTCCATCCTTGGCTCATGTTGGAACAGAACAAACCGCGCTGCTCGGACGCATGATGGCTCTGGTTCCCAAACTAGCCTTGGAGCAGGGTTGCAACCCGTATCCGGACGGTGGATATCGGCTTGTGACCAATACGGGTCGTGAGGGTGGCCAAGAAGTGCAACACCTGCACTTTCATGTCATGGGCGGTCCACGTCCCTGGTTGCGCGGCTAATGACATGTTCGCAGACTAGAATCATCATTCATTGTTAGGAGAAATTTATGGGCTCGTTTTCTATTTGGCATTGGCTGATCGTCCTACTCATCGTGGTGATGATTTTCGGAACTAAGAAACTCAAGAATATCGGTCAGGATCTGGGCGGTGCGGTCAAAGGCTTCAAGGAAGGCATGCGTGATGGAACGACTCCAGACGAGAATCCTGCTGCACCCAGCCAGGTTGCCAATGCCGCCTCCGAGAAGAACACCATAGACGTGGAAGCACGGCACAAGTCTTGATCGCAGCTTCGTTCCCACTCTGGCGTTCTGGCGTTAAACCCGCGTGATTGATCTCGGCATCTCCAAGATGGCCCTGATAGGTGCCGTCGCTCTGATTGTTATCGGCCCGGAAAAACTGCCTGCCGTGGCACGCACGGTTGGCACGTTACTGGGCAAGGCGCAGCGCTATATCTCTGACGTCAAGGCCGAGGTGAACCGTGCCATGGAGATGGACGAACTGAAGAAAATGCGCGAAACGGTGGAAAGCGCCGCACGGGACGTGGAAAACTCCATCCAGACGCAGGCCAGTGACTTTGAAAAGTCTTGGGCCGAAGCCTCGGAAGCCGCAATTCCGTTCGAGCCAGCGCCACCGGCTTACAAGCATCCAGGCAAGAACTGGCGCTTGAAGCAGGGTGCTACCCCCAACTGGTACAAGGCGCGCAATGGCGTGCGTACCAAAGCCCTGTCCGGCGCGGCCCGCGTCGCCCGTTTCCGTCCCAGTCGCACCACCTGAGGCTTTATTGATACCTGTTCATGGCCTCTGAAAACTCCAAAGAAGACGAACTCACCGGAACCGAGCAGCCCTTTGTGGCCCATCTGGTCGAGTTGCGTGACCGTCTGATCAAGGCCGCCATTGCGGTCGGTATTGCAGTCGCCATTCTGGCGCTGTATCCCGGTCCGGCTGCGCTTTACGACTTGCTGGCTCATCCCCTAGTGGCAGCTTTGCCCAAGGGCGCGACAATGATCGCCACTTCGGTAATCTCGCCATTTATGGTGCCGCTCAAAATAATGATGGTCGCGGCCTTTCTGCTGGCTTTACCTTTTGTTCTGTGGCAGGTATGGGCCTTTGTTGCCCCTG
>CAIQYP010000524.1 GCA_903876045.1 uncultured beta proteobacterium | reverse complement strand
GGAAAAACTGCACCAACATCACCAACCAATCCCAGTGCTATTTATCTGAACAGTATTGCGCTTAAGCGGGCGGGGGACACGAACGGAACCATCTACCCCACTGTCATCGGCGTACACAAAACGCTGCCTGCAAGGTCTGCAAACGCGGCATCGCGGGTCCTCAACATTCTCCAGACCCGTCAGCCAGGTTGCATCTGCGCTTTTTGCACAAGGTCAGAGTTTTTGCAATCTTTGTAAGTGCCTGCACTAATGGGCGTGTTCACCTAGACTGCTCATGAAAGTTACCAGCAAAATACCCGCTACCAGCCAGGCGATTTGCGCTGCGGTCTCACTGGCCGACAAACGCTTTTGCAATTGCGGGATCAGGTCGGCCAGCGCCACGTAAATAAAGCTGCTGGAGGCCACCACCAGGAAGTACGGCAGGTATTCGTGCAACTGGTCCACCAACCAGTAACCCAGCACCCCGCCCAGCGCAGTGACCGCGCCAGCGAGCGACACCTTGATGAGCGCCGCGCGCTTGTTCGAGGTGCCTGCGCGCAGCACCATCAAATCCCCCATATGGTGTGGCACTTCGTGGGCTAGTACCGCAAGCGATGCAATGGCGCCCAGTCGCAAGTCCGCAATAAAGGCCGAGGCAATTAGCAACCCGTCGCCAAAGCAATGCACGCTGTCACCGGCCAGCACTGCCCAGCTACCACCCTGGGGCGGATGCGCGTGTGAATGGCCATGGTGATGGTCATCGCCATGCACTGCCTCGTGGTGGTGTTCATGGCCGTGGTGCCACAACTCGGCTTTGTCCAGTAGAAAGAAAAATACCAAGCCAACCAGCAACGCCAGAAACAGGTCATGCGGCTGGAGGCCGCTCTCAAACGCTTCGGGCAACAGGTGCATGAAGGCGGTAGCCATCAAGGCACCGGCCGCCATGCTCAGCATGTGCTGTGTGTAGCGCGCCAGCGCCCCAAAGCTCAATAGGGCAGCCAACCAAACGCTGCCCACGCCGGCAGCCAGGGTACCCAGAATAATCGCAAGAAGTGTCACGCATTGCCCTTTGATTCAAACCATGCACCGCGACGGTGCCGTGCTAGTGTGCCTTATCCCAATTGGGCCCCACGCCCACCTCGGCCAGCAGCGGAACCTTGAGATCAGCCACCCCGGCCATCAAGCGTGGAATCTCAAGCTTTAGCCACTCCACCTCGGCTTCGGGCAACTCAAACACCAGTTCATCATGCACCTGCATGATCATGCGGGTGCCGCGTTGCTCTGCGTCCAGCACCTGTTGCACCTTGACCATACTGAGTTTGATCAGGTCCGCCGCCGTGCCCTGCATGGGCGCATTAATCGCGGCACGCTCGGCACCCGCCCGGCGCTGGCCGTTAGGCGAGCCGATTTCGGGCAAGTAGAGGCGGCGACCGAATACCGTCTGCACATAGCCTTTGGCCTTGGCCTCTTCGCGCGTGCGGTCCATGTAATCCTTGACACCCGGATAGCGCTCGAAATAGCGTTGGATGTAGTTCTTGGCTGCCGTGTTATCAATACCCAAATTGCGCGCAAGACCGTAGGCGCTCATGCCGTAAATCAGGCCGAAATTGATGACCTTGGCATAACGACGTTGCTCGCTGGTGACCTGCTCCACGGCCACACCAAAGACTTCAGCGGCGGTGGCCTTGTGCACATCCAACCCGTTGCGAAAGGCACCCAACAGTGCCGCATCGCCACTGATGTGAGCCATGATGCGCAACTCGATCTGGCTGTAATCGGCACTGGCAATCACATTGCCCGGACCGGCCACAAAGGCCTCGCGCACACGCCGGCCCTCGGGTGTGCGGATCGGAATGTTCTGCAGATTGGGATCATTGCTGGACAGGCGACCGGTCACCGCCACCGCCTGCGCATAGTGTGTGTGGACGCGGCCCGTGCGCGGCAATGCCAACTGCGCCAGTTTGTCGGTGTAGGTACCTTTAAGCTTGGCCAGACCGCGATGCTCCAAAATCTTGGCCGGCAGTGGAAAGTCCTCTGCCAGCTTTTCCAATACCTCTTCGTCGGTACTAGGGGCGCCCGTGGCGGTCTTCTTCACCACCGGCAAACCCAGCTTGGTGAAGAAGATTTCGCCGATTTGCTTAGGACTACTCAGGTTGAAAGGTTGACCGGCCAACGCATGCGCTTCAGTTTCCAATTGCAGAATGCGTTGACCCAACTGGTTGCTCTGGGCGGCCAGCGTGGGGGCATCGATCAGCACACCGTTGCGCTCTATTCGGTACAGCGCCTCGCTGCTTTCAATTTCCAATTGGTAGATGAAACTGAGACCCGCGTCCTGCTGGACCCGCGGCCATAGCACGCCGTGCACATCCAGCGTTTGCTCGGCGTCCTCACAGGCATATTCGGCCACCTTGGCGATGTCCACCTGGTTAATGGTGATCTGGTTCACGCCCTTGCCGCATAGCTCTTCAAAGGTAATTCCGCTGCGCCCCAAATGGCGCTCCGCCAAGCTCGACAGTCCGTGTGGCTTGTGTACTTCGAGCACATAGCTTTGCAGCATGGTGTCGTGGGCGTAGCCCTGCACCTCGATGCCGTGGTTGGCAAACACATGGCGGTCGTACTTGATGTGTTGACCCAGTTTTTTGGCTGCCGAATTTTCCAGCCAGGGCTTGAGCTTGGCCAGCACCTCTTCGCACGGCAATTGCTCAATCGCGCCAGGGTAGTTATGGGCCAGCGGAATGTAGGCTGCCGCCCCGGAAGTGACGCTGAAACTGATGCCGACGATCTCGGCACGCATTTCATCCAGGGAATTGGTTTCGGTATCCAGGGCAGTGAGTTCGGCTGCCGTTATCTTGGCCAGCCATGCGTCAAAGGCATCCCAGGTCAGGATGGTTTCGTAGGCGGTATTAGGGGTGCGCGCTACTTGCGGCGCTTCGGTAACTTGTGGTTCGTCAAACAGACCGGGGGTGGCATTTATGGTTTTGGCCGCAGCGGTCTTGGCGGGCGCAGCATCGGCTACCGGTGACGCATTGGGCGCACCAGCCGCCAATGATTTAGCCAAGCCCTTAAAACCGAAACGCTCGCAATAGGCCAGCAGGGCTGGCGAATCCTGCGGGCTCACGAGCAGGCTGTCGAGTGCAGGCAGCGAAGGAATGCGGTCCTGCAGTTCGCAGTCTGTTTTGATCGTCAAAAGGGAGCGCCCTGTTGGGAGCCAGTCCAAAGCCTTGCGTAGGTTTTCACCCACTACGCCCTTGATGTTCGCGGCGTTGTCCACGACGCCTTGCAGCGAGCCATATTCCTGCAACCACTTCACGGCTGTCTTGGGACCTACTTTTTGTACACCGGGCACGTTGTCGACCACGTCACCCACCAGGGTCTGGTAGTCCAGCATCAGGCGCGCGGGCACGCCGAACTCGGCTTCCACCCCGGCCAGGTCGCGGCGCTTGCCGTTCATGGTGTCAATGATGGTGACATGCTGGTCCACCAATTGCGCCAGGTCCTTGTCACCGCTGCTGACAATGACTTCAATACCTAGACTTGCGGCGGTCACGCACAGCGTGCCTATGACGTCATCGGCCTCCACACCCGGCACATCCAGAACCGACCAGCCCAGCAACCGCACCACTTCGTGGATAGGCTCAATCTGGCTGCGCAGGTCTTCGGGCATGGGGTCGCGGTGTGCCTTGTATTCCGGGTAGATAGCATCCCGAAAAGTAGGGCCTTTGGCGTCAAAAACACAGGCCACGTAGTCAGCCGGAAACTCCTTGCGCAGCGACTGCATCATGTTGATCATGATGCGGATGGCACCGGTCTTTTGCACCCGGCCATCGGGCAGGGTGATCTGCATATCACCCCCTCCGGCAAAGAAGGCACGGTACAAATAGCTGGAGCCGTCTACCAGCAGCAGGGTTTTCTTTGATTCACTCATAGCAGCATTTTGCCTGCGCTCGGCCCAGCCCCTGCAGCGGCCCGAGACGGGCCCTACAATTCAGGCATGGCGGTATATACAGAGGTCTCCTTCGACGAGGCCAGCACTTTTTTGCAATCCCTCGGCTTAGGCACTCTCCAGCACATGGAGGGTTGCTCCGGCGGTATTGAAAACACCAATTACTTTGTCACCACTGACCAGGCGGCCTATGTGCTCACCCTGTTTGAGCGGCTGACCGCGCAGCAATTGCCGTTTTACCTTCGCTTCATGAAACATCTGGCGGTGCACGGAATTCCCGTGCCAGACCCCGCCGCCAATCGCGATGGCGACGTGCTGCACGAGCTCAACGGCAAACCAGCCGCCGTGGTCAATCGGTTGAATGGCAAAAGCGAGTTGAGTCCGGGTATTGCACATTGCGCGGCATTAGGTGATGTATTGGCACGCATGCATTTTGCCGGGCGCGACTTTGAAATGAAGCAACCCAATCTGCGCGGCCTCCCCTGGTGGAATGAAACCGTGCCGGTGGTGCTGCCCTTTCTGGACGAAGCCCAGGCCCAGCTGATCAAGAGTGAGCTGGCTTACCAAAACCATATAGCCACGCTATCCGCCTATGGCGCGTTACCGCGCGGGCCCATCCACGCCGACCTGTTTCGAGATAACGCGCTGTTCACCCAGGACTTGCGGCCTGATCAAGTTCCCCAGCTCACTGGAATTTTCGATTTTTACTTTGCTGGCGTGGACGCCTGGTTGTTTGACATTGCCGTGTGCCTGAACGACTGGTGCGTGGACCTACCCACTGGTCGAGCGGACACCGAACGCAGCCGCGCTCTTCTGCTGGCCTATGAAGCCGTGCGCCCATTGACTGCACAGGAGCGCGAACTGCTGCCCGCACTGGCACGCGCCGCGGCTCTGCGCTTCTGGCTATCGCGCCTGTGGGATTTGCACCTTCCACGCGAAGCCGCCATGCTAAAGCCGCACGATCCCACACACTTCGAACGCGTGTTGCGCGAACGCATTGCCGCCCCGTTGATTCCTTCCAACCTTTTCCAAACCGAGTCCCTTTCTGCATGAAACTCAACATCGTTCCAGCTAGACAAGGCGTGCAATGGTTTAAGTTAGGGGTGCGTACCTTCCTCAAGCAACCTCTGGCACTTAGTGGCCTGTTTTTCATTTTCATGGCCTTGATGTCAGTGCTTACGCTTATTCCGGTGCTGGGCAATGTGCTGGCGCTGGCCTTGTTGCCGGGTGCCACCTTGGGGCTAATGGCTGCTACCGAGGAAACCACCAAAGGCAAATTCCCGATGCCTACCGTCTTGCTCAGTGCTTTTCGCGCCGGGCGCCAGCAGGCCAAGTCCATGCTAATTTTGGGGCTCATCTATGCCACCGGTTTTTTGCTCGTTCTGGGCGTATCTGCCACATTGGATGGCGGCAAGTTTGCGCACCTGTATCTGATGGGTGGAGCCATGACACCCGAGACCGTCATGGAGCCCGACTTTGAAATGGCGGTGTTGCTAGCCATGTGCCTGTATGTGCCACTGTCATTGCTGTTTTGGCATGCACCAGCGCTGGTGCACTGGCATGACATCTCACCTATAAAGAGCCTGTTCTTCAGCTTGGTAGCGTGCTTGCGCAACTTCTGGGCCTTTACGATTTACAGCCTGGTCTGGCTTGGTGCCTTCATTGGCATGGGCATGGGGGTGGCTGTCGTAGCCGCACTGATTGGCAGCCCCGAGGCAGTGACCGGCATCATGTTTCCGATGGCCATGCTGATGGCAGCCATGTTCTTCACGTCTATTTACTTCAGCTTCAAGGACTGCTTTGAAGCCACGCAAGAGGACACGCTATGACACAACACCAACTCATGGGCCGCACGGACCAGGAACTGCTGTGGTTTCAACGCCGCAGCTTCCTGCAAGCGGCCGCCATTTGGACGGCAACGGGCGGTGCTGCTTTAGCGCAGGCGCAAACACATAGCAACATCGTGGAAATCAGTGGCGATGCAACGCTGAACGGTGAGCGCCTGACCGCGCAGCACACCATTCAGACGGGCGACAGCATCGTGACCGGACCGGGATCAACCTTGATATTCGTTCTCGGGACTTCGGCCTTTCACGTACGACAAAACACCATGATGACGGTTGACCGCGGAGCATCCCTGTTTGCCATCAGCTTGCTTCGCCTGATCACTGGTGCGGTGGTCAGCGTCTGGGGCAAGGGCAACAAGCGTTTGATCGTCACCCCCACATTGACTGCCGGTATTCGTGGCACCGGGGTCTATACCGAAATATTCGCATCTCAAGAGGGGCGCAGCTACCTTTGCAATTGCTATGGCGAGGTGGAGGTCAAAGCTGGCAGCGACCAAGTGATTAGCCGCTCCAGCTACCACCAGTCATTCTGGGGTGAAGTAGCTCCGAAAGAGGGTCGCATGCTGACCCCCGCTAACGCCATTAACCACACCGATGAAGAACTCGAATTTCTGGCGCGACTGACCGGGCAACAGACCGCATGGCAAATTGCCGGACACAAGGGCGTCAAAAACGGAATGGGCTACATGGAAGAAAAAGCCGGGCAAACACACCCAGCTTCCATGCTCGGCAAGTCGGCGTATTAAGGTACGGGCGTCAACTTCGCCACACTCAGCGCCAGCCACTTGGTGCCGTGGCGCGGAAAGTTGATTTGGGCGCGGGCATCGTCTCCGATGCCTTCGAGTGTGAGCACCGTGCCCTCGCCAAACTTGGCGTGAAACACTTTTTGTTTGACCTTCAGGCCGTTGACTGACTCGTCCTTGCGCGCCACTTCCTTTTCCGCCTTGGGCGTGCCACCGGCCGGATAACGAACCGAGTCAAAACCCTTGTTGCTGTAACTGCCCTGCCAGCCCCGCCCCGCGCCCTCAAAACCACCCGCAACGGGGGCCGCGTGTTTGGGCGTCAACCACTTCAGAGCTTCTTCCGGCAACTCATCAAAGAAGCGGCTCTTCAGGTTGAAACGCGTCTGCCCGTGCAGCATACGGGTCTGCGAATGGCTCATGTACAGGCGCTGGCGCGCGCGGGTGATGGCCACATACATCAGGCGGCGCTCTTCCTCCAGACCGTCTCGATCGCTCATGGAGTTCTCGTGCGGGAACAGGCCCTCTTCCACGCCGGTGATGAACACGCAGTCAAATTCGAGGCCCTTTGCCGAGTGCACCGTCATCAGTTGGATCGCGTCCTGCCCGGCCTGCGCCATGTTGTCCCCCGCCTCCAGCGCGGCGTGCGTCAAAAAGGCCACCAGCGGGGACAAGGTTTCACCCGTATCGCCAAAGGCCAGATCGGTGGGCTCGACGCCGTACTGGTCAATCGCCTCGCCACTCAGGCCCTGGCTGGCCGGGCTTTGCGTCATGCCCGCGCTGTCGCGACCAAATCCTTCTTGCATGACAAAGCTCTCAGCCGCACTCACCAGTTCTTCCAAGTTTTCCACGCGGTCGGCGCCTTCACGCTCGGCCCGGTAATGCGTCAGCAGACCGCTGTCATCCAGCGTCACCGAGATCAGGTCGCGCAGCTTCAAGCCCTGCGTCTTTTCGCGCAGCACGTCGATCTTGGCGACAAAGCCAGCAATCACGGCACCCGCCCGGCCAGAGAGTGCGCTAACCGCGTCATGCAGCGAGCAACCCTGTGCCTTGGAAATGTCCTGCAACAGCTCCAGACTGCGGGCACCTATGCCGCGCGCCGGAAAGTTGACGACACGCATGAAACTGGTGTCGTCGTTGGGGTTCTCGAGCAGACGCAAATAGGCCAGCGCATGCTTGATTTCGGCACGTTCAAAGAAGCGCAGACCACCATAGACGCGGTACGGCATGGCGGCGTTAAACAGCGCGGTTTCGATCACCCGGCTTTGTGCGTTCGAGCGGTAGAGCACCGCTATCTCTTTGCGGTTGACGCCATCGCGCACCAGCTGCTTCATCTCCTCCACCATCCACTGCGCTTCGGCAAAGTCGCTGGGCGCCTCGTAGATGCGTACCGGCTCGCCTGGCCCCTGATCCGTGCGCAAGTTCTTTCCCAGACGCTTGCCGTTGTGGCTGATCAAGGCATTGGCTGAATCCAGAATGTTGCTGAAGCTGCGGTAGTTCTGCTCCAGCTTGATCTGGTTTTGCACATTGAATTCGCGCACGAAGTCGGCCATATTGCCGACGCGCGCACCGCGAAAGGCATAAATACTCTGGTCGTCATCACCTACGGCGATCACCGCACCACCGGGCGTATCGGGCGAGGCATCGGCACCCTGCCCTGCCAGCATTTTGATCCAAGCGTACTGCAGGCGGTTGGTGTCCTGGAATTCGTCGATCAGGATATGGCGGAAGCGCCGTTGGTAATGCTCGCGAACGGGGTCGTTATCGCGCAGCAGTTCGTAGCAACGCAGCATGAGTTCGCCAAAGTCCACCACGCCCTCGCGCTGGCACTGCTCCTCATAGAGCTGGTAAATCTCAATTTTTTTGAGCGTCTCGGGGTCGCGCGGCTCGATGTTGGTAGGGCGCTGACCGTCTTCCTTGCAGCCAGAAATAAAGCGTTGCAGTTGCTTGGGGGCAAAGCGTTCATCGTCATCCGAAATATTGTTCTGCTTGCACAGGCGCTTGATCGCAGAGAGTTGGTCTTGCGTGTCCAGAATTTGAAAACTCTGCGGCAGGTTGGCCATCTTGAAGTGCGAGCGCAGGAAGCGATTGCACAGCCCGTGAAACGTGCCGATCCACATGCCATGCACATTGACCGGCAACATGCTGCTCAGGCGCGTCATCATTTCCTTGGCGGCCTTGTTGGTAAAGGTCACCGCCAGAACACCGCCGGGCGTCACAAGCCCGTTTTGCAGCAACCAGGCGATGCGTGTGGTCAGTACACGGGTCTTGCCCGAACCGGCGCCAGCCAGGATCAAGGCATGTTCAGCGGGCAGCGTCACGGCAGCGCGCTGCTCCGGGTTCAGCGTATGGAGCAGCGGCGAATCGGCTGTGTGGTCAGGCGTATTGAAAAGGGACATGGGGTGATTGTAGGAAGCTGTCAGGGCTACCCTGCTGGGCGGAACTTACAGTGGTGCTCTTGGCATTCCTCTAATTCTTTGCGCTGAAGACTTGCCTGCATGGTTGGTAGCAGAGTGGCCGGGTACCGGTGCGTCCTCATACTGCGGGTACGCACAAATCGGCCGCCCCGCAACAAGCGCCACCTGCGCCGTAAGCCTCGTGCTTTGCCGTCGCATGGCTCGGCACCACCGGCGATAGGCATGGACTTGGGCGTTGGTCCCGGCCAGTGAGCACAACAAAGCCCCTTTCCGCCGAGAGCGGGTATGCCGGGGGCCGATTTGTGCGCGTTTGGCACCATGAGGCCCACGGCATACCCACTCACGGCGAGACAGGTTCAACGAGGAACGAAGCTCTTACAGATCAAGGAGAACCCGAAAACAGCAACGTGCGAAAAAACAAATACACGCCAGACACCCACCGTTATGAGACAGCCCAGCCACTGCGAGTAAAATCAATCACCGGGCCCAAGCAATTGGGAGCCGGTATTTTTTTGCCTGCTCCATTCCAAGCGCCCTCGAAGACGATCAACTGAAACTTTTTGACTGGAGCTTGGGCTATGGAAATTTTTGACTACGACAACATCTTGTTATTGCCACGCAAATGCCGCGTGGAAAGTCGCTCGGAATGTGACGCCGGCGTAGAGCTTGGCGGCCGCAAGTTCCGCCTGCCGGTGGTGCCGGCCAACATGAAAACCGTAGTGGACGAAACCATCTGC
>CAIQYP010000523.1 GCA_903876045.1 uncultured beta proteobacterium | reverse complement strand
GAACTTGCGGTCGAGGCCGAACTGACTTGTGCCATGCGTTCGGTTGCTTGAGGTTTTAAAGTGAGCGCTATCCACGCCACTGCGGTGGTTGACTCCAAGGCTGAGCTTGACAGCACGGTGACGGTAGGACCCTATACCGTTATAGGTCCCCATGTGCGTATCGGTGCAGGTACCACGGTAGGGCCGCATGTGGTTATTGAAGGCCACACGACCATTGGAAATGACAACCGGATTTTCCAATTCAGTTCCCTGGGGGCGATTCCTCAGGACAAAAAATATGCCGGCGAGCCTTGCGAACTGATTATTGGTGACCGCAATACCGTACGCGAGTTCTGTACCTTCAACATCGGATCGCCCGGTGATGTAGGGGTCACACGCGTTGGCAATGACAACTGGATCATGGCCTACGTGCATTTGGCGCATGACTGCCAAGTCGGAAACAACACCATCTTTGCTAACAACTCACAGCTCGCCGGTCATGTGCATGTGGGCGACTGGGTAATCCTGGGCGGCTTTACTGTGGTGCACCAATTTGTGCGTATCGGTGCGCACAGTATGACAGCCATGTGCGCCTTGTTGTTTGCTGATTTGCCTCCGTTTGTGATGTGCCAGGGTCAACCTGCGGCGGCGCGGTCCATGAACTATGAAGGTTTGCGTCGGCGCGGTTTTTCGCCGGAACGGATTGCAGCAGTCAAGGCCATGCATAAGGCGCTTTACCGCGATGACTTGACGCTGGAGAACGCGCGCTCGCGCATCGCCGGACTTGTAGACGAGACGCCAGAAGCGGCAACCGATGTGGAGATGATGCTGTCCTTCCTGGAGCAGACCTCGCCACAGCGCGGCATCGTGCGTTAGGCATTTTGATGGCAGGGGACTTGCCCGACAGCAATGGCGCGCCCACTGTGGCCATGGTGGCAGGGGAAGTCTCTGGTGACTTGCTGGCTGGTCTACTCTTGGGTGGCCTCAAAAGGCGCTGGCCTGGGTTGCGTAGTTTTGGTATCGGTGGACCCCAAATGGAGCGGCTTGGTTTTTCAGCCTGGTGGTCTTTCCAGAAGTTGGCGGTTCATGGTTTCAACTGGGAACTGCTGCGCCGCTACCGCGAGATTGTGGGCATCCGTGACCTTTTGAAGGAGCGCCTGCTCAAACAACGCCCGGACATCTTTATTGGTACCGACGCACCGGACTTTAACTTTAAGCTTGAAGAAGAGCTGCGCGCTGCAGGCATCAAGACAGTGCATTTTGTCTGCCCCTCGGTCTGGGCCTGGCGGCCTGAGCGTATGGAGAAGATCCGCCGTAGCGCTGACCATGTACTGTGCATCTTCCCATTTGAGCCGAAACTTCTTGCACGCCATGGCATAGCCGCAACCTATGTTGGACATCCCCTGGCCAGTGTCATTCCGATGGAGCCTGATCGAGCCGCCTCTCGCCTAGCTTTAGGCTTGCACGCAACGGCACCACTGGTGGCAATCCTGCCCGGCAGCCGTCGCTCTGAAATTAAGCATCTGGCAGAACGCTTTATTCAAGCTGCAGCATTGATGCGGTCATCGCGGCCCGAACTGCATTTTGTCGTACCGGTGGTGCCTGGCTTCAGGCCGGCAATCGAGGCGCTAGTACAAGCCAATGGTTTGGGCGATTGCGTTACCGTGGTCGATGGTCAGTCGCATGCTGCATTGTCAGCCTGCGATGTAACCCTGATAGCTAGCGGCACGGCTACTCTAGAGGCTGCTTTGTTCAAGCGACCCATGGTGATTGCATACCATCAGAACTGGTTGTCTTGGCAGATCATGCGCAGGAAGCGGCTTCAGCCCTGGGTGGGGCTGCCCAACATACTCTGCGCCGAGTTCGTAGTGCCGGAGTTGCTGCAAGATGAAGCCACGCCACGTGCGTTGGCGAGAGAGACACTCGCTTGGCTGGATGCGCAGGATAATAGTCCTGAGCGCTTGCAGTCACTGCGGACAAAATTTGAAGCCATGCACCTGGAATTGCAGCGCGATACCGCGAAAATAGCTACCGATGCCATCGAAAAAATCCTCCAAAGCTAAGTCCCTAAAAGTCCAGCAAACTGCATTCGCTTGGGACATTCAAGGCCTGATTGCCGGTGTCGACGAAGCTGGACGTGGACCATTGGCTGGGCCCGTGGTGGCTGCCGCAGTGATTTTGGACGACATGAACCCGATAAAGGGCCTGAACGACTCCAAGAAACTCAGCCCGTTGCGGCGCGAAAAGCTATACGACGAGATCCGCGCCAAGGCCTTGTGTTGTTCCGTAGCTGAGGCGAGTGTGGAGGAAATTGACGAACTCAATATTTTGCAGGCCACTATGTTGGCTATGCGTCGTGCCGTCGATGGCTTGCGCTTGAAACCTCACAAAGTTTTGGTAGATGGCAACCGGCTTCCGGTCCTGGACGTGCTTGCCGAAGCGATTGTTCGTGGCGACGTCACGGTACCCGCGATATCCGCGGCTTCTATTCTGGCCAAGGTCACGCGTGACCGCTGGTGCCAGGAACTTGAT
>CAIQYP010000522.1 GCA_903876045.1 uncultured beta proteobacterium | reverse complement strand
GTGGACCCCGCCACCTGCATCCCCGAGCTGGAAAAGTGCATCAAGGAATATGGCAACGTCGGCATCAACCTGAACCCGGACCCGAGCGGTGGCCACTGGACCTCACCGCCCTTGAGCGACAAGCACTGGTATCCCATTTTTGAGAAGATGGTGGAGTACGACATCCCCGCCATGATCCATGTGTCAACCAGCTGCAACGCCTGCTTCCACACCACCGGCGCGCATTACCTGAATGCCGACACGACCGCCTTCATGCAGTGCCTGACCAGTGACTTGTTCAAGGAATTCCCGACGCTGCGCTTCCTGATTCCGCATGGCGGCGGCGCAGTGCCTTACCACTGGGGCCGCTTCCGTGGTTTGGCGCAAGAACTCAAAAAGCCGCTGCTGGAAGAGCATTTGTTGAACAACATCTTCTTCGACACCTGCGTCTACCACCAGCCTGGCATCGACTTGCTCAACACCGTCATTCCGGTGAAGAACGTGCTGTTTGCCTCCGAGATGATTGGTGCCGTGCGCGGCATCGATCCGCAGACCGGCAACTATTTTGACGACACCAAACGCTATATCGAATCGTCGAAGATCTTGAGCGACGACGATCGCTTCCAGATTTATGAAGGCAATGTGCGCCGCGTATTCCCGCGCCTGGACGCAGCCCTTCAACAGAAAGGCAAATGAGCATGTACGAACTCGGAATCGTTAAACGCAACATCGTGCGCGCCGACAAGGCCGCCGTCGAGAAGCTTGGCCGCTTTGGTGTCGCCACCATCCACGAGGCCATGGGCCGCGTCGGCCTGATGAAGACCTATATGCGCCCCATCTACAAGGGCGCGCGCATGTGCGGCACGGCCGTGACCGTGCTGCTGCAACCCGGCGACAACTGGATGATGCATGTGGCCGCGGAGCAGATTCAGCCCGGTGACGTGGTGGTGGCCGCTTGCACCACCGACAGCTTTGATGGCTTTTTTGGCGACCTCTTGGCCACCAGCTTCCAGGCGCGTGGCGCCATGGGCCTGATCATTGACGGCGGTGTGCGCGATGTGGATGAGTTGGAAAGAATGGGCTTCCCTGTATTCAGCCGCGCCATCAACGCCAAGGGCACCATCAAGGCCACGTTGGGCTCCGTCAACATCGATGTGATCTGCGCAGGCGCGCAAGTCAAGCCGGGTGACGTGGTGATAGCCGATGTCGATGGCATCGTCGTCGTGCCCGCTGTTCGCGCTCAGGAAGTGGCTGATGCTGCTGAAAAGCGCGAAAGCTTTGAGGGCGAAAAGCGCGAGAAGTTTGCTGCCGGTGTGCTGGGGCTGGATATGTACAAGATGCGCGAGCCGCTGGCGGTTGCGGGTTTGCGGTACATCGACTGAGTCATTTATCTCGATCAGCATTGGAGCAACGCAGCCCGGCTCATACTGTCCTTCGGACACAAATCGCCAGACTGCGTTGCCCCAATGCTTCCCGCCAACTTCACACAAGCTAATCCAATGTCAAAGCCCACTACTGGTGATTTCACTAAAACTGCAGGTTGGATGGACTGGTACACCGGCCCTTCCAAGCCCCGCTTCCAGGTGCCCACCGGTGCCGTCGACGCGCACTGTCATGTGTTCGGCCCCGGCGCTGAATTTCCGTATGCGCCCGAGCGCAAGTACACGCCCTGCGATGCTTCCAGGGCTCAGCTTTACGCTTTGCGCGACCACCTCGGCTTTGCCCGTAACGTAATCGTGCAGGCCACTTGCCACGGTGCCGACAACCGCGCCATGGTGGATGCGCTGGTGCACGCCAACGGACGGGCGCGTGGCGTGGCCACCGTCAAGCGCAGCGTGACGGACCAGGAGATTCAAGCCATGCACGACGCCGGGGTGCGCGGCGTGCGTTTCAACTTCGTCAAGCGCCTGGTGGACTTCACGCCCAAGGACGAGCTGCTCGAAATCGCCGGTCGGATTGCGAAATGGGGCTGGCATGTGGTGATCTACTTTGAAGCGGTGGATCTGCCCGAGCTGTGGGAATTCTTCACCGCCTTGCCGACCACGGTGGTGGTGGACCACATGGGCCGCCCCGATGTCAGCAAGCCGGTGGACGGCCCCGAGTTCGCACTGTTCGTGAAGATGATGCGCGAGCACACCAATGTGTGGAGCAAGGTGAGTTGTCCTGAGCGTCTGTCGGTCACCGGCCCCAAAGCTTTGAATGGTGAGCAGAACGCTCAGGCGTTCGCCGAGCCGCCTCAAGAACGACTGCACCCTCTTGGGGGGCCTGGCAAAGCCAGGGTTGGGGGCTATTACACCGACGTGATTCCTTTTGCCAAGCGCATCGTCGATGAGTTTCCGGACCGCGTGCTGTGGGGCACCGACTGGCCGCACCCGAACCTGAAAGACCACATGCCCGATGACGGCCTGCTGGTGGACTTCATTCCGCACATTGCCACCACTGCAGAGTTGCAGCAGAAGCTCTTGGTCATCAACCCCATGCGCCTTTACTGGCCCGAAGAACTATGAATTCCCACGCTTCCCGCTGCGCGTGGTTCTCTGCCCCCTCAAGGGGCGAAATCGCCTTGGGGCGGCCCTGCGGCGATTTGTTAGGTACTACCAAATGGCTTTAGAAAAACCGTATCTCGACGTCCCCGGCACCATCATTTTTGATGCCGAGCAATCCCGCAAGGGCTACCACCTCAACCAGTTCTGCATGAGCCTGATGAAGGCCGAGAACCGCGCGCGCTTCAAGGCGGATGAGCGGGCCTACCTGGACGAGTGGCCCATGACCGAAGAGCAGAAGCAGGGCGTACTGACGCGTGACCTGAATCGCTGCATGGCCGCTGGCGGCAACATCTATTTCCTGGCCAAGATCGGCGCTACCGATGGCCTCTCGTTCCAGCAGATGGCGGGCAGCATGACCGGCATGACCGAAGAGGAATACCGCGCCATGATGATTGGCGGTGGCCGCAGCATCGAAGGCAATCGCTATATCGGCGAAGACGGCGACGCGCAAGCCAAGAACCAGCCGCAAGGCTCAGCCAACAAAATCAAAAAGGTCTGACCATGGCACGCATAACCGCTTCCGTTTACACCTCGCACGTTCCCGCGATTGGTGCCGCACTCGACTCAGGCAAGGACAAGGAGCCCTACTGGCAACCGGTGTTTGCCGGTTACGAATATTCCAAACAGTGGATGAAGGACAACCAGCCCGACGTCATTTTCCTGGTCTACAACGACCACGCCACCGCCTTCAGCCTTGACATGATCCCCACCTTCGCCATCGGCACTGCGGGCCAGTATCAGCCTGCCGACGAAGGCTATGGCGCGCGCCCGGTCCCCACGGTGATCGGCCACCCGGAGTTGGCCTCGCACATTGCGCAGTCGGTGATCCAGCAGGACTTTGACCTGACCATTGTCAACAAGATGGACGTGGACCACGGCTTGACGGTGCCGTTGTCGCTGATGTGCGGCAACCCGCCCAGGGATGATTTCAAGTGGCCTTGCCCGGTGATTCCGTTTGCGGTGAACGTGGTGCAGTATCCGGTGCCCAGCGCCCAGCGCTGCTTCAACCTCGGCCAGGCGATACGCAAGGCCGTCGAGAGCTATGACGAAGACCTGAACGTGCACATCTGGGGCACCGGCGGCATGAGCCACCAGTTGCAGGGCCCGCGCGCCGGTCTGATCAACAAGGAGTTCGACAACGCATTTCTCGACAAGCTGATTGCCGACCCCGCGAAAGCCGCCGCCATTCCACACATCGACTTTGTGCGCGAAGCGGGTAGCGAAGGCATTGAACTGGTGATGTGGCTGATCGCTCGCGGCGCCATGGGCGATGTGGCCGGTCGTGCCGAGGGTGTCAATCTCAAGCACCGCTTCTTCCACGTGCCGGCTTCCAACACCGCAGTGGGTCATCTCATCTTGGAAAACAAATAGGACATGACCCCCACGTTCATTTCATTCACTGCCCCCCAAGGGGGCTCTCGCCTCCTAGTGGCGGCTCTACGGAGACTCGCATGAGTAAAAAAATCAAAGTAGCCCTGGCTGGTGCCGGCGCATTCGGCATCAAGCATCTGGACGGCATCAAAAATATTGACGGTGTGGAAGTGATCTCGCTGATCAGCCGCGACTTGGGCAAGACACAGGAAGTGGCCGACAAGTACGGCATCCAGCACGTCACCACCGAGCTGGCCGACAGCCTGGCATTGCCCGAACTCGACGCCGTCATCCTCTGCACGCCGACGCAAATGCACGCCGACCAGACCATGGCCTGCCTGAAGGCCGGCAAGCATGTGCAGGTGGAAATTCCCCTGGCCGATAGCCTCAAGGGCGCGCAGGAAGTCGTGGCGCTGGCCAAGCAGACCGGGCTGGTCGCCATGTGTGGCCACACCCGCCGCTTCAACCCCAGCCATCAATACGTGCACAAAGAAATCGCCGCTGGCAGATTCAACATCCAGCAGATGGATGTGCAAACCTACTTCTTTCGCCGCACCAACAGCAACGCACTGGGGCAGGCGCGCAGTTGGACCGACCACCTGCTGTGGCACCACGCGGCCCACACGGTGGACCTGTTTGCTTATCAGTGCGGTAGCCCCATCGTCCAGGCCAACGCCATCCAAGGCCCCATCCATCCGGTGTTGGGTATTGCCATGGACATGAGCATCCAGCTCAAAGCGGCCAATGGTGCGATCTGCACGCTGTCGCTCAGCTTCAACAACGACGGCCCGCTGGGCACCTTCTTCCGCTACATCGGCGACACGGCAACCTACATTGCCCGGTACGACGACCTGTGGCAATCGACGAGTAATGGCAAGGAAGAGAAGATTGATGTCAGCCAAGTGGACGTGTCCATGAACGGCATCGAGTTGCAGGACCGCGAATTCTTCGCAGCCATGCGCGAGGTACGTGAGCCCAACAGCAGCGTGGCAGGTGTATTGGCCTGCTATGAGGTGCTGCACAAGCTGGAGCAACAATTGGCTAGCTAAGCTGGCGGCAGCTGGGGCACTCGCGTCCTATCCCAGCCTTCCGATCCGCTGTGACGCAGCTGCGATTTGCGTACGCAGCGCGTCAATGCACGGCTGAAAGGCGTCACTGAATCGGGTGTCATCGCTCAACCCGCTCACATACGCAACTGCCCGTGCCTGTGCGGCACGCCATGTGTCACCAGCAATCGACGGGTGAAGGTATGCAACAGACAGAGTGTCTCTCAGCACACCGCCAGAGGTCGGACTGAATGCCATGGGGAGCATGTCGTAGGCGGGGCTTAACGCGTATGGCCGCCCATGGTCACTCACAAACGACAGGTTGCCGGCATGCATATCGGTGTTTCCAATAAGGGTTCCGAACGCATACAGAAACGCCCCAGCAGCATGCGCCTGCGTGGTGATGACCTTTTGCCTGGCCAGTTCTGAAGTTACCACTGGCCAAGGCGCGGTGGCATTGCCAACGAACTGGCCATCGAGCGAAGCCAACGAGAGCAGGGCGCATCGCCCATGGACACCTACTCGGTCGAAACGTTGAATTTCCAAAAAGCGCTGTGCTCCAACGTCCACCACCATGGACCGGGCGGCGCTCACACCAGAACTTGCGAGCGTTTCCAATGCCAGATGTTCCGCCAAAAGCAGATCACGCCATCGCGCGGCAACGGGGTTGTCCTCTGGCGCGGTAAATTTGACCAGGACGTGGCCGCCCACGGTGTAGGCGCAGAACTTTGGTTGCTCGCCGCCGGCCGATGACCAGGTATCCTCAAAAGTGAGCGCTTCAGCAGCAAGGCGAGGGTAGTCGTCGGAGGTAACAACAACCGGCGCGGGTGTGTGGATAAATCTGTCTCTGGCGAGGTCGCCCAACAGTAGATTGCCCACAGCGTCTCCCCCGATGGATAGCAGGGCGCGTAGCGCTTCGCTATCACTCCAATGCCGCACGTCCGGAGGCAGACCTAACGCAGTTGCGTGTTGATGCGCATAGGCTCGCCCGAGAAAGCCTTGCGGCCGCATGTCGGTCAACCACCATGGCAGCCCTTCATGGTGGACTGTTACGCCATCGGGTTGCACCATAACGAATCCGTCAGGCTTTACTGGTCTAAGCAGTCCCAGTGGTTTGATTTGCCCCGCCTCGTTGACGCGATACACCGGTATGTCGGCGAACCCCCGAAAATTGTCCCGCAGGGCATATCGGGTAGAACGTGCGGCGCCCAATGTAACGATTTCACCGGGCATGGCCGCCAGCGTTCTCGCAAGTGTGGGACGCGAAACCCCCAAGCCCGCGCGCAATGATTCTGCAGGCACTGGGCCGGTTGCCAGTGCTGTGCGGATTTGGGTAAGGCGGTTGGTCATGGAGCGATAACTGAAACGATATATGTACCGATTAAATGAAATTTTACCGTGCACCAGGCATTGCGTTTGGGGAATTCATGTTTAGTTCAGATTCGCCGATCAAAAGGAGGTTGCGGGGATGTCTACCAAATGAACACCCATTTCTTCTTGCCCTGGGGTCAACGGAGTAGCGCGCCTGAGTAGCGCAAAATGGCTCTATGGAAAGTAACTGCGTATTTAAAGATCCCGTGTGCGGCATGACCGTGACCGGCAAATCGTTTCATCATCTGGAACGCCAAGGTCACAATTATTTCTTTTGCGGCACCAAGTGCAAAACCCGGTTTACGAACCAGTCGGACCGTTATGCAGGCCAAAACCCTGCGCAAGCCACTCAGCAAGAAAGTGTGCCTTCGCGTTGGACACCTGCGCGCCTGCTGGTTGCTGGTTTGCTGCTGATGGCGTTGGTTTCGCTCGGTTTGTGGCTGATCTAGGGTTCCATTGGCTTAAGTCAACAATTCAGCTCAAGGGGCGTGGAAGGCGCTGCCCTTCGGGCCGCTGGGCCTGCAAAAGTCGTACATTTCCGTAGTCAGTTTTCTGACACTGTCATCGAATACAGTAGCGCGATTTCAAAAAATCGATCAACCAAATAGCATGAGGGGTACCAATGGCCGCCGACAAGTCAAAAATCATTTACACACTCACAGACGAAGCGCCGTTTCTGGCCACCTGTGCGTTCCTGCCCATCATTCGCAGCTTTGCCAAGCCTGCCGACATTGAAGTGGCTGAGAGTGATATTTCGGTGGCTGCCCGTGTGTTGGCTTCCTTCCCTGAAAACCTGACGGAAGCGCAACGCGCACCCGACACCTTGACCGAATTGGGCAAGCTGACCTTCAAGCCCGAAGCCAACATCATCAAGTTGCCCAATATCAGCGCCTCGGTGGGCCAGCTGATTGCCTGCATCCGTGAACTGCAGGGCAAGGGCTATGCCTTGCCGGATTACCCCGAAGATCCCAAGACGGACGAAGAAAAAGCCATCCGTGCACGCTACGCCCGTTGCATCGGTTCGTCGGTGAACCCGGTGCTGCGTGAAGGCAACTCCGACCGCCGTGCCCCCAAGGCCGTCAAGGAATTTGCCCGCAAGAACCCGCACAGCATGGCCGAGTGGAGCCAGGCTTCGCGTTCACACGTGTCGCACATGCACAGTGGCGACTTCTACCATGGCGAAAAGTCCATTACCCTGGACCGCGCCCGTGAAGTGAAGATGGAACTCATCACCAAGTCTGGCAAGACCATTGTCCTGAAGCCCAGCACCAAGCTGCTGGACCGCGAAGTCATCGACAGCATGTTCATGAGCAAGAAGGCGCTGGAAGCCTTTTACGAGCAGGAAATCGAAGACGCGCGCAAGACCGGTGTGATGTTCTCGCTGCACGTCAAGGCCACCATGATGAAGGTGTCGCACCCCATCGTGTTCGGCCACTGCGTGAAGATTTTCTACAAAGATGCGTTCGCCAAGCACGGCGACTTGTTCAAGGAACTGGGCGTCAACGTCAACAACGGCATGGCCGACCTGTACGGCAAGATCGCCACTTTGCCGCAAAGCAAGCAGGACGAGATCAAGCGCGACCTGCACGCCTGCCACGAGCACCGCCCCGAGTTGGCCATGGTCGATTCGGCCAAGGGCATTACCAACTTCCACTCGCCCAACGACATCATTGTGGACGCCTCCATGCCCGCCATGATTCGTAACGGCGGCAAGATGTGGGACGCCAACGGCCGCCTGAAGGACGTCAAAGCCGTGATGCCCGAATCGACCTTTGCCCGCATCTACCAGGAAATCATCAACTTCTGCAAATGGCATGGCGCCTTTGACCCGAAGACCATGGGCACGGTGCCTAACGTCGGCCTGATGGCCCAGCAGGCTGAAGAGTACGGCTCGCACGACAAGACCTTCGAAATTGCCGAAGACGGCGTCGCCAACATCACCGACATCGCCTCCGGCGAAGTGCTGCTGAGCCAGAACGTGGAAGCCGGTGACATCTGGCGCATGTGCCAGTGCAAAGACGCCGCCATTCGCGACTGGGTCAAACTGGCCGTCACGCGTGCCCGCAATTCCGGCATGCCGGTGGTGTTCTGGCTCGACCAGTACCGTCCGCACGAAGCCCAACTGATCACCAAGGTCAAGATGTACCTGCATGAGCACGACACCTCCGGTCTGGACATCCAGATCATGAGCCAGGTGCGCGCCATGCGCTACTCGCTGGAGCGCGTCATTCGCGGTCTGGACACCATCAGTGCCACCGGTAACATCCTGCGCGATTACCTGACCGACCTGTTCCCCATCATGGAGCTGGGCACCAGCGCCAAGATGCTGTCCATCGTGCCTTTGATGGCAGGCGGCGGCATGTACGAAACCGGTGCCGGCGGCTCCGCCCCCAAGCATGTGCAGCAACTGGTGGAAGAAAACCACCTGCGCTGGGACTCGCTGGGTGAGTTCCTGGCACTGGCCGTGAGCATGGAAGATCTGGGTATCAAGACCGGCAACAACAAGGCCAAGATCCTGTCCAAAGCTTTGGATGCGGCCACCGGCAAACTGCTGGACAACAACAAGGGCCCAAGCACCAAGACCGGTCAGCTCGACAACCGTGGCAGCCAGTTCTATTTGTCTCTGTACTGGGCTCAGGAATTAGCCGCACAGACCGAAGACAAGGATCTGCAGGCCCACTTCGCTCCCATGGCCAAGGCCCTGGCAGATAACGAAGCCAAGATCATCGACGAGCTGAAAGCTGTGCAAGGCAAGCCGGTTGACATTGGTGGCTACTACCTGGCCGACAAGGAGAAGGTGTTGGCTGTGATGCGCCCCAGCGCCACCTTCAACGCCATCATTGACGCTGCTGCTTAATCGCTGCTGCCGACCCTGAATAGGCCCGAGAAATCGGGCCTATTTTTTTGCGTCCGCAATCAGGTGTAGTCGATAGCGCGGTTCAATGCCGGGTCCCTATGCCAGGCCCAATAGGTCTCCACCAGACGGCGCGTGATGGCGCCGGGCTTGCCGTCGCCTATCGCAGCACCATCAACCACCGTCACCGGCAATACGCCGCCACCCGAGGTGGAAAGGAACACTTCATCGGCACTGCGCAACTCATCAGCGGGCAGGGCGCGTACCTGCACTTCCAACCGGAGCGACTGCGCCATCTCGATCACCGTGCGGCGCGAAATGCCTTCGAGCATGCCCTGTGCCGGTGTCACCACCGCGCCTTGGCGCACGCAAAACACATTGAAGCCTGGCCCCTCCACCACATTGCCTTGCGCATCCACCAGCACCACGCTATCGGCACCGGCATCCAACGCGCCCAACAGGCCCATGGTCAGGTCGTTCCAGTGGTAATTTTTGGCACGCGGGTCCACCGAGGCTGACGGGATGCGCTGTACATCACTAATGCACAGGTGCAGCCCGTTGGCACGCTGCGCCTCATTGGCCAGCCAGACATAGGGCACGGCAAAGGCATAAAACTGGTTGACTGCCAGGCGCGGGTCGCGTGAACCCCAGGGTGGCTGGCCACGGGTGCAGATCATCTCTACATAGGAGGCGCGCAGCCCGCTCAGACGCACGCATTGCGTTAGTGTTTGTGCGATCTGCTCGGCGTTGAGGCCGGGGTCCAGACGCCAGCGCTTGCAGCTCAGCAGAAAGCGCTCCAGGTGCGCGTCCATCCGGAAAAAGGCGCCGTCCCACACCGTCACCACGTCGTAGGTGGCGTCAGAGCGCAAAAAGCCCCAGTCGGTTATCGGAATGCTGGCCTCGGCAATCGGCACATACTGGCCGCGCACGCAGGCGACCCCTTTGGAATAATCAGGTGAAGTCATTTTTTTCTCACAGCTTTCTGCCCAGGGCGGCAAAGAATAATTCGGACTGCAGGCGCTCACTAAGGGTCTGCTCCATCACCTTCTGTGCAATGGCCGGGGAGGCCGGCGCCAGGTGCTGGCCCGTGGACTGGGCCAGCACTTGCACGCAGCAGGCACGCTCCAAATAGTACAGATCGTCGTAGGCGTAGTCCATACGTTGGGCGCAGACCACCACGCCGTGGTTGCCCAGAAACACCACATCAGCACCCTGCATGGCATGCGCGATGCGTTCGCCCTCGGCGCTATCCAGGGCCAGCCCGTTGTAGTGCGCGTCTGCCGCAGTGCGGCCATGGAAGCGCATGGCGTTTTGCGAAAGGCAGGTGTCCAGCATGCGCTGCGGCGTGAGCGTCAGCGCCGTGGCATAGGGCATATGGGTGTGCAGCACGCAGGCTTTTTTGGCGATGCGGTGGATGGCGGCGTGGATGTACATGGCGGTGGGCTCCACCGCATGGCGACCAGCCAGGATGTTGCCGTGCACATCAATCAGCACAATGTCATCGGCCTGCACCTCTTCCCACAGCAGGCCGCGCGGGTTCAGCAAAAAGCGCCCGGACTGGTCCGGCAACTCGACGCTGAAATGGTTGCACACGCCCTCGGCCAGGCCGTGAAAGGCTGCGGCCCGCAGGGCTAGCGCCAGATCGGCGCGCAGCTGGCTCACGGCCTCGGAGGCAAAGTCTTTGGTGTGCTGGTTGGGCATGGTCTTTGGCTGGTGGTTTGAATGGTTGACAGATTAGCAGCTCTGCGAGCGTTTGCCAGCGCGGTTATCTATGGCGTGGTTGACCTACATCATTGGCCGTATTGCAATGGGCTGTTAGCTTCGCCCAACAACTTTTATTGCCTGAATTGCTGACGTTCTTATGATGCCGGAGTCGGGCCAATCCCCATGGTTTTGACAACCCAAGCGCCAAGTGCGCCTGCGACAGCAGCAATTGCATCTCCCACAAGGAAAATGGAGTTGGTATGTCCGGCGGGCAGCCTGCCCGCACTCAAGGCGGCGGTGGACGAGGGCGCAGACTGCGTCTATCTCGGCTTTCGGGACGCCACCAATGCACGCAACTTTGCCGGTCTGAATTTTGACGAGGCCGCCATCAACACCGGCATTGCCTACGCCCACGCACGGGGTCGTAAGGTGCTGGTGGCCCTCAACACCTACCCGCAGGCAGCCAATGTGCAGACCTGGCACAGCGCCGTAGACCGCGCCGCCGCCTCCGGGGTGGACGCCGTCATCCTGGCCGACCCCGGCCTGATGGGCTATGCGCAAAAGCACCATCCCAACCTGCGTCTGCATCTGTCGGTGCAGGGCTCGGCCACTAATTACGAAGCCATCAATTTCTATTACGAGCACTTCGGCATCGCCCGCGCAGTGCTGCCACGCGTGCTTTCCATGGTGCAGGTGGAGCAGTTGCTGGAAAAGACGCCGGTGGAGATTGAAGTGTTTGGCTTTGGCAGCCTGTGTGTGATGGTGGAAGGGCGCTGCGCGCTTTCCTCCTATGTCACAGGCGAGGCGCCTAACACGCACGGTGTGTGCTCGCCACCCAAGGCGGTGCGCTGGCAGGAGACGCCACTGGGCCGTGAGTCGCGCCTGAATGGCGTGCTGATTGACCGCTACGCCCCGGGTGAAAACGCCGGTTACCCGACGCTGTGCAAGGGCCGCTTTGATGTCGGCGATGACCACAACTATTACGCCGTGGAAGATCCCACCAGCCTGAACACGCTGGAGTTGCTGCCGCAGTTGCTGGCGATGGGGGTCAGCGCTATCAAGATCGAAGGGCGCCAGCGCAGCCCGGCCTATGTGGCGCAGGTCACCAAGGTCTGGCGCGAGGCGATTGATACCTGCGTGGCCAATCCGCATCGCTATTCCGCCAAGCCGGTCTGGATGACGTCGCTGGACAAGGTGGCCGAAGGCCAGCAGCACACACTAGGCGCCTACCACCGCCCCTGGAAATGATTCCTTTGCCAAATCAAGCGTGCACTTTGTCGCCCCGCCTTGCCGTGCGTTTCGCACTGTCTGCGGCGGGTCTTCGCGTTCACACTCGATGTGGCAAAGGAATAAACCCGTCTTTAGTTTTAGGAATGCTACTGTGAAACTCGCCCTGGGTCCTCTTCTGTATTACTGGCCGCGTGAAACCACGCTGGCCTTTTACGCCATGGTGGCAAACGCGCCGGTGGACATCGTCTACCTTGGTGAAACCGTCTGCTCGCGCCGCCACGAAATGCGCCTGAACGACTGGCTCGATATTGCCGGGCGCCTGCGTGCTGCAGGCAAGGAAGTGGTGCTCTCTACGCAGGTGCTGATCGAGTCCGGATCCGACGTCACCGTGCTGCACAAGATTACGGCCAACACGCACTTCAAGGTCGAAGCCAATGATATGGGCGCAGTGCACCGCCTGGCCTCCAAGGTGCCCTTTGTGGCGGGGCCGCATCTCAACGTCTACAACCTGCCCACGTTGCAATGGCTGGCGGGTTTGGGTGCCGAACGGTGGGTGATGCCGCTGGAGATGAGCCGCGACGATCTGGCGCTGATCCTGCGTGATCGCCCGGCGAACTTGCAGACAGAGGTGTTTGCGTATGGCCGCATGCCGCTGGCATTTTCGGCGCGCTGCTTTACGGCACGGCACCGCAATGTGCCCAAAGATGATTGCCAGTTCAGCTGCATCCACTATCCCGATGGTCTGTTGATGCGTACCCGCGAAGACGAAAGTTTCCTGGTGCTCAACGGCACGCAGACGCAGTCGGCCCGGGTGCACCTGCTGCTGGCCGAATTAGAGGATATGCGCGCGCTCGGCGTGGATGTGCTGCGCATCAGTCCGCAATCCAGCAACACGCTGGAGATTCTGCAGGCCTTTGACGCGGTGCGCAAAGGCACACACAGCGCGGCACAGGCACAGCAAAGCATTGCCGCATTTTTGCCCGGTGAGCCCTGCAATGGCTATTGGTATGGCAAACCTGGCCTCGACCAAATCATCTCCAAAACACACGCTCTGGAAGCGCAAGTTGCGCTGGCCTGATTAACAAGGACTCCACCATGACAACACCCGCTTATCTCGTCCCCAAACCTGTCGGTGATCTGCTATCCCGCTTGCCTGCCTATCCCGGCTCGCTGCTGTTCGTGGGCGGGTTGAACCTGGCGCTGACCAGGCACTTAGCCAGCGATGTGACACCGCTGCTGGTGGGCAAGAAGCTGCGATTGCGTGTGACGGATACGCAGTGGGCCTTTGACTTTGCGTGGGTCAATGGTCGTTTTGTCGCCAGCCGGAACGCCGGCGAGGCAGACCTCACCATTGCTGCCAGTGCCTACGACTTCTTGCTGTTGGCGCGCCGCCAGGAAGACCCGGATACGCTGTTCTTCAGTCGTCGCCTGTCGATGGAGGGCGATACCGAACTCGGGCTGTTGGTGAAGAACACGCTGGACGCCATTGAAGCGCCCCTTGTCACGCTGGAGCAGTTCAAACCCTCGCGCGTGTTTGCCAGCCTGAAGTCACGCTTGATGCCGGCTTGATATGAAAAAAATCATTGTTGCGATTACCGGCGCCAGCGGTGCCATCTACGGTGTGCGCCTGCTGCAAGTGCTCAAAGCCATGCCGGATGTGCAAACGCATTTGACTGTTTCTGGTGCAGGCCTGCTAACGCTGCGCCACGAGATGAAGATGGACCGCGCCCATGTGGAAGCGTTGGCCGATGTGGTGCACGCAGCACACGACGTGGGCGCACAAATTGCCAGTGGTTCGTTTCAGTGCGACGGCATGGTGATCGCACCTTGCTCCATGCGCACCTTGGCTGCAGTGGCGCTGGGCCTGTCCGACAACCTGTTGACGCGCGCGGCTGATGTCATGCTCAAGGAGCGGCGGCGCCTGGTGCTCATGGTGCGCGAGACGCCACTCAATCTGGCGCACCTGCGCAACATGACCACGGTGACTGAAATGGGCGGCATCATCTTCCCGCCGATGCCCAGTTTCTACAACGCACCGGCCTCGATAGATGAGATGGTGAACCAGACCGTCAGCCGCGTGCTGGACGTGCTGGGGCTGCCGCAACTAGACGCGCAGCGCTGGAGCGGTTTACCGCAGGAACTCGCACCCATGGCTAAGCTGGCCTGACCTAGCATGGCCTATCGGGATTTGCGCGAATTCATGGCCCAGCTGGAGCAGATGGGCGAACTCGTGCGTGTGGCGCAACCGGTTTCGCCGCATCTGGAAATGACGGCCCTGTGCGACCGCAGCTTACGTGCCGGTGGCCCGGCCCTGCTGTTTGAAAACCCCACGGGCCACAGCATTCCTGTGTTGGGCAATCTGTTTGGTAGTACGCGCCGCGTGGCTTTAGGCATGGGCGTGTCGGACATCAGTGAGATGCGAAAGTTCGGTCAGGTGCTGGCTTCGCTGAAAGAGCCGGAGGCGCCGCGCGGCTTCAAGGAATTCATGGGCCTGGGCGCTATGGTGAAAACGCTGTGGAGCATGGCACCCAAGGAGTTGCGCTCGGCTGCTTGTCAGGACGTGGTTCTCGAAGGCAATGACGTGGATCTGGCCAATTTGCCGATCCAGCATTGCTGGCCCGGCGACGTGGCGCCACTGATTACCTGGGGCCTGGTGATTACCAGGGGCCCGAACAAACCACGGCAAAATCTGGGCATTTACCGCCAGCAGGTGATCGCGCGCAACAAGGTCATCCTGCGCTGGTTGCCGCAGCGCGGCGGTGCGCTCGATTTCCGAGAGCACGGTATTGCACACCCAGGCGAGCCCTATCCTGTCTGCGTGGCCCTGGGTGCAGACCCTGCCACCATTCTGGGTGCCGTGACGCCAGTGCCCGACAGCCTGTCGGAATACCAGTTTGCCGGGCTGCTGCGTGGCAGTCGCACTGAACTGGTCAAGGCCATGGGCAGTGAATTGCGCGTGCCCGCCTCTGCCGAAATCGTGCTCGAAGGCCATATTTACCCGGATGCGAACCACGCCACCGGCTTTGAGCATGCGCTCGAAGGCCCGTATGGTGACCACACCGGCTATTACAACGAGCAGGCCGTCTTCCCCGTGTTCACCATAGACCGCATCACGCGCAAGCGCGAGCCCATCTACCACTCCACCTACACCGGCAAGCCGCCGGATGAGCCTGCCATGTTGGGCTTGGCCATGAACGAATTGTTCGTGCCCTTGCTGCAACGACAGTACCCTGAGATCACCGACTTTTATCTGCCGCCCGAAGGTTGCAGCTATCGCATGGCCGTGGTGCAGATCAAGAAGTCCTACCCCGGCCATGCGCGGCGTGTGATGTTTGGCATCTGGAGCTTTCTGCGCCAGTTCATGTATACCAAGTTCATCGTGGTGGTGGACGAGGACGTCAACATCCGCGACTGGGCCGAAGTTATCTGGGCCATCACGACCCGCGTGGATCCGATTCGCGACACCCTGTTGGCAGACAACACCCCCATCGATTACCTCGACTTTGCCTCACCGGTGAGCGGTCTGGGCAGCAAGATGGGCATAGATGCCACCAACAAATGGCCGGGTGAAACCAGCCGCGAATGGGGCCGGCCCATGGGCATGGATGCGGCCGTCACCAGCAGGATGGAAGCCGTCTGGCAGTCCTTGCAAGCCAACAATCCCTCCACACAATCTGTGCGCTGAGCTGGGGATAACTGTGGGGTAAGCATGGCAAACCCGCATGCCTATTGGGCTGGCGTCGCATGCCTAAAAACCATGCAGATCGTTTCGGTGAGTGTGTTAAGAATAAATAGCGACTGTGCGCATAAGTGTGCATAGAATTGGCTCGATAGACCAAACGCCGCGGGGAGGCGATTCACGTTGATGAGCCGAAAAATGCCGCACACCCTTATTCATTTGATTTTTGCTTTAGCGGCACTCGGTAGTCTTGGGTGCGAAGCGGGTGTGTTGTCTGCTGCCGAGTCGAATTACATACTGCAAGGCGCAGACCTCGCCATACTGAAGGACGCTACTGGCAGGCTTACCGTCGATGAACTGGAGCGCCCTAATGTTGCCGCCCGCTTTGTGTCATTGACCGGGCCTCCCCAACTTGGCTATGCAAAGGAAGTGGTCTGGTTGCGCCTGACCTTGCAACGCCAGGAGTCTGCACCGTGGACCTGGTATCTGGAGTACACCAATCCCTTTATCAACGACTTGCGCCTCTATTCGCGATCGGCCTCAGGTTTTACGGCCGCGCAGGCCGGTGACCAATTTGCATTTGCCGACCGTGCATTGAAGTTTCGTTTCCCGGTATTTGCACTCGAATTTCCGGACACCCAAGCACAGACCTTTTACCTGCGCTTGGATTCAGACTCCAGTTTGGCAGGTGCGTTGAGGGTTTGGCAACCTGACGCGCTGCGGGGCAACGCGCAACACGAGCTTTTCTATTTTGGTGCGGTGCTTGGCATGATTTTTATGTCATTCCTGATTTCCATCATTCACTGGTTGCTCACCAAGGAACGCAAAGTTCTGCTTTTTGCGCTGCTTACGGCCAACGCTTTCCTGATGGTCGCCTCTGGTCTGGGGCTTGTTGCCCAGTTCTTTACGCCCACACTTCCGGTCATCGCGGACTTGCTGGTGCCTTGGTCATTGGCATTCAACACGGTTTTAGTTGGGGTGGTGTTTGGCAGTGCGCTGAACATCCGGTCTGACTACCCTCGCCTGGGTCAGTTTTTCACGCTCGCGTATGGCCTCGCCCTTGCCGCCCCTTTTACCCGGTTTTTCAATCTGTACAACGTCTGGGGCGGGCCGCTGTTGCAACTCGTCTCATTGCTGGTTGTCTGTGGCACCGGATGGCTTTCCTGGGTTCGTTGGCGTTCCAAGACCCAGGGGGCAGCCTATTTTTTTGCTGCGCACGTGGCCGTGCTGATATCTTTCGTGATGGGGCGAATGATTTTGCTTGGCGTGTTGCCCGCCAATGCGCTCACGCATTTGAGCTGGGTTCCGGGCCTTCTGGCCTTTATTTTTTTGGTGCATGCCGGTGTCTTTGTAGATTCGCAGTCGGTAAAACGTGAGCGTGACTCCGCCTTGGGTGAGATTAAAACGACCAATGAGGTGCTTTTGAGCGAGCGCAAATTGCGCGGAGAGCAAACCATATTCTTTTCATTCGTAGCCCATGAACTGCGCTCGCCTTTGGCAGCCATCCTGATCGGTGTAAAAAATCTGGAAAACGAATTGGCTGAGGTCAGGCCACAAGTGCTGGCCCGAATCAGGAGGATCAAGACCTACGCGGAAAGAATGGGTACCTTGATCGACCGCAATCTGACATTGCAGCGCTTGGCCAACGCAGATTTCTCACCCCATTTTTCTCTTGCCGACCCTCGTCAAATTGCTGACGAAGTCTTGCGCCGGGTACGGGCAATTTTTGTGGATTACGTCTTTGATGTTGACTATGGTGAAGGCTTGCCGACGTCAGTTTCATTGGACACCGATCTGCTGCTCATGGGCCTGGAAAATCTACTGACCAATGCTGCCAAGTTTGGCCCCGCGGGCGGTGTTATTGGGTTTGAAGTGTTGGCAGACACCGCGCTGCATTTCCGCGTCAGCGATCGAGGGCCAGGCATTCACGATGACCAAATTGAGCGCATGTTTTCTGTATTCCACCGCATGCAACAACCCGGCTTCAAGGACGGCTTCGGTATCGGTTTAGCCATTACACAACGCGTCGCTCAAGCGCATGGTGGCACCTTGAAATATGCGGACCGGGTTGACGGTGGCGCCTTCTTTACACTCAGCGTGCCGCTGTCATCCGATGAACTGGAGAGCGCTCTATGAACTCGGTCTTGATTGTCGAAGATGACGAGGACCTTCGCCTTGAATTGTCCGACTACCTGACTTCGATTGGCTATGCGGTTCAAGGGGTGGACACAATCGCTGCGGCTGATCTGGTGCTGCATCAAGGCTTTGGGTTGCTGCTGCTGGACATCAATTTGCCGGATGGCAGTGGTATCGATTTTTGCTCGCGGGTACGCCCCTATGTTCTCTCAGGCATCGTCATGATGACCGGGCGCAGCGAGCGCGAGTTACGACTCCAAGGGCTCAAGGGTGGCGCGGATGCCTATCTGGTCAAGCCCGTTGATCCCGAGGAACTGGATGCCACCTTGCAAAGTGTCTTGCGTCGGGTAGGTTCGCACCAATTCTCCATGGTGCAGCCGGCGCCCATGCCCGTGCAATGGCGCGTGGATCGCGTCAGGTTGACGCTGTCAGGGCCCAATGCCAAGGCTTGCAAGTTAAGCAAAGGCGAGGCTTTGTTGCTGGCCGCCCTGGTACAGGCAGAGGGGCAGGAAATATCCCGCGCTGATTTGCTGGCGTCGTTCGAAGCCAAAGGCTTATCCAGCAACGGACGAAGGGTGGAGGCCATGATTAGCCGTTTGCGCGGCAAGGTGATGGAGGAGATAAATTTGGAGCTTCCCATTCAGTCCATTTACGCACAGGGCTACGCATTTTTGGACCATGCGCGGGTCATATGATTCCCCCGAATTCTGAGATTTGATGAGGATTTGCGCGGATCAACGTTTATTGCGAATATTTGCGAATATTTGCGCAACTTTATAAATTAGGGGAATTTGCAATGTATGACTTGATCAGATCAACGGAGTTCGGCGATTGGCTCACCAGCGAAATTTCACAAGCTCGCTTGCAGTCAAAGTCTGCGAATCCGGAATGTGTCAATGACTTTGCTACACCTTGCTTCATGAATTTACGGTACAGGGTTGTGCTGTTTCAGTCGGCTTCCTTTGCTCTGGTGGTGGGTTGATCCAGGCCGCAGTGGGCATGGGTTTTAGGCAAGGGCGCATGCC
>CAIQYP010000521.1 GCA_903876045.1 uncultured beta proteobacterium | reverse complement strand
GCCACGCTATTCACAACATCATGGCTGGTACCGACGACAGGTTGCTTGTCGTCATCGGTCCCTGTTCCATCCATGACCCGGCTGCCGCCGTGGAGTACGCACGTCGCCTGAAAGAGATGCGTGTGAAATATGCCGATACGCTGGAAATTGTGATGCGCGTGTACTTCGAAAAGCCCCGCACTACGGTCGGCTGGAAGGGGTTGATTAACGATCCTTACCTGGACGAGAGTTTCCGCATTGACGAAGGCCTGCGCATTGCGCGCCAGTTGCTGATCGAAATTAACCGCATGGGGCTTCCCGCTGGCAGCGAATTCCTGGATGTGATCTCGCCCCAGTACCTAGGCGACCTTATTTCCTGGGGAGCCATCGGTGCCCGCACCACCGAAAGCCAAGTGCATCGTGAACTGGCTTCCGGTCTGTCGGCGCCCATTGGCTTCAAGAACGGTACCGATGGCAATATCAAGATTGCCACCGACGCCATCCAGGCCGCGGCCGGTGCCCACCACTTTTTGTCAGTGCACAAGAATGGCCAGGTGGCGATTGTGCAAACCAAGGGCAACCGGGATTGCCACGTGATTCTGCGTGGCGGCAAGACCACCAACTACGACGCGGCCAGTGTGGCAGCGGCCTGTGTCGAACTGGGAAAGTCCAAGCTGCCCACCACCCTGATGGTGGATTGCAGCCATGCCAACAGCAGCAAGCAGCATGAAAAGCAGTTGGAAGTCGCGCGCGACATTGCGGCGCAAATCACGGCCGGTTCCAAGAGCGTGTTTGGCGTCATGGTCGAAAGTCATCTGCAAGCGGGTGCGCAGAAGTTCACTCCGGGCAAAGACGACGCCGGCAAGCTGGAGTATGGCAAGAGCATTACCGACGCTTGCCTGGGCTGGGACGACTCGCTGGCTTCGCTGGAAGTGCTGTCACAGGCTGTGAAGGCGCGCCGGGGTTAAGGTGTTGTTTCCCCTCCTGCGTGGGGTGGGGCAGATACGCCGCAGTGGCAGGTGGCGGGTTGACTTGCTATATGTCAGCCCGCCCGCCCCCTTCTTGCGATAATCTTCCGCTATAGATATGAATGAGGAACCTAAATGCGCAGCGAAGTAAATGTGATTGTGGAAGGTCAAGAGTTTTCCTTCAGTACGGAAGGACGGGAGCCGCTGGCCAATGACGAGGCACGCAAATGGCTGGATGAGCAGTTTGCTGCACTGGAGTGCGAGCCTTTGCGCGCGTCCGGCAAACTGCTGTTGGCCGATAAGGTGGTGGTCATCGCCCGTGAAGCAGGGTCCAAACATTTCGCCGATGCGGCATGGGGCGCTGCATTTGCCGCCGCAGCCAGCGCGGCCCTGGGTAAGAAATTACTGCAGGTGGATGCCGACACACTCAGTGTCACCTACTAGTTCGCCCTTCGTACCAGTTAAACCCGGGCTGCTGGCTGGTCTCTGTGACAGTCCGTGGTCTTTGCTAATCACGACTGAGTAACGCCTGCTCAAGCTTTTGGTGAATTCCGCCGAAGCCGCCATTGCTCATGCAAAGGAGGTGGTCACCCGGCCGCACTTGACTTAACACCTGTGCAATAACTCCCTCAACGGTGTCCGCCACGCAGGCTCGCGCGCCCATAGGTTCCAAAGCTGCCGTCGCGTCCCAACCCAACCCGCCATTGTGGCAAAAGGCCAAGTCGGCTTCCTCCAGGCTCCAGGGTAGTTGCGCTTTCATTGCGCCTAGTTTCATAGTGTTGCTGCGGGGCTCGAACACCGCCAGGATGCGTGCGTTGCCCACTCTGCGGCGCAGCCCGTTGATGGTGGTGCGGATGGCCGTGGGGTGGTGTGCAAAGTCGTCGTAAATGGTGACCGGTTCTGACGAACTGTTATCGGGCAATACGATTTGTGCGCGCACTTCCATGCGGCGTTTTACGTTTTCGAACGTGGTCAGAGCATCTGCAGCCTGCTTGGGTGGCACGCCCACATGCTCGGCTGCAGCGATAGCGGCCAAGGCATTGAGCTGGTTGTGTATGCCGCCCAAGCTCCAACTGACGTGCGCCACGATTTTGCCCTGCAGCAACACGTCGAAATCATGGGGCTCGCCGACGGCGGAAAAATCACTTACCGCTGCACCGAAGCTGCGGGTTTCGCTCCAGCAGCCTTGGTGCAACACGCGTGTCAGTGCTTCTTCCAGTCCATTGGTCACTACCCGTCCGTTTGCAGGCACGGTGCGTAAAAGATGGTGGAATTGACGTTCGATGGCGGCCAGGTCGTCGAAGATGTCGGCGTGGTCGAATTCCAGGTTATTCAGGACCGCCGTGCGCGGCCTGTAGTGCACAAACTTGCTGCGCTTGTCGAAAAAAGCAGTGTCATATTCGTCAGCTTCGATCACGAATACGGGTGCTGTGGCAGGGGCGGGTGCACCGTTCGAACCGGGGCGTGCAGGGGCTCCCAATCTTGCCGACACGCCGAAGTTCATCGGCACACCGCCCACCAAAAAACCAGGCTCAAGTCCGGCGCTGTGGAGAATCCAACTCAACATGGCGGTAGTGGTGGTCTTGCCGTGGGTGCCCGCTACCGCCAGTACATGGCGACCCTGCAGAACGTGCTCGGCCAGCCATTGGGGTCCGCTGGTATATGGGACGCCGGCGTCCAGGATGGCTTCCATCAGAGGGAATTTGGGCTCGCCATTGGCAAGACGGGCGCGACTGACGACATTGCCGACCACAAACATGTCCGGTTTCAAGTCCAACTGCTCGGCGCCAAAGCCTTCCATCAAGTCAATGCCCAACGCACGAAGTTGGTCACTCATGGGGGGGTAGACCCCCGCGTCGCAACCCGTGACCTTGTGCCCTGCTTCGCGTGCCAATGCTGCCAGACCGCCCATAAAAGTGCCGCAGATACCCAGAATATGAATGTGCATGGTCCTATTGTGCACAATGGAGAAATGGAATCTGTGAAAGAAGAAATCGCAGCCACTGCGGCTCGCATGGTTGTGGAGGAGGGCCTGGAATACGGTCCGGCCAAGCGCCGTGCGGTCAAGCAACTAGGGCTATCCGGTCGTGCTGCATTGCCCGACAACGAGCAGATTGAGCTGGCGGTGGAGGAGTACATCGCCCTTTTTTGTGCTGATACCCAGCCTGTTGAGCTACGCGCGTTGCGCGAGTTAGCCTTGACTTGGCTGGAGCGCCTTCAGCGTTTTCGCCCTCACTTAGGAGGGGCAGTTTGGCGCGGTACAGCGACGCGCAATTCAGACATCTTTATCCAACTGTTTTGCGATGACCCTAAATCGGCAGAGATCGGGCTCATCGACATGGGTGTGCGTTTTGAAGTCAGTGAGGTCACCGGCTTTCAGGGAGAGGTGGTCGACGCATTGAGTGTGCATGCCATGTGCCCGCCCTTGGGCGAATACGTGGGTGTGCATTTGTTGATCTATGACTTCGACGACCTGCGAGGCGCCCTTAAGCCTGATTCACGCGGTCGCCGCCCTAGGGGTGACATAGCAGCCGTTCGCAATTTGCTGCATGATGCGAGCCATGATTGAAAATGAATCAAATGTGGCGCCTGGGCCAAACGCGTCTACATCAACTGCGAGACGGGGAATTTTGCTGGGAGCGGCAGCACTGGCTGCCGGTTTGGGCGTGACAGCGGCGTGGTGGAAGCCTCATGCGGGCACGATAGCGCCGTTGGCTGAGCCTATTCCAGGTTTCTGGGCATTGCAGTGGAGTACCCCCCAAGGTGCGCCGCTGCTACTGCAAAGTTATCGCGGTAAGCCGTTGCTGATTAATTTTTGGGCGACGTGGTGTCCGCCATGCATTGATGAACTTCCGTTAATCAACGCTTTTTTCAAGCAAAATAGCACCAATGGCTGGCAAGTTATTGGCTTGGCAATTGACAAACCGGCCTCGGTGCAGGGTTTTTTGCAGAAGACGCCTCTTGATTTCCCGGTCGCCGTTGAGCCCTTGAATGGCTCTGACCTTGCGAGGCAACTGGGTAACCCTTCGGGCTCATTGCCTTTTTCGGTTGCGATCAGTGCGCACGGTGAAGTTGTGCAGCGCAAACTTGGTCGTTTGAAGCAAGAGGAACTTGACCTCTGGGCTCAGTTAAAATAGGCGTCCGGATTGACTTTAATCCGATTTCAAGTCCCTGGGTTGTGGCCATGAGCCGCACCCATAAACATCTTTGATAATTCAATTTACCGGTAAATGAATAAAAATACTAACAAATTCGGTATTTTTGCGGTAAATTAGAGGCCCATTAAAGACAGTTGTTGGAGATAGCATGGATTTACGCAAACTCAAGACCCTCATTGATCTGGTGTCTGATTCGAATGTTTCAGAGTTGGAGATCACCGAGGCAGAAGGCAAGGTTCGCATAGTCAAAGGCGGCGGTGCCATGGTGCAGACCTACTCCCAACCGATGTATCAGCAAATGCAGCATGCGCAACCTCAGCCCGCTCCCGTTGCTGCCGCGCCTGCGCCAGTCGTGGCGGTTGTGGAAGAGGCTCCAAGCGGTCACGCCGTAAAGTCACCTATGGTGGGAACTTTCTACCGTTCAGCCTCGCCTGGTGCCAAGGCGTTTGTTGAGATTGGCTCTGTGGTTAAGGAGGGTGAGACCATTTGCATTATTGAGGCGATGAAGATCCTCAATGAAATTGAAGCCGACAAGGCAGGCACCATCTCCAAGATTCTTTGCGAGAACGGACAGGCAGTGGAGTACGGTCAACCCCTTTTCATCATCGAATAAGCAAGAAGCCGTTAGCCCATGTTCAAAAAAATTCTGGTCGCCAATCGTGGCGAGATCGCGTTGCGAATTCAGCGCGCTTGTCGCGAGTTGGGAATCAAGGCCGTGATGGTGTACTCCGAAGCGGACCGGGAAGCCAAGTACGTCAAACTGGCCGAAGAGGCGGTGTGCATAGGACCTGCAGCTTCGTCGCTAAGCTATCTGAATATGCCGGCCATCATCTCGGCCGCCGAAGTTACCGACGCCGAAGCGATTCATCCGGGGTATGGTTTCTTGAGTGAAAACGCAGACTTTGCCGAACGGGTCGAGAAGAGCGGATTCCAGTTCATTGGACCGACTCCCGAATCCATCCGAATCATGGGTGACAAGGTATCGGCCAAGCAAGCCATGATTCGCGCCGGTGTGCCATGTGTGCCAGGTTCTGAGGGTGAGTTGCCTGATGATCCCGCTGCCATTCGACGCATTGGCAAGACGGTGGGTTACCCCGTCATCATCAAGGCCGCGGGCGGCGGCGGCGGGCGTGGCATGCGGGTGGTTCACACTGAAGCGGCGTTGATCAACGCGGTGCAGATGACCAAGGCTGAAGCCGGGGCTGCCTTTGGCAATCCAGCGGTGTACATGGAAAAATTCCTGCAAAACCCACGCCACGTTGAGATCCAGATCATTGCCGACAAGCACAAAAACGGCGTGTATCTGGGGGAGCGTGACTGCTCCATGCAGCGTCGTCACCAGAAAGTTTTGGAAGAGTCACCCGCGCCTGGCATCAATCGCAAACTGATTGAGCGCATCGGTGAACGGTGCGTGGCTGCCTGCAAGAAGATTGGCTACCGCGGAGCGGGCACCTTTGAGTTTCTCTATGAAGACGGCGAGTTCTACTTCATCGAAATGAACACCCGCGTGCAGGTAGAGCATCCAGTGACCGAAATGGTGACTGGGGTGGACATCGTAAAGACACAGATCATGGTTGCTGCCGGCGAGAAACTGCCCTTCACGCAGCGCGATATTGTGATACGCGGCCATGCGATCGAATGCCGTGTGAATGCCGAAGACCCCTATAAGTTCACTCCGTCGCCGGGTCGCATAACCATGTGGCACGCACCGGGTGGACCTGGCGTGCGGGTTGACTCGCATATTTACACCAACTACTTTGTGCCTCCGAACTACGACTCCATGATCGGCAAGATTATTGTGCACGGCGACACCCGAGAGCAGGCGATGGCGCGCATGCGGACTGCGCTGGCCGAGACGGTGGTTGAAGGTATTAATACCAACATTCCACTGCACCGCGAATTGATGGTCGACGCCAAGTTCATGGCCGGTGGCACCAACATTCACTACCTGGAACATTGGCTTGAGCAGCACAAGCGCTAACGCCCAGCGTATGTTTGAACTGCGCCTGATGTGCCCCGAAGACCGGGTTGAAAACCTTAGTGACGCGCTCGATGCGCTTGATGCCTTGAGTGTCAGCGTGGAAGATGCAGATGCCCAGACGGATGCCGAGCAGGCTCTATTCGGTGAGCCTGGTATGCCGCCACCCAAGGAGGGCTGGCAGCGTTCCCGCGTCATAGCCTTGTTCAACGGCGAAGAGGCTGCGCGTGAAGCCGCTTTGCTATTGCAGGCGCAGGATTTCTTTGCCGGTTGCCAAGTATTGGGAACCGGTGCTGTACCAGATCAGGATTGGGTGCGTCTGACCCAGTCTCAATTTGCACCTGTGGAAATTACACCTGAGTTTTGGATCGTCCCGACTTGGCACGAGCCACCAGCACAAGCCAGACAGGTAATTCGGCTCGATCCAGGGCTGGCCTTTGGTACCGGCACCCATCCCACGACCCGAATGTGCCTGCGTTGGATCGCCGGACACGTTATGCCCAAACGGGTGTTGGACTATGGCTGCGGCTCAGGCATTCTGGCCATAGGAGCATCCAAGTACGGTGCGCAAGAGGTTTTTGGCGTGGACATTGATGAGGCAGCAGTGCAGTCCACCGGGTTGAATGCTGAAGCCAATCGAGTCAGCCTGATCGCAGGCCTCCCGGACAAGGCAGTGGGCAGTTTTGGTTTGGTGCTGGCGAATATTCTGGCTACACCTTTGAAGGTGTTGGCACCTCTGTTGTGCGGCCATGTTGCCGAGGGCGGACATCTGGTGCTCGCTGGTATTTTGGAGCGCCAAGCCGAAGAACTTATTTCCGCCTATTCGCCATATTGCCAACTCTCCGTCAGCGATGCTGAGGATGGCTGGATACTGATGACTGCCACGATTTAGAATTGCCTTGTCGCGTTTTAGAATGAGACGCTCATGAGTTTGATTACACAATGCCCCGCATGCACGACGATGTTCAGAGTCGTGCCGGACCAACTTCGGATGTCTGAAGGCTGGGTGCGCTGTGGCAATTGTGACGAGGTGTTTGACGCCAACGCCCATCTAAGTACCTTTGACGAAAACACAGTGGTAACTTCGCCTGAGCTACCTCAGAGTGAGGCAAACGTCGAACCAGCACCGTCAAATGCTCCAGATCCTGTGCGGGCTGAGCCCAAAGCAGTCTATGACTGGGGGCCATTGCTGGAACCACAAGCAGCGCAGACAGAAAAATCTGCGATAGCTGCACCCCAAGAGGCGATTCAAAATGTCCCGCAAGTGGCGCAGGAGCCTTCCTGGGACGTGCCTTCTATGGTCGAAGCCCAGCATGATCAGCACCACGTAGATGGCATTTTGGACCATCCCCCACCTGATTTTTCGGCTTCCGCAGAGTCGTCGGATACGTATTATTCTCCTACCATTGCGGACGACTGGGTCTATCAGCCGCTTGTTCCCCCGGACAAAGATCATTCTGCTGAAGCGGACTTCAAGGAGGACGCTACGCCATCATTTATGCCGCGCAGCCCGCAGCGCACATGGGCAGATCGATATCTGGGCCGCAAGGTCATGCTTTCGTTGTCGTTTGTGCTGGCACTATTGTTGGCCTCGCAATTCCTGTTTCTTGAGAAAGATCGTATCGCTGCCAATGTTCCGACGTTGCGCCCCCT
>CAIQYP010000520.1 GCA_903876045.1 uncultured beta proteobacterium | reverse complement strand
CGAGATCAAGGATCCGCTCATCATCACCATTACCAAGGAGGGCGGATATTTCGTGAACACCCAGACCGTCCAGGAAAAGGAACTGGACGGCATCATCACCAAGGTGGCCAGCGCCACCAAGGATGCCACCATCCTGATCCGCGCCGACGAGAAGACCCAGCTGCAAAACGCCATCACCGCGATGGATATCTGCCGCAAGCACGGCCTCACCAAGATCCGGCTGCAGACAAAATGACCGAGCAGCTGAGCCGCTCGGTCATTTTGCAAGTATGGGTAGGGTACAATCTGCGCCGCCTCCGCTTTGGACAGGTTGGACCGTTTGCGCCGGCGACCGGTTTCTGGCTTTCAAGTCCCCTTGGATAATCTCATAGTTTCGCAAGGGCTAAACTATGGGCAAAACCATCCTCATCACCGGAGTCACCAAGGGACTCGGCCGCGCTTTGGCCGAGTGGTACATCGCCCACGGCCACACTGTGGTCGGCTGCGGTCGCTCTCCCGAGGTCATGGAGCTTCGGTTCACGCACCCCGCCCCCCACGATTTCTCTGTCGTCGACGTGGCCGAGGACACCAAGGTGCGCATTTGGGCGGACAAGCTGGGCCTGGCCCCCGACTTCCTGATGCAGTAATGCTTAACGCCATCCGTTTGGCCAACATCGCAGCTGCGTTGGCCGTCCCCGCCTTTTTTACAGAACAAAACCCTTCCAAACTGGGAGAAACTTTGCCATCTTTGATGGACGTGTTGAAGGCTGCACGTGCGCGTCCGTTGGCCAAAATGCAATTTAGTGCAGTGGAAGAAGGACTAGGCGATATGTTGCGCCCGCCGCCCAAGCCAGTGCAGGGCAATGCACGCAGTTTGCCCAAACATCTGCAAAAGTCTTCCGCAGGGGAAGATCGCGAAACTATTGTGCTGGCCGGTTGTGAGGCGCATGTGTGCCTTTTGCAAACCGCATTGGACTTACTTGAAGACGAATTTGACGTATGGGTAGTCACCGACGCCTGTAGTTCACGCACAGAGCGCAACCGTGATGCAGCTTTTGACAGGCTGGCTGGGGCTGGCGTTGAATTGATCACTACGGAAATGGTGGCCTTTGAATGGCTGCGAAGCGCCGAGCATCCCGCCTTTAAGCAGATTCAAGGGCTGATTAAATAGTGTTATGCCAAAAGCGAGTTACAGGTCCGTTCCCGTCGATGAATTGCGCAAGTTGGCAGAAGGTGGAGTGTTTGCGGGGCCTGATGCTGAAGCGCAGTTCACTTTAGGTCAACGTTACGCGCGCGGTATAGGCGTCTTGAAAAATGACAAGGCCGCCGTACATTGGTTTACTCTGGCAGCCGAAAGAGGCCATGTCGAAGCGCAGCGCTATCTTGCCTTTGAGTATTTGAATGGTCGCGGTGCGGACAGGAATGAAGCAGAAGGCATACGCTGGCTGCGCATGGCCGCTGAAACTGGCGATGCGCCATCTCAGAGGCAACTGGGTTATCACTACGCGACCGGCTCCAGTTTGGCAGGAGATGCAAATGAAGGTACACGCTGGTTTCGCCTTGCGGCCGAACAAGGTGACTACCTGGCTCAGTACAACTTGGCACTGGCCTATGCCAACGGCAGGGGCGTGCCCATAGACCCGCAGGAGGCACTGAACTGGTATACGTTGGCTGCAAAGCAGGGAATGCCCGAAGCCCAATGTGCCCTTGGTCTGATTTACGAACAGGGACTGGGTGTGGTGGTCGATTACACGCAAAGCGTTTACTGGAATCGACTGGCCGCCGCCAAAGAGTATGCCGAGGCTTGCAGTAACTTGGGCTGGCTCTATGAGAATGGTTGGGGCGTAGAACAAGACCTGAAACGGGCTCGCCAGCTCTATGAAAAGGCGGCGAATCAGGAATTTGCCGCGGCCAAATTGCACCTGTCGCGAATGGGCGATAAGCAAAAAGACAAACCCAAGTATGCGAAAGTTCGCACTGCTGAGCAGTCGCTTCCCCAAAAGACCGAGGAGATATTCAAGCCCTTGACCGAACATCCAATGCAGGCGGAGCAGTCCATCACAGCCTACCTCGAAAGTGCATTTTCGGGTCTGGTCGGGCTAGATGTGGTGCGGCAGGAGGTGTTCAGGCAAGCTAGTTACATCCATGTTCAAAAGCTGCGGGCCAAACAGGGCTTGCGGGTGCCACAGTGGCCGTCCCGGCATCTGGTTTTTTTGGGCAATCCAGGGACTGGTAAGACCACGATTGCACGGATCATTGCGGGGCTCTACCAGCGCCTTGGGATCCTTAAAACCGAAAAAATTGTAGAAACTGATCGTTCAGGCTTGGTAGCACCGTATATCGGACAAACCGCTCTGAAAACCAAGTCCGTTGTGGAAACTGCGCTCGGGGGCATTTTGTTTATTGACGAAGCTTATGCCTTGACGCGTAAGGGCGGCGGGCAGGACTTTGGCGTTGAGGCTATCGAGACCTTGCTCAAAATGATGGAAGACCACCGTGACGATCTCGTGGTGATTGTGGCCGGTTACACCGGCGAGATGGAGTCGTTCATCAATGCCAATCCGGGGCTGTCGTCGCGCTTTAATCGCTACATCCGCTTTCCGGACTACGTGCCGGCCGAGTTACTCAAGATACTGCTGAACTTCTTTGCCGAACATTCTTATTCGTTGAGTGAAGCCACGCACCCGGGTTTGCTGTCCATCTTCGGGCGGGAAATTCAGGCCCAACGCGAGCGCTTTGGAAATGCGCGCTATGTCCGAAACATTTTCGAAAAAATGATTGAAGCACAAGCCCAGCGCGTATACGCCCTTACCAACGCCTCAGTCGCGGATTTGCAGGAAATTCTTCAGATCGATGTTGAGGTTGCCTTGGGTGAGTCTCTGCCCGCCGTCACTGGACTTAGCGGCAAGTACGAGGAAGTGGTGGCCCGACTCAGCAAGTTGATTGGGCTGGCCACGGTGAAAAAGCAGATAGCCCGACTGTTTGACTTCGTGCACATCCAGCGCGCCAGGGAAAAGGCTGGCCTAAAGGTGGCGAAAGGTTTTTCTCAGCATTTGGTGTTTACGGGAAACCCGGGCACCGGAAAGACCGTAGTCGCACGCATTGTCGCCGACCTGTATTTCAGCTTGGGCATTATTCCATCCAACCGCATTGTCGAGGTCGACCGCTCCATGTTGGTGGCGGGCTATGTCGGGCAGTCAGCCATCAAGACCAGAGAAGTGGTGGAGTCAGCGCGTGGCGGCGTTCTGTTTATTGATGAGGCGTACGCGCTGGCGCAGGGCGAAACAGAAAATGATTTCGGTCGGGAGGTTATAGACACCTTGCTTAAGGCAATGGAGGACTATCGTAAGGATCTCGTGGTAATCGTAGCGGGCTACACCGAGCCCATGAATTCATTCATCGAGAGTAATCCTGGATTGCGCTCGCGCTTCAATCATTACATCGAATTTGATGACTACAGTGCCGAGGAATTGGTCGGCATATTCGAATCCTTTTGCCACGAGTCGGAATATGTGATGGCCACCGCAGCCCGCGAATTCCTGCTTAGCTCACTATTACTGATGGTTGCGACAGGGCTGACACGCTCCAATGGCCGTTTTGTTCGGAATATTTACGAGCGTTGTATTGAGGTTCAGTCGGTACGCCTATCCAACGGCGAAAAATGCGGCGAATTGGACATGAATGCCTTGACTCAGCATGATGTTGCGGATGCCCTTGGCGAAATCAGCCTTGAACAGGACCCTATGCGTGCTGATCCCGGTACTCCCGGTTTCATAGCCAATCGCGCCAGCAATTCATAGGTTAGCAAGATATATCCTACCCTCGCTTGTGATGAGTCAAAAGTTTGTTGGGTTTTGTTGGGTTTTGTTGGAGAATTTTTACAATTATTGATATATTTGGTTGGTGCAATATGCATTCAAAAGATAGGGAGTACAGCACCATGTTTTTGAATTTCGACACCAACACCCTTGAGAGGCTTTCCGAGGGAGTAGTCCTGCTGGACCGATATGGTCAGATCACTGACTTCAACCGCGCAGCCAAGCCCTGGCTTAAGTCATGCGTCAAGGTGGCGGACAAGATCAGCGCCATCGTCGCGCAAGCGGTGCGTGACAGTAGCAAAACACCATTTTTGATTGATCTCTATCCCAAGGCGGATGCAAAAATCCGGGCAGCGGATGTTATGTTGTGCAGTGATGGCAAGGACGGTTTTGCGCTGCTGTTCACACCAGTGCACCCCGGTGAGCAGGAAAATCCAGGCGCCTGGCAGCGACAGGGCATTTCGCATCTCATCGGCGATGAAATTCGCCACCAACTCAACCAGCTGATACAGCAACTTGGTGCGATCAAGGATTCCAAGAGCGCTGTCGAAATCACCCCTTTGCGGGAACATGCACAGCATCTTCGAAGCCTCTTTGTGGCCATGGAGGAGCTGTCGCTGATTGACCAGGCCGGCGCCATGTTTCCGGGTGAACGCCTGTCGGTAGTCGCTTTGCTCAACCAAGCTATTGCATCTATCAATTTGCGGCACTGTGACTATTACATTGACGCGACTGCGCCTGAGCCTGCAACGGAAGTTGGCGCGGTCTACGGAAGCGCAAGTTGGGTTCAATGTGCGTTTGTTGCGTTGTTGCAAAGTCTGGAGCAAGGGGCGCCCCGGCGCAGCCATATTGCGCTCAACGTGCGGCAAAACGGCGGTTTTTTGGTACTTACGGCCCGACCCTCGAGTATTTCCGACGTGAGTGGCGCTACTCCTGTCAGGCCCGAGGCCGTTAAGGATCCCGTATTGCGTCTGGCAGATTCCATTCGCATGCCATTGGCTCGTCGCATCGTGGAACTGCATGGCGGACAGCTCAGGGTGAATGCAATCGATGGCGACGACCCTGCCCAGTCAAATGCTATCGAGTCATTTACCCTACAGTTGCCGACTGGAAGTCCTGGCAATCAGCGTAGCAATGATTGTGAGAACTGTATCGTTAATCAACAGGCGACGGCTTACGCGTGCGACCTCGCAGCACTGATGCCATCAACGCCCAAAGAAGCAGAGATTTCTGTGGATGAACGTGATTTTTTGATGCACGTGACACACGCGAATTAGTGACGACACACAAACGCCTCAAATTCACGAAGGGGTAGAGGGCGACTAAAGAAATAGCCCCGATAAGCTGCGCAGCCGTTTTTGGCCAAAAAATTGCGTTGCCCCAGTGTCTCGACGCCCTCGGCAATCACCCCCAGGCCCAGACTCTTGCCAAGGGCTATTACCGCGCGCGCAATGGCGGCATCACTGGCAACCGTCAACACGTCGCACACAAATGACTGGTTAATTTTCAGTTGGTCCAACGAAAGGCGCTTCAGATACGACAGCGACGAATAGCCAGTGCCAAAGTCATCTAGTGAAAAGTCAACGCCGCGTGCCTTCAGTGCCACCATTTTGGCAAAAACGTCGTCCGCATTCTTCAGCAGCAAGCTCTCCGTTAACTCCAATTTGAGCCGATCGGTGCATGGGGGCTGAACTGCACTTTACAGAATTGATCGCCACGTAGCTCGCTTGCGTGCCCTGAGGTCTTACTGAAAAGTCAGCTTGCAGCAAGTTGCCTGATTCCTAATTATGAATTCAGTTTGACGCCTTTATAACAAGGTTTTGGAGACCCGCACAATGACTTCTTACGCTGACTTTCATCGCCGATCTATTGAAGACCGAGAGGGCTTCTGGACCGAACAAGCCCAATTGATCGACTGGCACAAGCCTTTCGATCAGGTGTGCGACTACAGCAAGCCGCCCTTTGCCGACTGGTTTGCCGGCGGTGAGACCAATCTTTGCTACAACGCGGTAGATCGTCATTTGGCAACCCGCCCGGACCAGAACGCATTGATCTTTGTTTCCACCGAAACTGATATTGAGAAGGCCTACAGTTTCCGTGAACTGCACGCCGAAGTGCAGCGCATGGCGGCCATCCTGAAGGCGCTGGGCGTATCCAAGGGGGATCGCGTATTGATTTACATGCCCATGGTGGCCGAAGCCTGTTTTGCCATGCTGGCTTGTGCTCGCATTGGTGCCATTCATTCGGTGGTGTTCGGCGGTTTTGCCAGCCACAGCCTGGCTAGCCGTATTGAAGATGCCAAGCCCACGGCCATCATCAGCTCTGACGCCGGTATGCGCGGTGGCAAAGTAGTGCCCTATAAGCATTTGCTGGACGAAGCCATTTCTCTGAGTGCTCACAAGCCCGCCAAGGTGCTGATGGTCAACCGTGGCCTCGCTGAATTCCCCAAAACGGCCGGCCGCGATGAAGACTACGCGTCGCTGCGTGCCGCCCACATGAACGATGTGGTGCCTTGTGAATGGGTTGCATCCAACCATCCGAGCTACATCCTGTACACCAGTGGCACCACCGGCAAGCCCAAAGGCGTGCAGCGCGACACTGCCGGTTACGCTGTGGCACTGGCCGCATCCATGAAGCACATCTACATGGGTAACCCGGGCGAAACTTATTTCTCCACCTCGGATATCGGCTGGGTGGTGGGCCACAGTTACATCATCTATGGCCCGCTGATCGCCGGTATGGCCACGATCATGTACGAAGGCCTGCCGATTCGTCCGGACGCAGGTATCTGGTGGAAGCTGGTCGAGAAGTACCAGGT
>CAIQYP010000519.1 GCA_903876045.1 uncultured beta proteobacterium | reverse complement strand
CACCTTCGACTACGACCACCTGCAATCGGCACCCGAAGTCAAGGCTGCACCCACCGCACGACCGCGCAGCCTGATCACGGGCAAGCGCATGGAGAAAATCGTCTGGGGTCCGAACTGGGAAGAGATCCTGGGCGGCGAATTCAGCAAGCGCAGCAAGGACGCCAATCTGGCGAACTTCGACCAGGTGCAAAAGGACATGGTTGGTCAGTTTGAAAACACCTTCATGATGTACTTGCCGCGCCTGTGCGAGCACTGCCTGAACCCGGCCTGCGTGGCATCGTGCCCGAGCGGCTCGATCTACAAGCGCGAAGACGACGGCATTGTGCTGATCGATCAGGACAAGTGCCGTGGCTGGCGCATGTGCGTCTCCGGCTGCCCCTACAAGAAGATTTACTACAACTGGAAAAGCGGCAAGGCCGAAAAGTGCATCTTCTGCTACCCGCGCATCGAAGCCGGTCAACCCACCGTTTGCTCCGAGACCTGCGTGGGCCGCATCCGCTACCTGGGCGTGGTGTTGTATGACGCCGACCGCATTGCCGAAGCCGCCAGCGTAGTCAACGAGAAAGATCTGTACCAGGCGCAACTGGACTTGTTCCTCAACCCCAACGACCCGAAGGTGATTGAGCAAGCACGCAAGGACGGCATTCCCGAAGCCTGGCTGATCGGCGCCCGCAATAGCCCGGTTTACAAGATGGCCGTGGACTGGAAGGTGGCATTGCCCCTGCACCCCGAGTACCGCACCCTGCCCATGGTCTGGTATGTGCCGCCACTGTCGCCCATCACGAGCGCGGCCAACGCCGGCCATATCGGCATCAATGGTGAGATTCCGGACCTGGCCCAGATGCGCATTCCCGTGCAGTACCTGGCCAACCTCTTGACCGCCGGCGACACCGGCCCCGTGGTGCGCGCCCTGGAACGCATGCTGGCGATGCGCGCTTACCAACGCAGCAAGCATGTGGACCAGGAGCAAAACCTGGCCGTGCTGGAGCAGACCGGTTTGACCGTGGCCCAGGTGGAAGAGATGTACCAGATCATGGCCATCGCCAACTACGAAGACCGCTTTGTCATTCCGAGCAGTCACCGTGAATACGCCGAAAACACCTTTGACCTGCGTGGCGGCTGCGGCTTCTCGTTTGGCAATGGTTGCTCGGATGGCGGCAGCGAGACCAGCCTGTTTGGCGGATCGAAGCCCCGCACCATCCCGATCAAGTCCTACGTTTAAGGAACACGCTATGAAAGACAACCGTTATTCCCTGCGTGCCTTGGCCCTCTTGCTGGGCTACCCGGACGCCGAACTGCGCAGCCATCTGACTGAGCTGCTGGAGGCCATCGACAAGGAGGCCGTAACTCCGGCAGCGCGCCGCGAAGAGTTGCACGCTTTTGCCGCCGAGCTTTCGCGCCTTGACCCCATGGACGTGGAAGCGCGCTATGTGGAAACCTTTGACCGGGGGCGTGCCACCTCGTTGCACATGTTCGAGCACATCCATGGCGACTCGCGCGAGCGCGGCCCGGCCATGGTCGATCTGGTGCAGACCTACGAGAAGGCCGGCATGTTGATGGCGCCCGAAGAGTTGCCCGACCATTTGTGCGTGGTGCTGGAGTTCGCCTCCACCCAACCGCCCAAACTGGCGATTGAGTTCATGAGCGAGATGGCCCACATCCTGACTGCCGTCTTCAGCGCGCTGGTGCAACGTGGCAGCCCCTATGCTGCGCCCGTGGCTGCCGTGCTGGAACTGTGCGGCCAGCGCGTGCAAGCCGTGGCCATCGTCGCTGACGAGGCCATGGACGACGTCTGGCAGGAGCCTGAAGCCTTTGATGGCTGCAGTACCAAGGGCCAGTCCAAGCCGGGCGAAGCCCAGCCAATTCACATTGTTCGCAAGACTGTGGCGCCGCTCAATCCGGCAACCGCCACAGCTGCATCCGTTTTCGCCAAAGGCCCCGGTGCCCAAGGAGCACGCATATGACTTACCTCGACAACCTGTTGTTCGGTTACTACCCGTACATCTGCCTGACCATCTTTTTGCTGGGCAGTCTGCTGCGCTTCGACCGCGACCAGTACACCTGGAAGAGCGACTCCTCGGAGCTCTTGCGCCGGGGTCAGTTGCGCTGGGGCAGCAACCTGTTCCACGTCGGTGTACTGTTCCTGTTGGGCGGCCACACCGTAGGTATGTTGACGCCGCACTTCATCTATGAGCCTTTTATCAGCGCCGGCAATAAGCAGATCATGGCCATGGTGTCGGGTGGTGCGTTTGGCGTGCTGGGCTTTATAGGCGTGAGCTTGTTGCTGCACCGCCGCCTGAGCGATGAGCGCATCCGCATCAACTCCAAGACCAGCGATATCGTCTTGCTGGCGTTGCTGTGGTTGCAACTGGCACTCGGCCTGATCACCATCCCGCTGTCGGCACAGCATCTGGATGGCAGCATGATGATGAAGTTGGCCGGTTGGGCCCAGCACATCGTTACCTTCCAGGCTGGCGCACCGGAGTTGCTTGTCGAGGCGAGTTGGGTCTTCAAGTTGCACATGTTTCTGGGCATGAGCATCTTCCTGATCTTCCCGTTTACGCGGTTGGTACACGTCTGGAGTGGTTTCGGCACCGTGGCTTATCTGGTGCGGCCGTACCAGTTGGTGCGTAGTCGTCGCATCGGACTGGTGGAACGCGAGCCGCTGAGTCGCAACGCACGCTGAACCTTGTTGCATTGTTTGGACCATGACCGGCCTGTGTTTGGACGTGAAGACATTTCTGGACGCAGGCCGCCGTGGTACTCATCTCCGTTCGTGTCCCCCGCCCGCTCAAGCGGGCTCCTCCTTTACCTCACTGCGATGAGCATCACACCGTCCTGCGTCCGCCTGCTTGATAAGCGCGCACAGGGTTTGGGTACCTACCAATTGCGCGCCACATCTCATGACCTTCGTAACGAATAACAGGAAGCAAGTCCTATGAATACATCTCAAACCAGTAGCCACGGTTGTGGCGGCGGCGGTGGCTGCGCCTGCGCTTCGAAGGCAGCCGCGACACCGGAACCCGTTGCCTCCATCAATGGCATTACGCTCCATGCCGCGAACGCGCGTCCGGACGAAGAAACCTTGCGCGAACTGGCCTACACCGAGTTGCTGCGTCAGCAAGCGATGCTGACCGGTCTGCTGCCTCGCAAGGCATTGCTAGAGGCGCCGGAACTTAATGAAGAAGAGCGCACCGTGCTGGAGACCATGGTCGACGCTGCGGTTCAGGTTCCTGCGCCGACTGACGACGAATGCCAGCGCTACTTTGACGCCCGCAAGAACCAGTACGTGGTCGGGCAGGCGGTGCATCTGCGCCATATTCTGTTTGCGGTAACGCCTGGCGTTAACGTGCAGGCGCTCAGCGTGCATGCCGACAAGGCCCTCATCAGTCTGTTGGGCAAAGACGTACCGGTGGACTTGTTTGGCAAGCTGGCAGCGGAGTTATCCAACTGCCCCACCAGTACCCAAGGCGGCGACCTGGGTTGGGTTGGCCCGCAGGACTGCGCGCCGGAACTGGCCACCACACTGTTTTTCCAGACCGAAACACCGGTGGGCCTGGGTGTGCAGCCGCGTCTGATTCATACCCGCTTTGGCTTTCACATCATCGACGTGCTGGAACGGCGCGACGGCAAAGTGCTTGCCTTTGACGAAGTGCGCGAGCGTGTGGCGGCCCAGTTGGCCATGCAATCGCGTGCCAAGGCCTTGCACCAGTACATGACCCTATTGGTCGGGCAGGCACTTGTGGAAGGTGTTGAACTGGAAGCCGCCGACTCGCCGTTGGTGCAATGAGCCTGGCATGTCACTTACCCATCGATAGAGCCCCATGAACATTGAAAATTTCGCTGATCTGCTGCAGGCAGCACGCGCGCAACCTCTGCAACAACGCCTGCTATTTGTCTTTGCCGTTGCCGTACTGCCTGACGATGCCAATGCAGAGCAGCGAGCCGCTTTCGAGGCTGGACATGGGGGTGCTCTGGAGCCATCCATGTGCGTGGACAAAGGCCCGCAAGAATTGTCTTCCTTCGACACGCTGGTTCATGAGGCTGCGCAGTTTGGCAAAGAATGGCGCTTCGTATTTGCCGGTGCCCTGTCGGGAACGGCACAGATGGCACCCGATCAACAGCAGGTGGATGCTTCCCTGAACTCTATGGTTGAAGCCATCAAGCGCGGCGAGATGGCGCGCTATCTGGCTTTCAACCGGCAAGGCTTGCCGGTCGCGCTGGCATAAGTTGCGCCGGCCTAAGGTGCGCCAACAGCATGGCCACCGTGTTCCTTTGAATAGGGGCGCAATACCAACCGTAGCTAAGCGCTGAGTTGCAAATTTGGAGTGTCTGTATTTTCCGGGGGATGGTCGTGAGTCAAATACACCACGCGAGTCGTCATGGATGCATGGATGCAGTTTTCAGACGCTCATGAACGTCAAGTTCCAGTGCAGGCATCAGCCTGGAACCAAAGTACACCCCGACGAAAACCCTGGTGCCTTCACGCCAGTGCAGCCTTAGCGACAAAGGTGTACAAAGGTATGCCAAACAGAATGTTCAAGGGAAAGGTAATGCCCAGCGACAGACCGAAATAGAGCGACGGGTTCGCCTCTGGAACAGCATGACGCATCACCGCAGGGACCGCGATGTAGGAGGCGCTGGCCGCCAGCACCATGAGCAGGATGGTGTCGCCCGTAGGAACTCCCAACAGGGCGCACAGGCCCAGCGCGAGGCTGGCATGAGTCAGGGGACCAAGCACTGCATAGGCCAGCAGCCAAGGTGATTTACCCCTGACCTGGGGCGGGCTGCGAGCAGTCAAAAGCCCCATATCCAGCAGGAAGAAGGCCAGCATGCCCTTGAAGAGATCGCCTGAAAACGGCTGCATCGCCGCCTTGCCGGCATCGCCACTGAGGATGCCGATCAGCATGGCCCCCAGCAGCAGCAATTGCGCGCCGTCGGTAAAGGACTCGTGCAGGATCTTGCCAAGCGGCACGCTGGCACGTTTGGGTGATGAAGGCAGAGCCATTACGGCGACCCCGCCACTGATTCCGGCCATGGCGCCGGCCGGCTGCTGCCGCAACGCATTGGCAAACACAATGGCAAGAATGATGGCGGGTGACTCCATCAAGGCCATGGCCGCCGACATGTATCCGCCAAACACCACCTGCTGATTCTCCAGAGTCTGCACCGCGGTCACAAAGGTTACTGCGCTGACCGAGCCGTAAGTTGCAGCTACTGCGGCCGCATCAAAGCCGGACAGGAAGTGACGCAGCAGGCCGTAGCCCAGCAAGGGCACCGCCACCGCCAGCAGCACGGCGCATCCCAGACTGGTAGCCACCTGGACCGTAAAACCGGAGTGGGCCAGCGCAAACCCTCCCTTCAGGCCCAGGGCCATCAACAGGTACAGCGCCAGAAAGCGCGAGATCGGCGGGGGGATCTCCAGGTTCGATTTAACAGCGCCGGCGAGCACCCCGAATATGAAGAAGAGAATGGCCGGGTCAAGCAGATTGTG
>CAIQYP010000518.1 GCA_903876045.1 uncultured beta proteobacterium | reverse complement strand
GGCCCGATCGCAACAGACAGCCGCGGCGGCGACCAGGCAAATTGATGTGGCCATGAACGCGGCCCAACGCGGGGTGGGTCTGGTGAAGTCGCTGCTGGCCCTGGCCAGCAAGCAGCCTTTGCTGCCTGCAACGATTGATCTTGGAGCCCTGACTGAACGCATCTCGCCCCTGCTCAAGCATGCAGCAGGCCAGCGGGTGCACTTTGAGCTGAAGCTACCCAGCGTGGGCGTGCAGGTGGAAGTCGATGAGGCCGGCCTGGAGGCCGTGCTACTGAACCTGACCATGAACGCCAGAGACGCCATGCCCAAGGGCGGCGACCTGAGCTTGAGTTTGGGGATTACGGGGGCATCGGCGAGCATTGTGATGACTGACACCGGCACCGGTATGCCGGAGGCCGTGCGCAAGCGCGCCACGGAGCCGTTTTTTACGACCAAAGAACGCGGCCACGGCACCGGCCTGGGCTTGTCGATGGTGGCAGGCTTTGTGAAGCAGTCTCATGGCTCCCTGAAAATTCAAAGTGTCGAGGGTAAGGGCACCACGATTGAGATTCTGCTGCCCCTGGTGCGTGCCACCGAGCGCGCTGCCATGGCGTTGGACCCTAGTGAAGTGGAGACTGTGCCGGCGCCTTTGTCGTCAATCCTGATGTCGCAATCACCGCCCCCAGTGAATTCTCTGGTTGCATCGACAACCGGCAAACGCAGAATTTTGATCGTGGATGATGAACCGGCCCTGGCCGAACTGGTCAGGGCATGGGCCAAAGCGCAAGGCCATACGGTGGTGCTGGCGACTTCCGCGGACGATGCCCTCACGCTGTTGGCTGTCCGGGCGTTTGACGTGCTGCTCACCGACATCATGATGCCCGGTTCGATGGATGGTATCGGCCTGGCAGAAAAGGCCAGTGGCCTGTATCCGGCGATGAAGATCCTGCTGATGTCCGGCTACTCAAAAGAGACCGCCACCAACCGCGCTGATGTGCCTTGGCCACTGCTGGTCAAGCCGTTTGGCAAAGACGACTTTTATGCGGCGATAGAGCACGCCTGTGGTGTATCGGGATTTGCGATACTGGTGTAACTAAATTGAAGCCACAGGCAATTTCTTGATCGTGATGAACCCCCATGCACCGGATGCATATCCAGTTGACAAATTCTGCCCAAAAATGCGAACCCCTAGCCGATGATTAGCATTCGACTGGCACCGGTAGATCTAAATTCAATCAGGCTGAACGCCCCCTTGCCTTTTGGCTTGGTGGACAGTCTTGGTGTTTTACTAGCCCACAAGGGATTCATCTTTCAGAATGAAAAAATTCTGGAGGGTCTGGCTAACCGCGGAAGCGGATTTTTTGTTAACTTCTCGGATCGCAGCGATCCGCAATTGCGGATCACCGAGAGAGCCTATGCCAATCAACTCCAGAAAAGGCTTCGCGACCAGAGCCCGCTGGGCGAGCTACTCAAAGTTCAAGTCAGTTATGCCAATAGCCCTATCGAAGATGCAGATCAAAAGCCTCTAGATTGGTTGGATCTGATTGAAGTTTGCAACGCGATGTTGCTAACCCGCGATGCCGATTTTTTCAATCGGCGGCTGGATAGCATTGCGTCGATTTTGAGCCATCAGTTAAGCACGAACCCTGACGAAGCATTGCTGGCTTTGTTCTACTTGTCTGAAAGGAACGGGCGGCTTTACAGCGCTACCCACTGCATGTTGGTTTGCGCCATTTGTGTGCTGACTGCGTCTACCGTACTGCGCTGGTCTGTGTCTGATGTTGACCTTCTCATGCGCTGCGCGCTGACCATGAATATCGGTATGGTAGACCTGCAGGACGATTTGACACTGCAGGCTGTGCCCGTTGACATGAGTCAGCAATTCCTGATCGGGGAGCACGCCAACCTGTCAGCCCACATCCTGGAAGTGTTTGGTGTTGAAGATAAGGACTGGTTGACGATTGTGCGGCTTCATCACAAGACCATACAAGACCCGCTGCAGTCTGCCCAGATCACTGATCGCCTTGTCGGGCTGATAAACCGCGCAGATGTATTTTCAGCCAAGTGTTCTTCTCGCGTGGCTCGGCAAGCCCTGCCTTCCGCCGTGGCGATGAAGTCTATCTATATCGATGCCCAGGGCAAAACGGACGCTATTGGGACGGCCATCATCAAAGCGGTCGGAATATACCGGCCCGGCTCATTTGTGAAACTGGCCTCTGGCGAAGTGGGATTGGTGATACGCCGAGATGGCAACACAACCACCCCCACGGTGGCGGTGGTACTGAACCGGGATGGCGTTCCCGTCGTGGCCATGGCCATCCGGGATACGTTCGACAAAAAGTATGCCGTGATTTCCAGTGTGCCCTCTTCAAAGGTCAAGGTCGCATTGAATCTGCAGAGGATTCTCGACTTGACCAGGCAGTAAAAATATCGGGCATCCCCGGTTGGAACGTAGCTTCTGCCTCTAGAAGCCGGCTGCCTTACCGGCAACCGACCTCACGCAAGGTCTTCCCCCGCAAATGTTAAAGAATTGAGGAAAAAATAGCCGCATTGACCGCTGTTTTTGAATCAAGCGAGAGCTTGGCCGGGCGTATTGCACAAATGGAGCTATGGCCCTTTCAAACACGCGAAATGTTCCGCCGCTTTCACGTTGCGGCATCGCTCAATTCAGGCCTCAGCTAACCTCCATCGAAGCCTGATACAGCAGCACCTTCAGCGACCGGTCTTCCGACACATCTGCAAACACGGCCGGGTTGGCAATGCGTTCGACAAAGCGCATGCTGGGCGCGATCTCCTGCATCTGAGTCTGCAAGAACTCGACACCCAATTCCGGCGCGTTCAGGCACAGCAACGCGTAGCCTCCGGGCATCAGCAATTCGGGCAGGCGGCGCATCAGGCGGGCGTAGTCTTTGGTGGCGACGAAGCTGCCTTTCTGGTAGCTGGGCGGGTCCACAATGATCAGGTCGTAAGGGCTGGCCCGCGTGATCTTGCCCCAGGTGCTGAAGATGTCGTGCGGCAGAAAACTGGCGCCGGTCGTGAGGCCATTGAGTTGGTGGTTTTGCTGGCCAATGCCGATGGCACCATGGCTCATGTCCACGTTCAGCACATGGCGCGCACCGGCGCGCAGGGCCACCACCGAGAAGGCGCAGGTGTAGGCAAACAGGTTGAGCACGCGCTGGTCGGTCTTGCTGGCCACATGCGTGCCGACCCATTGCCGCCCGGCGGCCATGTCCAGAAACAAACCATGGTTTTGGCCCTTCAGCACATGCACGCGATAGCGCGCGCCGCGCTCGATCACCTCATGCGGCTCGGGCACGGCGCCTGACATGAGCCGGGTTTCGGCGGGGCCCTCTGTGCGGCACTGGTAGACCCAATTGAGTTGCTGGCCTGGCATGAGTTGCTGCCAGCGCTCGGCCAGCGCGCTCTGCACGGCGGCCAGCGCGTCATCGGCCAAAGGCTGGAAGCTGGTCAGCACGAACACCGGCGGATAGAAGTCCAATGCCAAGTGTTCGCAACCGGGGTGCAGCCCGCCGCGTCCGTGAAAAATGCGTTGGGCGTCGGTGCGGTCGTTGGGGGTGGGGTCCATCCCGGCGATGGTATTGATCAGGGCTTGCATGGTGAATCGCTCTTCAGCGCCCTTCAACGCTCCTCCACCCGTCCATCAGGATGCAGGGCAAAGCGGCCTTTGTCGCGGGGGTGCACCGGGTCGCTTGCGCCCCAAGGCCAACCGCCAAACTCGGTGCGGCGATAGTCGGCAAAGGCTTGCTGGATTTCGGTCTGGGTGTTCATCACAAAGGGGCCGTATTGCGCCACCGGTTCGCCAATCGGGCGGCCCTGAAGCAGCAGTAGCTCGGTCTCTTCGGGCCCGTTCAGCAGTTCCATTGCTTGGTCGCCCGCCACTTCTATAACCATGCCCGGCGCCACGCTCTGCCCGGCGATTGTGAGCACGGTACCGATAAAGAAGTAAAGCTGGCGTCGGGTCCGGGCACTGCGCGCCGCGGGCAAAGTCCAAGCAGCGCCCGGCGCCATTTTGATGGTGAGTATGGCCACATCGGCATCCGGCTCGGAGGCCCAGGAGTTGGGCGGCGGTGGCAGGCAGGCGTCGCCCGTTAGCGTGCCCGCAATGCTGGCGATATGGGTCGTGCGGCCGTTCGCATCCCGAGCCACATGCCTTGGAATGTCTTCATTCCAGAACATGGTGAAGTGCGGTTCGACCATCTTGCTCTTGGCCGGCAGGTTGAGCCAGATTTGAAACAACTCGGTGGGGTTGGGCTTGCCGGTATGGCGCAGGGGAAACATTTCGCAATGAACAATGCCCTTGCCTGCGGTAAGCCACTGCACATCGCCATCGCCAAAGCGCGCGGTGGCACCCGCTGAGTCGGAGTGGTCGATGCGGCCCTCGCGAACAATAGTCACCGTCTCAAAACCACGATGCGGGTGCGCGGGGAAGCCGGGCACGGTTTCGCCGTGGTACATGCTCCAGCCGTCTTTGCCTGCAAAGTCCTGCCCGAGGTTGCGACCGGCCAGCGAGGCTTGCGGCCCCATCTTGGCGTTGCCTGCAGGGTAAGCATCGTTGTGATGCACGCAAAACAAAAAGGGATCGATGGTTTGCCACGGAAAGGAGAGTGGCTGAATCTTGACAATGGGGTGCTGGGGCATGGAGAGGGTAGCGAGGTAAGGGACTAAGAGGCGGTGCGTTGTTCGGCAATGCGGTCTTGTACCTGCGCGTAGGCCTGTGCCACCGATTGCACCAGCACCATGCACAGGTCGGGGTTATTGCTTCGACCCGCGTGCTCAAGGCTTTCGCACAATGCGCCGAGTTGCATGGCACCCACCGAGCGCGACGATGATTTCAGCTTGTGCGCCTGGTCAGCCGCATCTGACCATTGGCGGCTGTCTGCGCAGTTGCTTATGGTTGCCAGTATCTCTTTTGCCGTGAGCAGGTACTTGTCGAGCAACCGGACATGCGCTGCGGGGTTGTCGCCGACGATGCGTGTCAAAGCATTGGCGTCCCAAATCGCCAAGGCGCTGACATCAGGCTGCTCCGGTTTTGCCACTGGTGCAGTTGCGGCTGGCTGCCAAGCTGGCGGCGCAGAGTGTGGATAGGGTTGGTGCAACCACTTGGCCAAGGTCAAAAACAGGAGGTCCGGGTCGATCGGCTTGGTCAACACGTCATTCATGCCGGACTGCAAGCACCGATTCAGATCCTCCTGCCCGGCGTTGGCGGTCATCGCAATTACCACCACGTGGGACATTGCCGGGTCGCTGCGAATCGAGCGCGTGGCCAACAGCCCATCCATCACAGGCATCTGCATATCCATCAGCACGCAGTCAAAGGTTGTGCTGCGCACCGCCTCTACCGCCTGCGCCCCGTTTTCGGCAGTCGCCACACGCACACCAATATCCTGCAACAGGCCACGGGCCACGTCCAGATTGAATTCGTTGTCATCCACCACCAGCACATGCTTGTTGCGCAAAGATGCAATGGCATCTTGCACACTGGCCGGAGGCCGGACCAGTTGACGTGCATCGTGCGCCTGGTGGAAATGGGCGACAAACCAGAATGTGCTGCCCGTCCCCAACCGGCTGGACACGCCAATCTCACCGCCCATCAGGGTTGCGAGTTGCCGGCTTATCGCCAGGCCCAGTCCGGTGCCGCCATACTTGCGTGTGATGGATGGGTCGCCCTGCTCAAAGGATTCAAACAATCGCGCGCACTGGCTCTCGTCAATTCCGATGCCCGTGTCTTTCACCTCAAAGCACAGTTGGCAGATATCGGGGGTGCCTGCGTTTAGCGTCGATGGCCGCAACTGCACCCGGATGACGACGCCGCCCTGCGCTGTGAATTTGATTGCGTTGTTCAAGAAGTTAATCAGGATCTGCCCCAACCTCAGGGCATCTCCGCTCAGAAGCTTGGGCACCAGTGCACCGATTTCGAGCTGCAGGGTCAAGCCCTTCTCCGAGGCCTTGTCACCGGCCACGCTCACCATGTGTTGCAGCACCTGCTCCAGATCGAAGATGCCGGATTCCAGTTGCAGCTTGCCCGCATCAATCTTGGAAAAATCCAGAATGTCATTGATGATGCTCAGCAGATGTACGCCAGACTTCTGGATCTTTTCCAGATAGTCGCGCTGCACCGGGTTGGGATCCGTCTTGAGGGCCAGGTAGACCATGCCCATGACGGAATTCATGGGCGTGCGGATTTCATGGCTCATGTTGGCCAGGAACTGTCCCCGGCTGCGCTTGGCCGTCTCGGCTGCATCCAGTGCAGCGGCCAACTCCTGCGTGCGCTCCTGCACGCGCGACTCCAGCGTCTCATTCACTTGATGCAGCTTGGTCTCGTTGTCCTGCAGTGCCCGACGGATGCGGGTCTCCTCGCTGATATCCCTGAAGGTCACCACGGCACCACGCTGAATACCGCCCACCACCATGGGCGAGCTGACGTAGTGCACAGGGAAGCTACTGCCGTCCTTGCGCCAGAAAACCTCGGTGTCACGGCCACAAGGTACCCCCTCGCGCAAGGCGACCATCGCCACGCTGGACTCTGCCGGGTAAGGATTGCCATCGGAATCACTGTGGTGGAACAGCGCATGGGCACTCTTGCCGATCATTTCCTCAGACCTATAGCCCAGCAGTCGGGCACCCGCAGGGCTGATGAAAGTCAGCAAACCTTCTTCGTCCACCTGGCACAGGCCTTCGCCCATGGACTCCAGAATCAACTCCGCATAGGCCTGGGCATCGGCCACAGCCTGGCGTGCATTGCGATTGAAAGTGATGTCATATAAAACCACCAGATGGGCATCATCCAAGGCACTGCCAAGGAACGTCATGCCGGCTAACACCGTACGCTGGCGGCCATCCTTGCATCGCACGATGACCTCAAAGCGCTCAAACGGCGTGCCATCACGCAAGGATTTCTGCAGCTGACTCAGCCAAGTGGATTTAACCTTCTCGCGGTACTCGGGGTCCGGATAGGCCTTGGTCCACCATTGGTCAACGTGCGGTATATCGGCCTGCGTGTAGCCATAGGTCTTCACAAAGGCCGCATTCAGATAGAGGATGTTGCTCGACGCGTCATTCAAAGCAAACGGCACGGGTGAGGCTTCGATAAGGGCGCGTTGCCGCTGCTCGCTTTTGCGCAGTGCTTCCTCGGCATCGTGCGCGCTGCTGATATCGCTAAAGACCAGCATGAGGTGCCCCGGGTTCGGGCTATAGGCACAAGCGGAAAACCACTTGTTCAAGGTCGGCAGAAACTGCTCGAAAGTCTGTGGGCTGTTTTCTTGAACCACACGTGCCAACAGGCGACGCAAACCATAGTCATTCGACGCATTGGCCCCCGGCCATGTGCTCCATCGACTGCCCACCTCCAGTTGCAATCCGATCAGCGTGTAAAACGCGGGATTGACATGCAGCAGGGTGAAGTCAACCTCTGCATCGCCATCCAATTCCATGCGCAAATACGCCACGCCGTTCGGCATGGAGCCAAACAAGGCCGACAGCGTTGCATCACTGAACGCGCCGGTCGCGCCTTGTGGGTCTGGAGCGGGAGCGGGGGCGGGTGTCTGCACTTTCACGGTTAAGAAAGCCCCCTGATCAGCACAGCCAATGCCTCTCGCTCCACAGGTTTGGTCAAGGTGCCCAGCAGCGTGAAGCGTCGCAGCTTGGCCACCAGTGCCGCACCGCGCATCACGTCCTGCGATTGCCCTGAAACAATGATCAGGGCACCCTTGTAGTCGACCTTGGCAAGACCTTCCATGAAATGAAAACCGTCCTCCCCCGGAAGGTGCAAATCGATCAGCAACAGATCAAAGCCCTTGGGCGTGCTGGCAATCTTGCGTAAGGCCTCCACCGAACCGGTTACACAGGTCAGGTCGTTAAAACCCAAGTTCTTCAACAGCTCAGAAAGTAGGTCAAGCTGAAAACTATCATCGTCCAGCAACAGCACCCTGGTTTGACTGCGACTAAGCGGTGTGGCAGATGAGGGGGCTAAGCGTATCGTCATGGTCATCCGTATTCAGCGCCGGGCGCCGGTGTAAATTTGCTCATCCATGCGTGAGGTTTGATTAAAAGCCTGCAGCCATTCTTGCGAACTGGGCATGCCCTCGACTGCCAACTGTTGCAAGGTCTGCTCCATCAGTTGCATATTGTTGTGCGCGCCTTCAAGAATTTGCGAAACGCGATCCTGAAACTGCATGGCGATAAGCAACTGCTCCACCTCGTCACGCACCACCATGCCGTGCTGATTCATAGCGTCGGCAGAGTCTCCCAATTTACGCACATGGCTCAGCACGTGCTCTACCAGCTCGCCCGACAGGCTCACCGAGTTAGTGTCTTGTTTGGTCGCGTCTTCCGCCTTGTTCAGCGTCGCGTTCATGATGGAAGCAATCTGCCCGACGCGCTCGCCAATGCGCTTGCCGGTCTCGGCCGAACGCTGCGAGAGCATACGCACCTCGGTCGCCACGACCGCAAAACCGCGCCCTGACTCGCCCGCACGTGCGGCCTCAATGGCCGCATTGAGCGCCAGCAAATTGGTCTGCGCAGCGATGCTGCCCACGTCTGCGGCCATGGACTGCAACTCCAGCGTCTGCTTGGCCAGGCTGCGTATATCAGCGAGCAAAATGTCTTTGCCTTCAATCATGCTGGTGAGGGATTGCACCACCGGCTGCAACTCACGCTCGCATAAGGCCAGCAGTTTGATGGTTCGGTCCTCCTGCACTTTGGACTGTCCGGCATGGCCGATGCCCGCCCTATCCAGTTCCCCCAGCACGCTGGCAAAACTGGAGGTCAGGCGCTCAACGGCCTGCTCCGTTTGTGTTTTGACAAGGGCCACATGCTCCTGCCAGGCTGGCAAGACATCCAGCAGCAGGTCAACCGCCTCCTGGTGTTGGGTATCAGCCTGCCACGATGAATCACCAAGTTGCAGCGCAGCGCTGCGGGTGCTGTTCTGCAGCAGCTTCCACACGGCAAAGGCAGAAACCAGCGCCACACCAGCCAAGGACAGCGCGACAACCCAGGCGCCTTCGAACCACTGCGGAGCGGCTGCCATGGCAACTAGCAGGACGGGCACGCCCGCCCAGCCCCACCGTGTATCTGTGCTGGGGGACGAAGTTTCAAATAGGGTTTGTGAATGGGGCTGCATCAGAACCAAAATCTTATGTCGATGGAAGGCGAAGGATAAGCCAGTTCTTCTAGCCTTTGCGGGCCTCTTCATGGAGCCACTGGGTGCAGGCCTCAAACGGCATGGGGCGCGCAAAAAAGTAGCCCTGTACGGTGTCGCAGCCACACTCCTTCACGTACTGAAGCTGCTCTGCTGTTTCCACGCCTTCAGCGGTCACCGCCATCTTGAGATTGTTGCCCAAAGAGGCGGCAATCCGCAAAATGGTGCGCGCCTTTTCCTCCAGAAGGGCGCGCTGCACAAAGCTGCCGTCAATCTTGAGCTCGCGAAACGGCAGGTCCACTAATTGCACCAAGCTTGAATAGCCGGTGCCAAAGTCATCAATGGATAGCTTGAAGCCCATCAGAGAGAGCCGTGTCAGGCTTTCCATGGCCAGCGAGCGTTGCACCATCAAACGGCTTTCTGTCACCTCAATGATGAAATCGTGGGCCTGCAAACCATGGTCCACCACGATTTGGTGCAGGGCCTCGGGCATATCCAGGTTCAAGGCACTGTCCATGGACAGGTTGATGGCTGCCTTGATCTCAAGCCCCTGGCCTCGCCACCGCTTCATATCGGCAACCACCTGGCTTGCCATGGCATAAAACAGGGCGTCAGACAGATCAGCGCCTTCAATCGCCGGTATGAAATGACCGGGCCCCACCATAGCTCCCCCTGCCATGCTGCCAGGCCAGCGGGCCAATGCCTCAACGGCCTGGGGCCGTCCAGTTTTGACAGACATCTTGGGCTGATACCAGGGCACAAATTCGCCCTGGCTGAGTGCGGTGCGCAAGCGTTCCGGTGACAAGGCAGCAGCATGGTTACGCTGCCTTGTCGCAGACGGGGTGTTCAATTTGAGCAGCAACGCTTCCAGACTCTCCATCGTGCTGGGCTTGGCCAGCACGCCCAACAGATTCAAGTTGTGGGCACTTGCCAGGCCGGCCGCACTGTTGAGAATTTCGTCTGAAACCCCGGAAATCAAAATGATGGCCGCATCCAGATGGCGCTGGGCAAAGTGGCGCATCAACACCAGGCCATCCATATCGGGCATGGAAAGGTCACTCAAGATCAACTGGATATCAAGCTGATGCTGATCATAAAGTTGCAGCGCAGCTTCACCAGACGCGGCATACAACACATGGCTCCAGCCCAGACTTTGCAATTGCTGCCCGAGAACTTCCAGTTGAAAACTGTCGTCGTCGACGACCAGAACCTTACCGTTGTCCCGAGGGTGCGGCATGGCAACTCAGGCTACAGGGGTTAGCCCCATTGCCGCCCACAGTTGGGATTGGGGCACCGGCTTGGTAAAGGTCCCGAGCAACTGCAACCCGCTGCCCATCGCAATTTGACTCGCCATACCGAGCATTTCGATATTAAGGCCGCTGACCAAAATGACGCCGCCTTTGAATTGCAGTTGAGCCAGTTTGTCCAAAAACTCCAGGCCATCCATATTGGGCATGTACACATCACAAATGAGTACATCCGGCGGCTGCGGGCTGGAGTTGATATGGCGGAGCGCGGCGAAACCATCCGTTGCGGTGGAGATGGAGGCCAACTTCAGGGGCGCCAGCGCCTCACGCATGCTCTCCAGTGCAAAGTCATCGTCGTCGACAACCAGCACAGACGTTGGAGAGCGAATGATCGACATGTCAGTCACAGATAGATCTTCCCGGTTTATTTTTCTCGCCAAAAGGCGGCTAGTCCCGACGTTACCACCAATGCATGGCTCTGGTCGCGCCAAAAATGAAAGGGAACTTTCAAATATTTTCATGGTTTGACCCGGCGCAAAACGCGAAATAAAGTGTCTCTCAGCAAGTAGCGACTGCAGCATCAAAAAAAACTTGGCGAAGTTACGCGTATTACGGCAGCAGGGGAAATCAAGATGAAAAATGGAAGCATGCGGGTGGTAATGGGCAGTTCGGCAATCAAGGCATTTGTTGCAGCGCCGAAGTCACTCAAGATTCTTGGCGTTGTCAGGTTGGGGCTTGAGTTTGGACTTTTGGGACAGGATGCGAATGGCACGTACTTACGGGTCAACGGTTCGCAAATCGAACCTCTAAATCGATCTGAGGTGCTTGCAGCCATAGAGTTCGCACTTGAGTCGGGCCGCATGCCAAAAAGCCAGGAGATGCATCCGGTTCCAGTGGTACACAAGCCGGTGGTGGCGATTCGCAAGCGGCGTCATGTGCTCCCCTCGCTACTAAATGGCCCGGCCCTGCTAGCCGCTTGAGTGCCACATTTCACAAACCACACTCCTTGGCAATAAAGATGCTGACGATTGCAATATTTCTGGCTTGCTGGATTTGCTGTTCCGTTCTGGTTGGTGTGATTTTGCGGCGCTGGATTAGCCGGAAAGTCACATGCACTTAGAAGCATCGGTTCAGAGAGCAGCAGCGCAGGGGCTTCAGGGGCCTATTGTGCTATCGCTTTTGACGACGTAGACCAACCGGTTGTAGAGATCGCCATCGCCCGGAACGCGTATTGACTCCGAAGTTATCTGGATGCGGCGCCCGTCCTTGCGCACGGCGAGCCAGGAGCCTATCAACTCGCCACCTTCGTTCATGAAATTGTCGTGCAACGCGTGAATATTTTTTTGGTCCTCCGGTGCAAAGAGCCTTGTAAACAACTGCCCCACCAGTTCCTCACGGGTGTAGCCATAGAGCGCGCAATAGCGGGCATTGACATCGCGCAAGATGCCATGGGCATCAATGATGCAAATACCCACGGGTGCGCGCTGCACCATCGTGCCAAGCAGGAGCACACTATCGCGCGGTACATAGATCTGCTTTTTCCAGCGCGCCGGAGCCTCCCAGTTGCGGGCCCAGTCCGGCATGTCTTGGGCGGGCATGGGGCGGGCGATAAAGTAGCCCTGCCCCAGTTCGCAGCCCAGACGCAACAGGCTCTCGCCGTCTTGCAGCAACTCGATTCCTTCGGCAATGACTTGCCTGCCGAATGCCTGGGCCAGGCCCACCACGCCTTTGACGATGGACAGGTCGTCCGGGTCGTGGGACATGTCGCGCACAAAGGTCTGGTCTATCTTCAAGGTCTTTGCCGGCAATGATTTCAGGTACGACAGCGATGAGTAGCCGGTGCCGAAATCATCCAAGGCAAAGCCTACGCCCAAGCGACTGCACTCCTGCATCAACCCGGTCATGCGATGCAGATCTGACAGCGCCGTAGTCTCCAGTATTTCGAGCGAGAGACTGTCTGCGGGCACGCCGGGGGCAGCAGAAAGCAGGCTCTGCAAACGCTGCAAGAAATCCGGCTGCTGCAGTTGCAGTGAACCCACGTTGACACTGACCGGCAAATGGAACCCGGCGGCCGACCAATCTTCCATTTGTCTCAATGCGGTAGCTATAACCCACTCGCCTAGCTCGATGCTCAGCGTGTGGCTCTCGATAGCCGGCAAAAACAGACCAGGTGCCAATAGCCCCCGCGTGGCGTGGTTCCACCGGATGAGGGCTTCAGCACCCACCACCTCGCCCGCCTTCATGTTCACCTTGGGCTGGTAGTAAAGAACAAACTCGTTGTTCTTGAGCCCCAGGCGAATCTCATCAATCGTGCTGCTCAATGCTTTGACGGATGCCTCTTTGATGGGGTCATAGAACTGAATCTGGTTTTTGCCATTTTGCTTGGCCAGGTACATGGCCTGATCGGCATGGCGCACCATTTGGTCAATGTCGCCATCGTCCTGCGGATAGATGCTCACCCCCAGACTGGCCGACACACTGAGCGCCAATTCGCCAACATGAACTGTGGTGGAGGCCGCATCCAGCAAGCGCTGCAACACCGGTACACAGTCCTCGGGTTGCTCCAGGTCGGCAATGAAGGCGACGAACTCGTCGCCACCAAAGCGGGCAATGGAGTCGCCTGCCCGCAGTGCATCGCGCAGGGCATGGGCGACGCCCACCAGCATCTGATCACCCGTCTCATGACCGAAGCGGTCGTTAATGGGTTTGAATCCATCCAGATCCAGATACACAATGGCCAGCGACCGGTCCCGACGCTGCGCTTGCGCCTTGGCCTGTGCCAGGCGGTCAGACAGCATGACGCGATTGGGCAAGCCGGTCAGCGGATCGTAGTAGGCGATGTGCTCCAACTGGCGCTGGTAATCCTTGATGGGGGTAATGTCGGAAAAAAAGCAGGCGTAATGCAGGCTGCTGTCGCCCGGGCCTTTGGCCTCGCTGATGGTGCACAGGTTGGCATACAAAGTGCCGTTCTTGCGCTGTTTCCAAACCTCTCCATGCCAGTAGCCGGAGGCCTGCACGTTGCTCCAGATCTGCTGCATGAATTCGGTGCGGCCCTGCACCGGCTGCATAAAACCAATGTTCTGATGAAGCGACTCGGCACGGGAATATCCGGTGATCCGACAGAAGGTTTCGTTGACGTCGGTGATCGTCCCCTGTCCGTCGGCAATCACGATGGCCTCACGCGCGTTGCTGAACACACTGGCTGCAAGCAGCAATCGGGCTTCGTTGTCGCGCAGCTGGTCAGACTGGCGTTTCAGCACAATCTGCGTTCGCACCCGCGCCTGCAGCACCACCGGGTTGAGCGGTTTGGCAATAAAGTCCACCGCACCCAGGCTCAGGCCATGCGCTTCTTCGTCCGGCCCGTGGTTGGAGGTAATAAAGATCACCGGAATATGCCGGGTAGCGCTATCGCCCACAAGTCTTTTGCAGACCTCATAGCCACTCATATTCGGCATCATCACATCCAGCAGGACGAGATCAGGCAACTGACTTCGGCAAAGCTCCAACGCCTCCAGGCCGTTGAGTGCCGACAAAACGCGGTATTTGTCGCCAAGGAATTGCTTTACCAGCGCGATGTTGAGAGGTTGATCGTCCACGACCAGCACACAAGCGCGCTCCGTTCCGCTTAGCGTTGCCAGATCCTGTAGGCCCGCCACCAGGACAGCATGGTTCATGCCGGGTCAGGTATGGGTAGGAATGAAGTTGCCCAGGGTCTCGGCATATTCACCGTCCAGCTTTTGCATCAGAAAACTGAATTCAGCCCATTCGGACAGCGATGTCAATCCCCGTGTATTTGCATGGACAGGTGTGCCTGCGTTTTGATTGGTTTCGGCGCCCGTTTTCACATTTTTTTTACTGTCATTCATCTATCTGTCACTCCTTACTCGGCAATGCAGGCGCATGCAAAGCCAATTGCTTAGGGACGCGTTCCAACGACGTCCGAGAATATTCACTTTCGGTCCCGTTAATTTGGAACCTGAACTAAGTCAATTTGAATGCACAAGACAGACAGCGTCAAACGCTCGAAAAAATTGAAAGTTGACCTTCACTTTTATTGCTCAGTGACTTCGTTGCCGGCGCAATGATTAGTCCGGACCGGACTCCCAGAGCTTGACGGCAATCTGTTGGAGCCGGGCAAAATCAACCGGTTTGCCCATGACCTCGACACGCCCAGGCAGGCCACCATGGGCATCTATTTCGGGCACGGGCAGACCAGAAATCACCACGATACCCATGTGTTTGAATCGCTCGATTTCGCACAAGCCCCGCACCACGTTAAACCCATTGACGCCAGGCAGGCGCAGGTCACAAATCAAAAGGCGGGGGCGCACTTCGCCCACCAACACCAGGCCCTCATAGCCATTGGGAGCCACGTAAGGGGTGGTGCCAAACGGCCACGAAGCCATGTGCACTTTGTAAAGCTGAATAAGGTGGATGTCGTCTTCCACAATCAAGACTGGCATCACGTAGGGTGCTTGCGCCAGCTCCGCCTTTTGGCGCTGCGACTCCAGCACCTCCATAACAGAGTCCCGCAGGATGCGCCGGTGCCCCCCATCGGTCTTCCAACTTTTGAGAGCCCCGCGCTCAACCCATTGTTGCGCCGTGGGCACGGAGACGCCCAGTAGCTCAGCCGCCTCGCGGGTGGTGAAGTAATTGGAGCTGCTCATGACACTGCCAGTGACAGAAATTCCCCTTGCATCAGACCTATCCTTTCTTATTGCGTGTAAGTATCGGATATCTGGGGAGCCACCCATACGGCCTTGATGCATAAAAGCGCATTTTTCTGAATACTGATTCATACAAATCAACCAATAACTCCTGTTTCCAGTCGAAATACCGCATTGGGGGTATCAACAAAAACAGCACAGGGACTCAGAATGGGTCGAATCCCGATTTACCCAGCATCAAGGCGATGCAGTACCCGAGTCTTATATTGAGAAACCTTGATGAGTGAATTGCAATGCCTGATCTATGTATCCATAGCCGTAAGCGGCTTGGACGCACAAGACGTGGCAAGCATCGTGACAAAGTCCGCAACGCTCAACCAGCGCGATGGCGTGCATGGCATGCTTTTGCTGTCTGACGGCAGCTTCATGCAGTGCATCGAAGGCGAGGTGAGCGGCCTTGAAAAAACCTATGCCCGGATTCAGGCTTCGCCCATGCATCACCGGGTGATCGAACTATTCAGAAGTCCGGTGGCAAAGCGACGCTTTCACACTTGGGACTGGGCCTTTAAATTAAAAGAACAACGTGAGTTCTCCAATCCACAACTAGACCTGTTTCTCGAGGCGCCCCGGCATGATCAGCCAGTGGCCTGGAAAAACTTGGCCATGGAACAAAAAATCTTGCGCGAGTTCTGGGATGCGACAGCCAATCCTTTGCGAATCTGGTAAAACAAATGATGCGCATCAAGCAAGGGACAAACCAAAAATGACCGCGTCCATTCTTCCCCAGAAGCTGCGACGCAAGCTTCCCAGTCCGCATGGCGTTGCCATCGCCATTCTCGAAGCCAGCCAAAGCGAAAACACCGGCATTGACGACATCGCGGAGTTGGTGGCAAACGACCCGGCATTGTCGGGCCGCCTGCTGCAACTGGCTAATGCCGCTGCCATGGGCGGTGGCGTAACTTCGATCCATCAGGCAGTCGGGCGCCTGGGCATGGACGCAGTTAAAAATCTGGCACTGGGCTTCTCGGTTGTTGATCAGCACAGCAGCGGACGCTGTGTGCACTTTCCCTACAGGAAGTTCTGGAGCGAGTCCCTTTTAATGGCGCATCTGATGCGCGAGTTGGCTATCGCCGTGAACCTGGGCTCTGCCGATGAGTTGTTCACCTGCGCTCTGCTCGCACGCATCGGCTGCCTGGGTCTGGCCACGGCCTACCCGGAGGAATACTCAGCGCTGCTCAGCGCGCCACTGTCTGACGAGAAATTACTGGCCCAGGAAGAAGCGCTCCTGGGCATTCACCATCTGGATATCAGCGCCGCTCTGTTGCGCGAATGGGGCTTTCCGGAACTGCTGATTACACCGGTATTGCTGCATGAGTCGCCACGTGGCTATGAATCGATCACCGTATCCGGCATGGCACTGATTGCGCGTGCACTTCACGTGGCCTACTGTTTGGCAAAGCTGGCCTGCACCCCCGGCACAACGGACCTTCTGCACTGCACGGAGCTACAGGAATTTGCGCAGGCCCTGTCCATACCATCGAATGTGCTGGAGTCGATGTTGCAAAACGCATTGACCCAGTCCATGACATGGGCCGGAATATTGCAAATCTATCTGGTGGACTTTTCGGCCCTGCTAAACCTGGCCACACCCGAAGCTGGGGTAACCCACTACAAAGAATCATCGTCAACCCAACTGCGCATCCTGATCGTGGAAGATGATCCGATCATTCGCACCTTGCTGCAAACCTGGCTCAAAGTTGAGGTTGGCCACAGTCTGATGTCTGCCGCCGATGGTGCAGAAGCGCTGGCAATTGCGCGGAGCTTCATGCCCCAGATCATCATCACCGACTGGCGCATGCCGGTCATGAATGGATTGGACCTATGCAAGGCCCTGCGCCAAAGCGAATGGGGACAGAGCATTTACGTGTTGATGCTGACCGCTGCCGACGGCGACGACGACTTGGTGCAGGCCTTTGATGCCGGTGTGGATGACTACCTGACCAAACCGCTGAATCGCAAGGCCCTGGGAGCACGCCTGAAGGCGGCCTGGCGTTACGTGCACATGCGCGAAACCTGGATGCGCGACAACGACCGCCTGACCCGCTCGGCAGCCGAGTTGGCATTGAGCAACCGGCGTTTCCAACTGGCCTCGCTAACCGATGCGCTAACTGGCATACCCAATCGGCGCGCAGGTCAAAGTGTGCTCGTTCAGGCGATCAGTGCGGCTCAGCGTTATGGCGTGCCGCTGTGTGTGATCAGCATCGACATCGACCACTTCAAGGCCATCAATGACAACTTCGGGCATGTGGTCGGTGATGAAGTACTGCACACCATCGGCCAAACCCTGCAGCAAGCCGCACGCAAGGAAGACACGGTGTGTCGATGGGGCGGGGAGGAGTTCTTCATCATCGCGCCCAACATCAGTCTGTCCGAGGGCGCGATTGCGGCCGAGCGCTTTCGCAAGTTTGTCGAACAGCAAACCCTGACACTGGAAAACACCGTAACGTCGGTCACCATCAGCTTGGGTGTGGCGTGTCTGGACCTGGAGTCCAAAAGCAAAGACCAGTTGTTGATTGAGGCAGACCAAGCCTTGTACGCAGCCAAGCGCGGTGGGCGCAACCGCGTCGCAGTTTCTGAACTGGGCGAAGTACGGCTGATCTAAGCGCAGACCGCACCCTGCATGCCAGGGCGGGTGCAGCCCGTTTTGCCCTATTTATTCAGCCCGCTCAGATAGGTGGCCCGGTCCATTTTGATAAATGGTGCTGGCTGACCAGGCCGGCGTGCAAGCCGCAGAGCCCAGCAGCATTGCCACGGTAACCAGTGTGCGCAGGCGCGTTGTCATGGTTACTTCACTTCCACCAATTCGACGTCAAAGCGCAGGGTTTGGTTAGGGCCAATGGACCGACCCGCACCGCGCTCACCATAGGCCAGGGCGGCGGGAATGGTCAGTTGCCACTTGGAACCCTGCGGCATCAGCTTGAGCGCCTCACGCCAGCCTGGGATTACCCCACCCACCTTGAATGTCACAGGGCTGCCCGGTTGGCTGGCATCGAAGGTCGTACCGTCAATAAGTTGCCCACTGTAATTGGCAACCACCGAAGACTCGTCCGTCGGCTTGCGGCCAGTGCCGGCCTTGACGACCACATATTGCAGGCCGCTGGCCGTGGTGGTGACACCGGGCTTCTTGCCATTGGCCGCCAGATAGTCAGCACCGGCTTTCAGGTTGTTATCGGCTTCCTGTTTGCGGGCCGCAACCATCTTGGCGCGCACGTCATTTTCGAGTTCGCTCACCAGACGTTTTACTTCTGCATCGGAAATGGCCAGCGGGGCACCACTGGTGGCATCGCGCAGGCCGTGGATCAATGCTTCGAGATCAAAGGTCACGCCCTGGGCTTTGAAGTTGTGCACCATATCCACGCCCACGGCGTAGCCTGTGGCCTCCAGGGGCGTCTTGAAAGGGCTGGCAGCGGTTTGCGCTGCAGCGGCACCAGCCAAAAGGGTTAGGGCAATCGACAGACAAATGGGTTTGAGTTTCATGGTTTTTCCTCAGGTTAGTTGAAAGGGTTGATCAGGGCACAATCCATTCGGACTGCGCGGCTAATGTGTCAATATTACCCGCCGCGAAGCGCACGATATAGGCACCCCGCGAGGCAAAGCGCTGCGTCGGGCCCAGTGACAGATGGGGGTACACCGTGGTGCCCCCACTTTCACCCAGGCCAAAGGCACGTTGTTGTGCAGCCAGAGGATTGGCGGCATCGCCCACGGCGCTGCCGTTGACGGCCTCGGCCAAGACCGCTGCGCGCCCCAGGCGGCCAAGCGTCAAGCGGTCGCGGTTTTCCTGCTCGACCTTGCCGGCCTCGCGGCGGCCCAGCATGTCTTCCGTGCGCTCAATCAGGTAATCGCGGTACAGGTTATCGAGCATGTCCTGCAAGGTGTCAGTCATCAGATTCAGTGAAAAGAATAGTTCCGACTGCAACACCTCGTCCACCAGAGGAATGTTGCGCAGCTTGAGCCACGAGTGCAGGTAGGCCAGATTAGCCTGGCGCTCCTGAGGCAACGCATACGGGTAGACCACTTGTAGAACCGGTTTCCAGCTTGGCGCAATCCACTGCGGGCTGCCAAGTTGCGCCAGACTTGCCGAGGCGTAAAACTGCACACCGGCTGGCGGCTGGATGCCATCCAACCAGCGCAATTGTTCAGCGCTTAGCCAGAGGGCCATGGCATCGCCTGGGTGCGCAGCCTGCAAAGCCTTGATCAGTTCATTGCGGCCCTTGACGGCATCGCTATCCACCGTGATGGTTTGCACCGTGCGGTCTTTGGCCATCAGACTCTGTCCAAAGCTCCGGGCGGCAAGCTCGGCACTGCCACTACCCTGCACCTGCACCTGCAGCAGGCGCTTGGGCGCAGTCTCGGCGCTGGCGTCTTGCAAGTAGCTTGCCAGCACCGCAGCATCCAGGGCCACCCCGCGTGAAAAATACATGCCGTACGCCGCATTGCCGCTGGTCGGCACCGCTACGCTGGGGAACCAGCACGGCACTTTTTGGGCCGCACAAAACGCATCGACCGGCGCCCAGGTGGTGTCGCTAATGCCCGACAGCAGCGCGAACACCGGCCACTCGCGGTAATGCGCCTCCAGTTGCGCGCCCCAGGTTTGCGCCTCACCGGTCAGCTCCCACACCTGCACGTCCCAGCGGCGCTCGGTCTGCGTGGCAAAGCTGGCGGCCGAACTCATGTAGCGCTTGCGTGGCGAGGTGCTGCTGTTCTTGGCCGTGAGGGCCGACTGCAGCATGGTCTTGAAGACAGCCCGGCGTGCCTCGGACACGTCGGGTGTAATCACCGTCGCGAAGCGGATCACCTCTTTGCTGACCCCGGGCGAGTAACCCGCCGAAAGCTGTTGCAGATAGGCCTTGATGGCAGCCAAATCCTGTTCGTCCAAAACGAAGTGCGGCATCACAGTGCTGAGGCTGCGTCCGCTGATGCCAACGCCTTGGCGCAGCGCCATGGCCAGGCCTTCGTCGGTGTAGGGGGCATGCGTCTGGTTCAGCGTCTTGCCACGGCGGCCATCCATATTGGCCATGACCAGGTCACCCACAGTCGCAAACAAATAGCGTTGGCCAATGGGAGACACCGGTTGCGAACCCTCCACACTGCCCATGCCACTGGCACGGTGGCAGCCAATGCAGGCCGCCTGTGGCCCACTCAAGATGGCACCACCATCACGGCTGGCCTGCAGCGGCTGGCCCGAGACGCTTATGCCCTCGGTGTAGATGCGCCTGCCCTGCTCCACCAGATCGGCTGGTGCGGCGAATGCCCCGCCCGCCACAAAAAGCGCGCTCAGCAGCAGACAAAAACGCAGGGCGGCGGCCATCAGTGTTGCGCCGGGGCTATACCCGCCAGCTCAATGTCATACACCAGCAACTCATTGGGCCCGATGTCGCTGCCCACACCGCGCTCGCCATAGGCCATTTGCGGTGGAATCCATAGCGTCCAATGCGAGCCCACGTTCATGTGCTTGATGCCAGCGCGCAGACCGTTAAACAGGTCGTAGAGTTTGGTCGTGCCGGGCTTGCCGGGTTCGGTGCCATCAAACTGGGTGCCGTCGAGCAGCGCACCGCGGTAGTTGATCTGCACCGCATCGGAGTCCAACGGCAGTGCACCTTGACCTGCCTGCAGCACCTTGTATTGCAGACCGCCGGGGAGGCTTTGCACACCTTCGCGGCTCTTGTTAGCCAGCAAAAACTCTTCCGCCTTCTTGCGGTTATCAGCAATCAACACGCGTGTGTTGGCAGCTACGCGTTGGCGCATCTGGAGTTGAAACTCTCCGATGACCTTGCGAAATTCTTTTTCGGACAACTGCGGGCGGTCACCGGCCAGTCCATCCTTCATGCCACGCATCACCATGTCGGGGTCCAGCGGCACATCACCCTTCTTGAAGTTACGCGCAACTTCCATCCCGATGCTGTAGCTCAGCTTGTCCTGCTCGCGCAGTTCCTGGGCCAGATCAGCGTGCGCGGACATCGCCACGACTGCCAGGGCCACCAGAGTTGTTATGCCAAACGCTTTCATCATTCCCATCCATTTCTATTCTTTAGCTTTGATTGTGAAGAAACGGCGCCACCCTTGCAGGCGGCGCCGTTCATTTCCTTACTTCAGCAGTTACTTCAGAGCAGTCCTTGCCACAGTCAGCGTCGCGCCGTTGGCCGAGGTACCGACTACGTTGGCAGCACGGACCCGGAAGTACGCGGTTGCGGTCGGTGCTGTCGGCGAGGTCGTGCCCCGGGCCACTGCGCTAAACGTTGCCGATTGCGCACCGCTCAATGTCACACCTGCTGGGACCGTCACTGGTTGCGTTACCAGGCCGGTTGTGAAGCCGGTGTTGGTTGCGTAGTCAATGTAGAAGGTCGTCACCGGTTGGCCGTTCACTGTATTGGTAACTGGGGTCCAGTTGATTGTCACGGTGTCCGTGGTCACCGGAGTTACAGTGTTCAAGGTCGTAGAGACCAGGGTTGGAATCACAGGTGCCACAGGCACGGTGTTGACCACCGTGGTGCTGGTGCCGACTGCAGAGCTACCCACCGCGTTCACCGCACGGACGTTGAAGTTGTAGGTGGTGCCTACCGCTGTCGTCGCCGTGTAGCTGGTCGCCGTAGCCGCCAGAGGTGTCGCGTTCAGCGGCGTGTTGCCGTTGCCGTTGTACACGTTGTAACCCGTGATCGCCGGAGCACCTGTCACTGCGGCGGGCGCCGTCCAGGACACGGTGGTCTGAGTCGGGCTAACAAAGGCGGCAGTGGGTGCTGCAACCGTTGCAGGCACCGTATCGCTCAAGGTCACCGTGCTGCTCGCCACCGAGTTACCGGCAAGGTTCACCGCTACCACACTGAAGTTGTAGACCGTGTTGAGTGCAATGGTTGCGTTGTACGTAGTGGCATTGGCTGCTGCGGTTGCCAGCAGGGTAGTACCGTTGTACACAGCGTAGCCAGTGATCGCCGGAGCACCGCTCACCACCGTGGCTGGGGTCCAGGACACCGTGGCGCGGGTAGCGCTGGTGGCCGTGACCGTGCCTATCGTCGGAGCTGTGGGCACCGCGAAGACATCATTCACAGGAGATGAGAAGGTCGAGCTGCCCACCGGGTTCACTGCTTTCACGGTGAAGCTGTTGATGCTGCCGACAACCAATGCAACCGTACCGGTGTAGGTGGTGCCAGTTACCGGTGCCGCATTAAGCTGAACGCCGTTGTTGTACACGTTGTAACTGGTCACCGCCGCGCCGTTGGTGATCGCTGCAGGTGCCGTCCAGGTGATGGTCGGAACCTTGGTCGTAGCATTCACCGTCAGCGTAAGGGCCGTGGGCACATTGGGCACCAGATAGGCAGCAGTCAGTGTGGCAGAAGGCGTAGCCGACTGCACCGACATCGTGCCCACAGTATCCACAGCGTAGAGGCGATATTGGTAACTGTTACCCGCAGACACCGTGGTATCCATGTAGGAGACTGTGGCGCGCAATGCCACATTGGCCAGCGTACTAAAGGTCAGGCCGCCATCCGTCGAACGCTGCACCGAGTAACCCGTGGTAGCGGTCGTGGCGCTTCGTGTCCAGCTCAGCGTTACAGCGCCTGCCCCGACGGTTGCCGAGTTCAGGACCGGTGCAGCAGGGGCTGCCACATCAAACACCGTGGTGGTCACGGAAGCTGACGCGTTGGTAGGTCCGTTCAACGCCGTTACCCGGTACGAGTATTCAGGGGGAATCGATGCGCTTGGTGCACTTGTGTCGGAATACGTCGTGCCGTTCAGCCAGTTGGCAGACAGTACCGTGTAGCTACCGACCACGCCTGACAGCGAGATCGGGGCACGTTCAACCCTGTAGCCAGTGGAGGGCGTGGAGGGGCTCCAGCTCACCGTGACTGCACCACCGTTACCGGTTGCCGTCAAACCTGTCACCGGGTTGGCCGGTGCATAAGGCGTGGTCACGGACGCAGCGTTGGACACCGCTCCGGCGGGGTTGACCGTGCCGTTGAGCCACTGCACACCGTAGGTGTACGCCGTGTTCTGCGCGGTGGTTGTGTCGGTGTACGAAGTCTGTGTACCCGTGAATGTGTAAATCACCGCACCATTGCGCAACACTTGTCCACCCGTCTCGCTGCCGGCCGCTGCCGGACTCCACGTCATCGTGACCGAGTTGTAGGCGGTCGCAAACGCTGCTGCACCACTGGCTGCCGGAGCCGGAGCGTACGGTGTGGTCACGGTGGTGACGCCGGACTTGCCGGTGACGGTACCGTTAACCCACAACACGCTATAGGTGTAGGCCGTGTTCTGCGCAGTCGTGATGTCGGTCCAGGTGATGGGCGAACCCAGCAGCGTGGTCAGCAATACACCATTGCGCAGGATCTGCACACCGCTCTCTGTTCCGGGTGCGGCTGCATTCCAGCTCAGTGACACCTGGTTCCAGGCGTTGGCAACCGACAGCAGGCCGGCCATATCCGGTGCAGTGCCAAACGGAGTGGTCAGCGTCGTGGTCACACCGGCTCCAGCCACGGTGGTGTTCATCAGCTGCACGGTGTAGGTGTAGGTGGTGGTTTGCGACGCTAAGGTGTCGTTGTAGCTGGTCGCATTGGCAGGCAAGGTGGCCACCCAGGCGCCGTTACGCAGCACTTGGATGCTGTCGAACAGGTAGCCAGGAGCGGCTGCCGGCAAGGTCCAGGCCAGGTTGACCAGGTTGTAGCTGGCGCCTTGCGTAGAGCTCAGTGCACTGACAGCAGACACCAGAGCGTACGGTGTGTTCACGGTGGGGACCGCGTTGACCGAGGCACTCATCTGGTTGCCGTTGACCCAACGCAGCGAGTACGTGTAGCTGGTGTGCTGCAGAGCTGTCGTGTCGACATAGCTGGTGGGCGTGCCCGTCAGCGTGGTCAGCACCACGTTATTGCGGCTGATCTGCAGGCCGGTAACGTTGGTGTTCAGCTGCGGTGCGTTCCAGTTGATGTTGACGACGTTGTACAGCGAACCCAGTGTCACCACTGCACCGCTCACCAACGGTGCCATGGTGTAAGGCGTGGTGATGGTGGTCGTGCCGCCAGGCACTGCCGCGCTAAGCAGTGCCATGGTGCTGGTGGAGCCATTGCTGGCCACGACCGTGTAGCGGTAGGCCGTGTTCTGAGCCGCAGTCTGGTCGGTGAAACTGACCGTTGGGTTCAGGATGGTTCCCGACAACGGATTCATCACCTGCTGCACCACGAACAGGACCGGGAGGGTGTTGGGAATTGGCGCACCGGTGCTATCCACTTGCTGACGTGTGATGTTGTAGGCTGTGACATTTGCAGTCGATGCCGGTGTGCTCCAGCTGAGTTGCACAGGCACGGTGCTCAGCGTCGGTGCCAGGGCCACGGCAGTCATGCCCGTGACAGTTGGCGGTGGCGCAAAGTTGGTCTGTACCTGGAT
>CAIQYP010000517.1 GCA_903876045.1 uncultured beta proteobacterium | reverse complement strand
GCCATGACTGCGGGCATGGCATTTGAGGCGTTGAACAATGGCGGTGTTGCCGACTGCGAACTGTTGGTGATCCTGAACGATAACGACATGAGCATCAGCCCCCCGGTCGGTGCCCTGAACCGTTACCTGGCGCAACTGCTCAGCGGCCAGTTTTACGCGGCGGCCAAGAATGTTGGCAAGAGCGTCCTTAAAGGCGCGCCTCCATTGTTCGAGTTGGCCAAGCGCATCGAAGAGCATGCCAAGGGCATGGTGGTGCCCGCTACCTTGTTTGAAAAATTTGGATTCAACTACATCGGTCCGATTGATGGGCATGACCTGGATTCGCTGATTCCCACATTGGAAAACATTCGCCACCTCAAGGGTCCGCAATTCCTGCATGTGGTGACCAAAAAGGGTCAAGGCTACAAGCTGGCTGAGGCCGATCCCGTGGCTTACCATGGTCCAGGAAAGTTTGACCCTGCGGTGGGACTGCAAAAAGCGCAAAGTGGTGCCGCTACGACCTTTACACAAGTGTTTGGACATTGGCTGTGTGACATGGCGGAGGCAGATGAGCGGCTGGTGGGCATTACTCCGGCCATGCGTGAGGGTTCGGGCATGGTGGAGTTTGAGCATCGTTTCCCCAAGCGCTACTTTGATGTGGGCATTGCGGAGCAGCATGCTGTGACATTTGCCGCTGGACTCGCCACGGAGGGTCTGAAGCCTGTGGTGGCGATTTATTCAACCTTCCTACAGCGAGCCTATGACCAGTTGATACACGATGTGGCGATCCAAAACCTTCCCGTGGTTTTTGCGTTGGACCGGGCCGGCTTGGTTGGGGCCGATGGTGCGACACACGCTGGCGCCTACGATATTCCCTATTTGCGCTGCATACCCAATATGAGTCTGGCCTGTCCGGCGGATGAAAACGAGTGCCGCCAATTGCTGAGTACGGCATTTGCCCAAGACAGCCCCGTGGCGGTGCGCTATCCGCGCGGTAGCGGTGCTGGCGTGGCTGTTACGCAGTCTCTTGACGGGTTACCTTTTGGCAAAGGCGAGATCCGAAAGCAAGGCAGCAAGATCGCCATTTTGGCCTTTGGCACCATGCTGCAGCCAGCCTTAAAGGCGGCTGAAGCCTTGGGTGCGACGGTTGTCAATATGCGTTGGGTCAAACCGCTGGATGTGGAACTTCTCGTTGCTGTCGCAAAAAGCCATGAGCGTTTGGTGACAGTTGAAGAGGGCGCGCTTATGGGTGGCGCTGGCAGTGCGGTGCTTGAGGCATTGCAGGCTGCAAGCTTGGTATTGCCCGTGTTGCAGCTGGGTCTGTCGGATACCTTCATCGAGCATGGCGATGTGACCAAGCTGCTTGCAATGCAAGGTCTGGATGCATTGGGTATTGAGGCATCTATTCGCAAACGTTTTGCGCTGGAAACTCCTGAGGCTTGAGCCCGACTGGCGATTTAGCGTGCCAACAGAAACAAAGAGGCAGATTTGATGCCGGCTATCGTCAACAGCAACGAGCCCAGCAAGTGCACAGATGCAGTCATCAGTGCCAGCGCGTAACGTTGCTGCATCAGCATGGACACCACTTCCGCTGAAAAACTGGAGAATGTGGTGAGTGCCCCCAGAAAGCCTGTAACCAGGGCCAGGCGCCAGAGCGGGTCCAGTTGTGGCATGGCCTGAAACACGGCAACACAAACTCCAACCAGATAGCCGCCGATCAGGTTGGCGGCTAGTGTTCCTAATGGGAGCGTGGTACCAGCAACAGTCAGCGTCGGGTTGAGCCATAGCGCCAACTGCCAACGCGCTAGCGCGCCAAAACAGGCGCCGATGCAGATGGCCAGTACCGTTAGCATCACGGTGCCTTGGCGCCGACCTCGGACGCGGTAAATGGCAATTGATTGACCGTCAATCCGTTTGCGGACAGTTTGGCGGCTGTAGCAGCTTTAACGCCTTTTACGCGTTGCATGAAATCGGCCCAATCCTTGAATAGCTTCTGATCTCGTGCATTGAGAATCCGCGCAGTACTACTGGGGCCCAGGCCTCTGACGCTGTCCAACTCAGCTTCATTCGCGGTGTTGAGCTCCAGTGCCATCGCCGAAAGGGACAGAGCGCAACAGGTGCTGGCGAAAAGTTGCTTTAGCATGGCGGCCTCAGACCGTGGACATCCATTGCACATACTTGGCGACGCCAGTTTGCACGTCGACAAAGGTGTGATCACAACCCGTGGACCGCAACGCCGTCAGGTCGGCTTGCGTGTAACTCTGGTACTTGCCGCGCAGGGCATCCGGAAAGGCGATGTATTCCAACTGTCCTTGCTGCACCATGGTGTCCAGCGAAAGTGCTGCCTCCCCCTTGCTTGCGCGCAAGGCGTTGACGACAGAGCTGGCGACATCGTTAAAGGGCTGGGCACGGCCGGTTCCGAGGTTAAAAATGCCGCATTGCGCCGGGTTGTCGAAGAACCACAGGTTTACCGCGACCACGTCGTCAATAAAGACGAAATCGCGCATCTGACCACCGGGCGCGTAGCCACCGTATTCACCAAACAGTTTGACCTTACCCTCTGCTTTGAACTGGTTGAACTGGTGAAACGCGACGCTGGCCATGCGACCCTTGTGCTGTTCGCGCGGACCATAGACGTTGAAGTAGCGAAAGCCCACCACCTGGTGCGTGCGGCCCGCCTTGGTTCGCTCGAAATTAGGCCCGCACTCGCGACGCATGCGTTGGTCAAATAGCAGTTTGGAATAGCCGTAGACATTGAGCGGCAACTCGTATGCCGGCTCTTCGCGGAAGGTGTCTGAGCCACCATAAGTCGCTGCGGATGAGGCGTAAAGCAGGCGCGCACCGCGCTTCTGGCAGGCCTGAAACAGGTTCCATGACAGGGTGTAGTTATTGCCCATCATGAACTTGCCGTCGGCTTCCATGGTGTCACTGCAGGCACCTTCATGAAACACTGCTTCAATCTGGCCAAAGTGACCCCCTGCAAAGGCAGTGTAGAAGTCGTCCGCATCCACATAGTCGGCAATTTTCAAGTCGGCAATATTGCGGAACTTGTCGCCCTGCGTCAGGTCGTCCACCGCAATGATGTCGTCAATACCACGGGCATTCAGTCCTTTGATGATGTTGCTGCCGATAAAGCCGGCGGCTCCAGTTACTACAACGCGCGTCATGCAAATAACTCCTCATACGACACGGTGGCCGTGCCAAATTTGCCCACCACAATACCACCGGCGCGGTTCGCCAACGGCATAGCCTCCCGCAGCGAGAGCCCAGCACCAACCATGACCGCCATGGTGGCAATCACCGTATCACCGGCACCGGTGACATCAAAAACTTCGCGCGCCTGGGCGGTGACATGCAGTTCACCAGCCGCATCAAACAGCGTCATGCCTTCTTCACTGCGCGTAAGCAGCACTGCGTCCAGGTGCAACTGTTCGCGCAGATTGTGGGCCTTGGTGCGCAAGTCGGCTTCGTCGTTCCAACTTCCAATGACTTGCTGCATCTCGGCGCGGTTGGGTGTGATGACGGTCGCGTTTTGGTAGCGCGTGTAGTCGCTACCCTTTGGGTCGATCAAGATTGGTTTGCCCAAAGCGCGGGCACGCGTAATCATGTCGGTGACGTGGGCCAGGCCACCCTTGCCATAGTCTGAAAATAACACTGCATTGTGTAAAGGCAGGATGCTCTCGAAGGTGGCTGTCTGCCCGGCCAGAATTTCGCTCTTGGGTGTGTTCTCAAAGTCCAGGCGAATTAGTTGCTGCTGGCGCCCGATGACGCGCAACTTGACGGTGGTCTTGAGGTCAACGTCTCTGCCAAAGTGCGTTTCGATGCCGGTCTTGGCCACCAATTCTTCCAGATGGTGGCTGGCATCGTCATCGCCCACCACAGTCAGCAGGCTGGCATGCGCACCCAGACTGACGGCGTTGTAGGCCACGTTGGCGGCACCGCCCGCGCGCTCTTCCTCCCGTGTGACGCGTACGACAGGCACTGGCGCTTCCGGACTGATGCGATCCACGGCACCGTACCAGTAGCGGTCCAACATCACGTCGCCGACAACCAGGACGCGGGCTTTTGCGATTTGTTCTTTGCTAATGTTCATAGTTCTTCCACGCGACGGGCGGGGTAGCTGTCCCAAGCCTGGCAGCCCGGGCATTGCCAGAAATGGCGCTTAGCCTCAAAGCCGCAGGCTGCGCAACGGTAGCGGGTAAGTGGCTTGACCGCATGGTCCAGCGCGCGCTGCACCTGCGGGTGGAACTGTTCGTGCTCCAACTTCTCCCCCGCAATCCATTTGGCTGCTGCCACCAGTGAGGGTTCTTTTTCCAGGTGCCGTGCATACCACTGGCGCGCGGTAAGCGCGACGTCGCCGTTGGCGGCTTCCAGGGAGACGATGGCATCCAGCACGTCAATAGACGGGGTCAGCTCATAACATGATTTCAGAAGCGCAAGAGTCGAATCAATGGAGTGCGCTGCGATCGCTGCAGAAGCCAGCAGCGGCGCAATAAGGGGCGTGGCTGTGGGCGCATGCTGCATGGCTTCAGTCAGGGTGGCACAAGCTTCATGGTGATTGCCTTGCTGGCGTTGCAGAGCGGCCAGGTCAAGACGCGGTCGTGGGGACTGCGGAGCCGTGTCAACGGCTTGGTGGAGCAGGACACTGGCTTCTTCAGGTTTTTGAGCTGCTTGCAACGCCGCAGCCTGTTCACACAGGTAATGCGCCAAGCGTCCGGCAAAGCTTCCTTGTCCGGCTGCCTCCAGTTTTTTGGCCACACCAGCGGCATGTTCCCAGTCGCGCGAGCGCTCGTAGTTGGCCAACAAAGCCAGGCGTGCCTGCGCTTCAAAGCGCGTGCCTTCGAGCTTGAGCAGCGCGTCTTCGGCACGGTCGAGCAAGCCAGCTTTGAGGTAGTCGAGCGCGAGTGCATGCTGCGCACGGTGGCGGTCATCGGCCACCAGATCGCCTCGCGAGAGCAGGTGCTGGTGCACGCGCACTGCCCTTTCGTATTCGCCCCGGCGTCGAAATAAATTTCCAAGGGCAAAGTGCAGTTCTGAAGTGTCGGGGTCGTTTTGCACCGCTTCGATAAACGCGTCAATCGCCTGATCCTGTTGTTCATTGAGCAGGAAGTTCAGGCCCTTGAAATAGGCTTTGGGAGCTTGCCGGTTTTCCATGCGCAGTTGGCGCAAATCCATGCGCGAGGCCAGCCACCCCAGCACAAAAACCAGTGGAAAGGTCAGCAGCAAAAGGCTGAAATCAAATTCCATGAAATGCGGAGTCGCTGTATGCGTCGTCAGCGATCTTGGCTGTTTTGCCCGTACTCAACTCGTTGGGTAATTCTGGCGCTGAAGGCTTGTTGCGGCGTTGTCGCCACCAGCGTGGCACCATGCCCAAAATGCCGATAGTCAAACCGGTTGTGAAGGAGCCCAGCACCACCAGCACCATCGGTGCATTCCATTGGTGGCCGAAGAAAAAGCGCACGGTTACATCGCTCTGATTGTTCAAAGCGAAGGCGAACAGGGTAAAAAAAATGGCCGCTTTAAGTAGCAACTTAAAGAGCCATGTGATTGGTTTCATTCAACTCCTAAGGCTGGAGCTGATTCTACTAGGGAGGGACTAGTTTTTCCGACTGGCGGTCCCAAGGAAAAATGCAACCCAAAGGGGCCGCGAGCGACATGAAGTGCGCGAGCTCGGGGCTCAGTCTTTTGCCTTTGCAGGCAACGTCAATTCCATGGCTGCAGTGCGCTCGTCTACTGCTTCGCGTAAGGCCTTACCGGGTTTGAAATGGGGCACACGCTTTTCCGGGATAGCCACGCTTTCGCCGCTGCGCGGATTGCGTCCGATGCGGGGAGGGCGGCGGTTGATGGAGAAGCTGCCGAAGCCGCGAATCTCGATGCGGTGTCCGCGTACCAAGGCGTCGTTCAT
>CAIQYP010000516.1 GCA_903876045.1 uncultured beta proteobacterium | reverse complement strand
TTAAGTGGTTGCAACGAACCTCCACTTTGGCACAAAGCTGCTTCTGCCGCGAGGCCCCAAACATTGCTGGTGACTGGGTTCTCGAGGGCGGTGGCGGTGTAGGTGGAGACGTCCATGCCATCTGCATAACCCCCGTCACAGAGGGAACTGAGCGAGTGAAAGCTCCGCCGAAGGTCAAGGCGAAAGTCAGGTTCGGAGAAATTTGGGGACCCGCCGCGCCGCGATAGGAGCCGCACAGAAAATAGGTTGAGAAATGGTTGCCGCTCCAATGCAGTCCTTACTGGTCTCAACGGGACATCTCCTGAGCAGTCATACAGACCCAGGGTAAGTGTCAAGTACTTGGACAACAAACCCGGTGCCCGCGGCGCAATTAGGTCGCCGCAATGCAATAGGAGGCTCATTCCTAACCTCCCATTAGTACGGCCTGAAATTGTTGGAGCCGCCTCTTTTGGGCGCAACGGTCAGTGAATCTAATGGAGCAGCTTTTCTGTCACTCTTACGAGTTGGTGCTGTGATGGCGCCCCGCGCACGAACCTGCTGCGAGTCGGTACTGAGCTTGAAGAAACCAACACTTTGCTGTAGTTGATCCGCCTGGCCAGAAAGCTCTTCGCTCGTGGCCGCGAGTTCTTCAGAGGCGGAGGCGTTTTGCTGAGTTGCTTTGGTCAGTTGCCCCATAGCCCCACCAATCTGAACTACAGATTCACTTTGTTCCGCGCTTGACGCAGCAATCTCCTGTACCAATTCGCTGGTTTTTTGAATGCTGGGAACAATTTCGTCCAACAGTTTTCCTGCGCGCTCAGCTGTGGTGACACTGTTGCCGGCCAATTCGCCGATTTCTTTTGCCGCCTCCTGACTACGTTCTGCAAGTTTACGTACCTCTGCGGCTACAACGGCAAAACCTTTCCCGTGCTCTCCTGCGCGTGCGGCTTCAATCGCGGCATTGAGAGCGAGTAAATTGGTTTGATAGGCGATGTCATCAACTATTCCAATCTTGGCCGCGATCTGCTTCATGGCCGACACCGTTTGTGTCACTGCTGAGCCACCGTCGATGGCCTCCTTGCTGGTCTTGGTCGCCATGCCATCCGTAACCTTGGCGTTGTCACTGTTTTGATTGATAGAGGCTGACATCACATCGATGGAAGCAGTGGTTTCTTCCACTGAGGCCGCCTGTTCGCTAGCGGCCTGGCTCAAGGACTGTGCCGTAGCACTTACCTGGTTAGCCGCACCTGTAAGAGCATCAGCAGCACTACGAACTTCTTCCATGACATCGGCCAACTTTTGGCAACTGTCGTTGGCATCGTGCTTGACCTGATCAAATACACCTTGGGCTTGTCTCTCTATACGTTGGGTTAAATCTCCCGCCGCGATAGCAGAAAACACGCGGCCTACATCTTCAATAATTTCAGCCAACTTTTCACTCGTCGCATTTGCGTCAGTCTTAACCTTATCAAAGGTACCGTTATATTGCCTGGTAATTCGTTGGCTGAGTTCGCCAACCGCCAATGCGCCAAATACCCTCACGATATCTTCAAAAATTATGTCCGTGGTTTCCATCAAGGCGTTTACCCCTATGCACAAATCGGCAATCGGGCCTGTCTTGCCGTCCATCGGTATGCGCTGCGTAAGGTCACCAGCGCTCGCTGCTGCAGTGACCCTTTGGGTTTGACTGACGGCTTCTCTCAACATGTCTGTAGCACGAACTTCACTTGTTACGTCAGTAGCGATCTTTACGATTTTCACCACCCGTCCCATCTCGTCAGTCACCGGTGCGTATACTGCTTGCAGGTACACGGCTGGTCCGCCTTTGGTCAGGCGCTTAAAAATCCCGCCCTGAGGCTTTGCAGAGTTAAGGTCTGCCCAAAACTGCGTGTAGTCAGGTGAATTGAAAACTGCTGGTTCACAAAACTGACGATGATGTTTGCCTTTTATCTCAGACATCTGGTAACCCATGGTCTGCAGGAAATTCGTATTGGCCTTTATAACGTGGCCTCCCAAATCGAATTCGATATATGCATAAGACGCGTCGATAGCTGCCAATATTCCCTTGGCATTCTGGCGTTCTATCTCTTGCTCGGTGATGTCGTATCGCACGCCAAGGTACTTCTCGGGTTTTCCGTTTTCCCCCATGATCGGTGCTATCACTGCGTCAACGTAATACGGAGTTCCATCCTTCGCGCGGTTCTTCACCATGCCGCGAAAGATATTTCCATGGCCAATGGTGGACCACATGTCCTTAAACACCTCCTTAGGCATGTCTGGGTGACGGGTAGTGTTATGACCAAAGCCGATAAGCTCTCTTTCAGGATATTTGGATACGTCCAAAAACTTTTGGTTAACGTTAAGGATGTCACCCTTTTTGTCGGCCTCTGACACGATACTGGTTACGTTCATGATGTCAGTTCGCACCTTGAGTTCCGACTCAAGTTCCTTGATTCTTCTCTCCAGCGCCGCGCCACCAAATAGACGCATGGCCCAATTGCCCCTAATTTCAGTCATGAAGATTCTCCTGTCGTAAAAATGTGCTTATAGAAGTCGGTGCAGTAGTCCTTGACTCAGTGTTCGGCCATAAGTGTTGCTCTTGTCACCAACTCACACAGTGAATTCACGTCAAGATTTGGAGCAACGTCACCACTGCCAAAATGCACGAGCCAGACATTCCGCGCAGCGTTCTAAACAGTCGCCCGAGCGGCGTTATCACCATTTGGTTTTGGCCAAACAAAAATTCAAGTTCAATGCCGTACTTCCCGTACTACGCATTCACCACGACCACACTGACCCGTTCAGGATCGCTTGATTCAATGCCTAAAGCGTGCGCAGACTCACTGCAGGAAGCACCGAACCATGCAACTCCATGCAATGGCGTCCGCTTTCGTCCATCAGTTACCCCTATTGTTTGTGCCATTTACAGACGATCAGGCTGCTCCGAGTTGGTTCTTCATGCACTGCATCTTTGGAGTTGACGCAGCAGAACTTGATACAGCACCTTGGGATCTACGGGCTTGGAGACGAAGTCATTCATTCCTGCTTCCATGCAGCGCATCCGGTCCTCCGAAAATGCATTCGCAGTCATTGCGACAATAGGTATCGTGGTTCCAGCCGTTGAGCCGCGAATTTTTCGTGTTGCCTCCAGACCATCGAGTTTGGGCATTTGCATGTCCATCAGAATCAGATCGTATGGGTGCTGGGTGGCCATCTCAAAAGCAGCCTGACCATCCTCAGCTACGTCGACTGAAAGACCAACATCCTCCAACAGGATGGTTCCAATTTCCAGATTGAAATCGTCATCTTCAGCTAACAACACCCGCCGCCCCGCAAAGCGGGACTTCAATTGCTCTGAAGCACCATTACTCGGTTCTTCCGAGGCATCATGTTCTGTTGCGTTGAACTTTCTGAGCCGCGCGGTGAACCAGAAGGTGCTCCCTTTGCCCACTTCACTTTGCACGCCGACCGCACCGCCCATTGCTTCGGCCAGACGCTTTGTTATGACCAGACCCAGACCTGTTCCTCCGAATTTTCGCGTCGTTCCAGCATCCGCCTGAACAAATGGTGAAAACAGCATCGCCAGTTTCTCGGGAGCTATTCCAATACCCGTATCCTGCACTTCAAATCGCAACAAGCATGAATCATCTGACTCGTCCTGAACGCGCGCCCTCAAGGTGACCCAACCGCCATTTGTAAACTTCACTGCATTGCTGGCGTAATTCAACAATGCTTGCCCCAGGCGCGTTGAATCACCGACGAAACATTGCGGCAAGGGTGGCACATCGATCAACAGGGAGATCCCGTTCTCCTGCACGGCTTCTTGCAACATGTTGGAAATGTTGCTGAAGAGGTCGCCAACAAAAAGCGGCCCCTCTTCCAGCACCAGCTTGTTGGCCTCGATCTTGGACAAATCCAGAATGTCATTGATGACGGCACTCAGATGCCTGGTTGCTGATTGAAGCTTTTTCATCCGGTCCGCCTGCGACGCAATTAGCGGCTCCCTGGCAATCAGTTTGGCCATGCCTGAAATCGCACCAAGGGGCGTGCGGATCTCATGGCTCATATTGGCAAGGAAATCCGACTTCGCAGCACTGGCCTTTGTTGCTACGCTGACCTGTGCGGCAAGTTGCGCATTGAGCAGCATCAGGCTATTTTCAGCAATTTTGATGTCCGTTATGTCTTCGACCAGAACAAAAAAGCCATTGACCGTTCCCTCAGAAAAGTCAGGAATGTACTTGGCAGACATGTAACCCATTTCACCATTGGATCTAAGTCCTTCGCGCTGAAATACCTGCATTTCGCCGGTCAGGGCGCCTTGCATGCGAGCGTGGTTCAGTTGGAACAATCGCTCACCGAGCACATCTTTGATATGCATGCCAATAATCGTTTCGACATGCACATCAAACCATTTCTCGTAGGCCTTGTTGGCAAACCGACAGTGCAAATCGCGGTCCCAATAGCCAATCATGCTGGGTATGGCATCGGTAACCGCACGCGTGAACTTTTGTTGGCGGATTAGCTCCTGATTGGTTTCTTCGAGTTCGCGTGTGCGTTCTTCAACCATTTCTTCCAGGCGCTTCTGGTGGTTGGCAATCGTCAACTCACTGGCCTTGCGGTGGCTTATGTCCTGCAAAAATCCAGTGACACGGATCGCCCTACCTGCGGGGCTGTATTCGATTTGGCCCACGTTGTGCATCCAGCAAACCTGACCGTCTTTGGGGCGGACGATACGGTATTCCAGCTCAAAATGTTGCTCGCGCCGGCGCATTGCACTTCGGAAATACGTCGCAATGGCATCACGGTCCTCGTTGGCTAGCAGGGACCCCCAGGCGTTCACAGTCTTGTGGTTACCGGCGTCAATTCCGAGAACTTTCTCCAGGGATGCTGAAGCCAGCCAAGTGCCGTTCTCAAGGTTGGTTACAAAGGTTCCCGCGCGGGCGATGCGCTGGGCTTCAATCATGTCCCTCTGGATCGTCTGCAGGGCAATTCGGCTATTTTCACTTTCGGTCACATCAACCATGGAGCAGACCATATAGAGGGGATCGCCAGCCTCCGTGAATACCGGACTTTTGTAGGTGTGCCCGATCCGATCTTCCTGCAATGCCTTGTTCCAGTAAACCTCCTGAAAATCCACCGGCGCTTTGCCGGCAAAAATTGCCTGGTCATCCGCGAGAAACCTTTGCATCTGATCTGGCGGAAAGATCTGGGAACCGTCATTGTCTTTCAGGTCCTGGAACGGAATACCCCACTGGTTTTCGCATGCGCGATTCATTAACAAAAAGCGGCTGTTCGCGTCCTTGACAAATAGGGGAATCGGAGTGACCTCCAGAATGCTTTGCAGTTGCATCCGGGTGCGCAACATTTCCTGTTCAATCAACTTCTTCTTCGCGATATTTTCTAACTCCCACAGCACGCATTCGCCCTCGTCGGTCTTGACCAATTGGCAGCTGATGGCGTGGGGAATGGCGACACCCTTGAAGTTAAAGAGAACTTCAAAATCGGAAATGAGTGAATGTTCCTGAATAGCCGCCATGCAGGCGGTTCGGTCCGCAGGGTCGATCCAAATACCAAGCTCCAACGCGGTTCGTCCAATGGCCTCGGACCGGCATATGCCCGTCGCGCTGACCCAGCGATCATTCACATCAAGGATTACACCAGTCCCTTTCTTCGTGAAGCACAAACAGTTCTTGCTGGCATTGAAGATCAACGCATAGTTGAGATGCCGAAGTGATTTAGCGTCTGTTGTCATGACCTTTTCCGATCAATGGCCCAATCAGAAATCATGCGCGACAGCACAGTCCTGTCAATCGGCTTTACCAGCGTGCCACATAGTACAAACCGACGCAGCCTCGCGACCAACGAAGCTGCATGCAGCACATCCGGTTCCTGCCCCGAAACTATGATTAGACCGCCGGCGAACCCTGTTGTTGAGAGCGCTTCGAGAAACTGGAAACCATCCATTCCGGGCATGTGCAGGTCGGTCAACATGAGGTCGTAGTAATTTCGGTTTGCCCGGATTTTTTGCAGGGCCTGATCGCCACCCGTTGCTTCAGTGACGTTGAGAATACCGAGGCTGCGCAGCATGATGCGGATGCACTCAAGTTGAAAGGGGTCATCGTCGACCAGCAGTATGTTGGGGAAATGGCAAATTTGCGCAGCAGCCAATGTGGCATCGTTTGGATGATTGTTCATTGAACTCGGGCTCCTTGGCGCTGGGTGCGCGTAATGATTTGGTCTTGCATGGATGCGTTTTGATTCATATGTGACAGCCACTCGTCAACGCTTGGTATCGTTTCGGATTCCATTTGTTCCAGGGTTTGCCGCATGCGCTCCATATTTCCGACAACCGAGGAAAGAATTTGAGAAACGCGATCCTGAAACTGCATGGCCACCAACAAATTTTCGACTTCGCTGCGCACCACCAGGCCGTGGCTGCGCATAGAGTCTGCCGATGCGCCAAGCTTGCGAACATGGCTCAGAACGTGGTCTACCAGTTCCCCCGAAAGTGACACAGCGCGCTTGTCGTCATCGGTACACTCATGGGCGATCTGCATGGTCGATTTCATGACATCCGAAACATGCAAAACCCCTTCCGAGATCCTCTTTCCGGTCTCTGCCGAACGCTGCGACAACATGCGAACTTCAGACGCGACCACCGAAAAGCCTCGCCCGGCATCACCCGCGCGTGCCGCCTCGATCGCCGCGTTGAGGGCCAGCAGATTGGTCTGCGCCGCAATGCTGCGGACTTCTGCCGCCATTGCTTGCAGCCCTTGTGTCTCTTCTGCCATGCTCCGAATATTGGCCAGCAGGGCGTCCTTGCCCTCAATCACATGGGTCAAGGACAACACCACAGGTTGCAGTTCGCGCTCACAAAGGGAAAGCAAGCCGATGGTGTTGTCGCCTTCAACGCCAGACCCTGCGTTATGCCCACCAATGCCAGCAAGATCAAACTGCTTCAGCACGGTAGCGAAGCTGCCTGTGAGTTGCACCACCGCAGCTTCCGTCTGCGTTTTGACCGTATCGACGAGGGTTTGCCAGGCTGGAAGAACTTCAAGCAGAAGCGTCTCCAGGTCGGCTGCCGAGCGCATGGCAAGATCGTCTGCAAGGTACTGTGCCTGCTCGGCATTGTCCTGGGTCAGGTGCAGACGGACGACTAGCCACGCGATCCCCACGCCTGATAACACGAACACTCCGCCGGGTGCCAACCACAGCGCCGCTGGCGCATCGCTCCACAGCGGCAGCGATGCCGGCAGCGCGATCAATACCGGTGCCAGCACGCAGGCAAGCATGACAAGACGCCGCTTACCTGGAGAGCCGCCAGGCGCGGGTGCATCGATTTCCACTACTAAATCTCCTTCATTTTGAGCGTCCCTTGGGTTTGGCTTGCTAGTGGCGCTGCAGGTAGACGGTGCAGGCCTCAAACGGCATAGGCCTGGCGAATAAATATCCCTGTGCCATGACTCCTCCAGCACTCTTCAGGAATTCAAACTGTTCTGTGGTCTCCACCCCCTCGGCGATCACGGACATCCCCAACTTCCTGCCTATCAGGATAGAGAGGGTCAAAATCGCCTCTGCCTTACGCTCGGCGCTCGCGCGTTGTATGAAGCTGCCATCAATTTTGAGTTCCTTGAATGGCAAATCGATTAGCTGTACAAGACTGGAATAGCCGGTACCGAAGTCGTCAATCGACAGTACAAATCCCATCATCGACAAACGTGTCAGTGTCTCCATGGCTAGAGAGCGTTCCACCATAAGGCGACTCTCGGTAACCTCGATGATCAAGTCTGAGGGCTGCAGTCCGGCTTGCTCGACCAACTCGCTCAATTGGTCGGGGACATCGAGATTGAGCGCCGTATCCATGGACATGTTGACCGCGGCAGTTATCCCGATGCGTTGTTTACGCCAGGTCCACAAGTCGGCCAGCACGGTACGGGTGATGGCGAGAAATAACGCGTCCGCCAACCCGGCAGCCTCGATGGCAGGGATAAATCTTGTTGGCCCGGTCATCCCTCCCACTGCCGTCGGCCAGCGCGCCAATGCCTCCACGCTGATGCTCTTGCCGCTACGGACATCCATCTTTGGCTGGTACCACGGAATGAATTCTCCGTTCGCCAGACCGACAGACAGACGTTCTGGCAGCGGGGCACCCTGGCAATTTTCCAATGGGGCCTGTGCCACGGGTTCAGACACTCCCATCAGCAGGGCCGCCAGTTGCATATGCGTTGATGATTTGGGCAACACCCCAAGAATGAGAAGGCCGTGCGCGTAGGCCAAACCCGCTGCGCTGTTCAGAATCTCGTCGTGCAAGCCAGACCGCAAGATGATTCCTGCACGACAGTGTCGTTGGGCCAGATGCCGCATCAGCACCAGTCCGTCCATGTCTGGCATGGATAGATCGGAAATGATGGCAATGATTTGCGCACCATAGCGATCCAAGTGTGCCAGTGCCTCGTTGCCGCTTGTCGCAAATTTGAGTTGATGCCAACCCAGTGAACCCAGTTGAATCTCAACCGTATCGCGCTGGAATGCGTCGTCGTCGACCACCAAAATCAAGGCCTGACTGCTTTGAATTTCGAACACGTTCGCCTCCGTCCTTGTGGACTACTCGTTGCACCAACCGTTGCTCGCACATGGCGAGGATCAACATGAAAGTGGACTAACGAGGCGTGTTCAGGGCCTCAGATGCGGAGCCTGGTTCAAGGGCTGTCCGCTGGCTGAAATATTTATAGGTCATTCACTATCTCATGTCAATCATCAGACTCCATTTTGGATATCAACCGGTTTTCACTGGCATCAAAGTCTGGGCCACCAAGTGCATGAGCGCACGGAAATCGTAGGGCTTTTGCAAACATGCGGTGTCCGCATATTCGGGTGGAAGCATCTGCCTGGGGTCGTAACCGGTGGTAAAAATAATCGGAATACCGCGCTGAAGCACCAGATCGGCCACCGGAAAAATCATTTCACCATGCAGGTTGATGTCCAGAATGGCAATTTCGAATACCTCGGTTTTCGCCATAGCCAGCGCCTGTTCGACTGTCGAGGCGCAGCCAACGATTTCGATGCCCTGTTGCCTGAGTTCGAACTCCAGACCTAGCGATACCAGCACCGAGTCTTCAGCAACCATTGCGCGGCGCTTAGGCTTGGCCGTCATCGCCGTCTTCTTGTGTCAGCAACTGTTCTGCTGGAATCAACATGACGCAGCAAACGCCGTCGGTTGCAAAGGTCAGGGTGCAACTTCCATTGATCTCCTGACTCAGGCTGCGTTCAATCAGTGCGGAGCCAAAACCACGGCGCATAGGCGCCACTACCATCGGCCCATTGCGCTCGCGCCATTCGATACGCAGTGGGCCGTCAGGCCCTGTGCGCGACCAATCGATGTCGATATGGCCTGCAGCGGTGGACAAGGCGCCGTATTTGGCGGCGTTGGTGGTTAGTTCATGCACTACCAGGGTGAACGGCATGGCCGCCTTGGGTAGCAATATCACGTCGCAATCGCCGCGCATGTGTACATTGGGACTCTTCTCACTTCGGAACGGCGCCAGTTCTTCTTGCAACAACTTTCGCACCGACGCGCCCTGCCAGCGTGCTGAAGCCATCAAGTTGTGCGCATGGGACATGGCCCTGATGCGCTCCGCCAACGTCTGGGTAAAACTTTCCAGTGAGGTGGCACCCCCGCGCGTCTGGCGCACAAGGGCTTGAATGTTTGCCAGGGTGTTTTTTACCCGGTGGTCGAGTTCGGCCATTAACAAATTTTGGCGTTCCATGGCAGCTTTGCGCTCGCGCTCCGCCAGTTCGACCTGATGCAGCTCAAGCAGGGCCAGACGAAAAGCGTGGGCCGTTTCAATGTCCACTGCATCCCACGGAATCGATTGCTTTTGGACCAGTTGCTGCCATATTTCAAATGACTTGCGGGGTGTCAGACGATCGCCATGGGGCCCGGTTACGACCGGCTTGCTTGGATCGCCGGCCCAACTAACCGTGCGCGTCACCTCAGTACGAAACCAGATCACACAATCAGTTGCCTCTCGCGACAGCCCGACTGCCAGCACCCCGCTTGCCGTGGCCGCATGGGCTTTGCCCGGCGCGTACTCAGCCCCAAGCTCAAAGCTTTGGAACACAGATTGGGCCTGGCCACGTATCCATGTCACCAGTTCATGGATGAACTCCGGCGGTGGCGTGTCGCCCAGAGTAACCACATTGCCATCCAGACAGACGGCTACCCCGTTGGACCGGATCAGATCAAGCGCCGTTGGCGTTGTCCTGGTCAGGGCCATCAACACATTCTTCGACTGCACCAGGCGCGCGCTCAGGTCACCAAGCACCGCCCGCGCCCCTCTGCGTTGCGCAGATCGCTCCATCTCGATCCGGGATTCCAGTTGTAGCGACAAGACTTGTGCAAACAATTCGCAGGCAACCCGCAGATCGGCGGGCACATAGCGCGGCGAATAGTTGTGGCATGCAATCAGGCCCCACAAGGTGTCACCCAGCACCAGCGACACCGACATCGAGGCCGTCACCCCCATGTTGCGTAAATATTCCAAATGGATTGGCGAGACACTGCGCAGACAGCAGTGACTCATATCAAGCGGCACATCGCCGGGGCTAACTGCGGCAGGCAACAGCGCGGTTGGCGTGTAATGCACATCGGGAATCAGGCGCAGCCAGTTGCGGCAGTACAGCTCTCGCGCTTGCTGGGGTATATCGGAAGCTGGGTAATGCAGGTTCAAAAAGCTGTCCACGGCGGCCGAGCGATCCTCGGCAACTACCTGCCCGCTTCCGTCATGCAAAAACCGGTAGATCATCACCCGATCAAAGCCGATGGTCTGGCGGATCTGAATGGTTGCCAATTGCAGAAAGCCCGACAGACTGGTGCCTGATTGCAGTTCAGCCAGCATGGATTTGACCTGGGCCACCGGATCACCAGCCAGGGTGGCACTGCGGCGGGCCGGCTCCAGCTCAATCACGCCAAGCGAGCCTTGCATGTGAATCGTGGCGTCCAGCGGAAAGGAGCCTGAGCGCGCGTTCAATCCGAGCAGCAAGGTCGGCAGCGTGCTGGCCGATGGGCCGTTCAGACGTGCAGTGATCAATGTGAGTGCTTTTTCCTCAAACAGGCTGAACAGGGTCAGTTGTGTCATTCGCTCTTGCTCGGTGCCCAGCAAGAAACGCACATCACCGGCGAACTGCAGGATCGTCAGATCCTTTGGGTCGACTACCAGCAGCACCCCATGCGGCTGAATCGAGCCTGGGATGTGGATCGGCTCGCGGTCGCAGGAACTGAGGTCCACCTGACCAAACTCCACACCGTTGCCGCTCATGCTTGTGCTCCACATAGGCAGTCTTCCATGGCCAAAAAAGTGGCCTGTGCGCCAGCAATGGCGCAAGCGTTGGCGCTCGCCGACTGACAATGGGCCATCACGCTGGTGCCAAACCGACGCCACATGTCATCCACTTCAGTGCCGTAACTCGCCAAGTACGAGACACCCTGCGCATCTGAAAGGCCGAGGCTTCGTTGCACCAACGGCAACAAGTGCCGTCCTCCGAGGGTGGCACCCTCAAGCACATAAAACCCGCCCAGAGCAGAGGCGCTGTCAAGCAGGTTTGGTACAGCGGTGGCCCCGGCAATCGGCACGCCGCCTAAGGTGGTCAGATCGCGGGCCAGCAGGTGTGCCTTGCAGCGTGCCGGAAAGTCGCTCAGCACCGGGTTCAGCCATTGGGCCCATGCGGCTTCGGCAGCCGCGTGAAAAGCCAGGAGCTTCGCGATATGGTCGCGGTAGCTGGCAATATTGGAAAAACGATCCTTGACACCCAAGCGCCGTTCCAGTCGCTGGTGCGCGTCGCGGGTTGCATCCTTGAGTAATACCATGATGTCCATTAACTCTCCTCCGTCAATCGCACGAACCCAGGCCGATGAAGCGCGCGTAGGTCGTTGCGGGTTGGTGAGGCGAGTTCAGGGCCTGCAGGGTTGGCGCCGGAGTCAGGGGCTTGCCGATTAGCGTGTTATTTTCCTCTGATCGGTTTTCTCATGTCAACCGTGTTTTAACAGGTTCGTCAGGTTTAGGTCTTAGCGCCCCGCAAGCGCTTCGCTGGCCAGCACCACTTCATCAGCAACATCTGCCAACTTGCGCCGGTCTTTACGTGCCGTGCTGCGCAGCAGGGCAAAGGCATCGCTGCGCTTGAGCCGATGTTCGCGCATGAAAATGCCGGTGGCCATGCTGATGTTGCGCTCATCGTCCAGTGCCCGTTGCAGTTGCGCTCGGGTCAGGCGCAAGTCCTGCAGTTCATTGGCGCGCGCCAGTGCAGCTTCAATGGCGGGAACCAACTGGCCAATGTCGGCTGGTTTCACAACATATCCAAGTGCGCCACTCAGTGTGGCCTTCTCAACTGTCTGAGCATCCGAGTAGGCGCTGAGCATCATGAACGGAATGTGATCAAGCTCGTGCAGACGTCTGGCTAGATAGAGGCCGTCGTGCCCCTGCATACGGACATCCAGGATGGCCAGGTCGGGCCGCTGCCCACCGGCCAGCCAGGCCTGCGCATCTTCGGCGGATTCGGCAGTTGACAGCTGATAGCCCATGTTGGCAAGACCAGCGGCCAAAGTGGCCAGTACCAGGCGGTCATCGTCAACAATGAGAAGATGTTTGCCTGATGCAGCGGGCGTGCGGTGTGTCATGTTGTTTCTTTCGGTGCAGCTTCGATGATGGGGGGTGCCAACTCCAACATGACCACAACCTGCTCGCCCTCTTGTTGCAAGGTCAGGGTGGCCCCCTCATGGGGCATCAGAGCTGCGACCAGTTGTAGCCCGCTATGGGTTTTGCCGTTGTGGCTGCGATCTGCCGCAAGCAGCCCCGTATTGCTGATTTTGATCTGAACCGCATCACGCTGCGCATCGCCCTGCAGTGTGATGCTGACCCCGCCTGCTGCTTTGCCACCGTGTTTTACAGCATTCAAGACCAGTTCATTGAGTACCAACGCAATCGGGACGGCTTCACTTTCGGTCACGGCGCGTTGCTGCAATTCCGGAGGAATTCCCAGGCTGACCGTGGTTTGCCACAGACTGCCAATATCGCGCGCAATGGCCACAATCAGTTCGTCCAGATGGATAGTTGCCGAAACATCGCGTCCTTGCAGGCCATGGACCATGGAAATGCTGTGCACCTGGCCCATCGTCTTTTCGATATCGTCGGAGATGGCCGGATTATTTTGGGACAACTGGCGCAACAGGCCGGTGATACCTTGCAGATTGTTCTTGATTCGGTGGTGCACTTCACGCACCAAAAAATTGAGATGTGCGGACTCATCGATCAGGCGCTTTTCCTCGGCCTGGCGGATGCTGGTGACATCGCTGAAATTGCTGACGTAATGGGTTGTCTGCCCGATTTCGTTCCTGACGACAGACACTTTCACCCGGACCAAGAGTTCTTCACCATTCGGGCGCTGCGCCCACATGTCGCCTTGCCATAAACCGATGCGTGCCGCGTCTGACCAAATCTGCGCATAAAAGGCCGGTGAATGTCGTGATGATCTGAATCCGGCAGCGGACTTGCCGACCAGCTCTTGTTCAGCGTAGCCCGACAGGTCCGCAAAAGCCCGATTGACCTTCAGTATCTTGTGGTCTGCATCCATCACCACAATTCCATCACGCGATTCAAAGGCCACGGCCGCTATACGCAGCGCTTCCTCGCTGCGTTTGACCGCGGTGATGTCGGTTACCAGAACAAAGAAACCGTTTGACCCTGCTTCATTAAGGTCCGCAATGTATTGCGTAAATACATAACGGACATCACCGGCAGGTTTGACTAGCTGTCGCTCAAACATTTGGTCTTTACCGCTCAAGGCCATCCGAACAAAAGGCTCGTTTCTGCGAAACGTTTCTTCGTCCATCAAATCCTGCATTTGCACGCCTTGCATTTGCTCCGGTGTGCGTCCATACCAATCGCAGTAGGCATCATTGGCATAGGCACAACGCAGATCAAGCTTCCAGTAAGCCACCATCGCGGGCAACCGATTTGTGATGGATCTCAGAAACTGTTCACTGCGATGCAGTGCCAGTTCAGCCGCGCGCACTGCGTTACGCTCCCCGATGTCGTGTATGACCGCCTGGCGAAACGCGACTCCGCCGACTTCGACTCGGCTCAGGTTCACCTCGACATCCAGAGGTGTACCGTCGGAACGCACGGTCCTGAGTTCAAAGCGAGTGGAGTCTCGTTTCATGGCAGACTGAACTTTTTCCGCAATCAGAGCAGCCGTCAACCGGCCATCTGGCTGCTGCATAGGGCACAGCGCCAGCGCCGACATACCCTTCATTGCCTGCCTGCTTAAACCGAACATTTCCGCTGCCTTGGAGTTGCAGTCGACTATGCCATCCGCGTCTGTCAGGATTATTCCGTCGTTGCCCTGCTCGTAAAGCGCACGGAAGCGCGACTCGCTGTCCGACAGCGCGATTTCCCTGTCACGCAGGGAAAGTAGCATGCGGTTAAAGCCGCCAATCAGTTCGCCCACTTCATCCTGTCGCGACACAAGCAGGGGTGTCGGTGGCTGGCTGCTGTTGGCCTGAAGGCTTAACGCCTGGGAGGCAGCCTGCATTGGTGCCAATTGCAGGTGCAGCATCCACAAGATCAGTGCACCCGCAAGGGCGGCCAGTAAAAGCGTGTTGAGGCGCAACCGTTGAGCCATGTCGCGCAGCGGTGCAAATACTTCCGCAGTCGGGATGGTCGCAGCGATAAGCCACCCCGTTGCCGCGATGCCCTTGGCCGAGGCCAGGACTTCCACTCCGAGGTGATCGGCACCGATGCTGCTGCCCTCGTAACCCTGCATGAATGCGTCCGCCAACGCATTGGTGCCGACGACTTCCATCGCCCTTTGCTTGTCCGTGGCGGTGACAATCATCCGCAACTGCGGCGACACCACCATATAGGCTCCGCTTTGACCATAGCTGGTTTGGGCAATGCTATCCAAGAAATTTGGCTCGGTAAGATCGATCACGCCGGCCAGCGCACCTATGACGTTGCCACGCGCGTCCCGAATCGGCGCGGCCATACCGAACACCGGGCGGTGCAACTGCTTGCCCACGATGGGCTGCCCAATTGTGAATTTGCCCTGCTGGAGAGCGGTAGCGATCACGTCCACCTCCAGATAGTTGACACCCACACGCCCAGCAGACAGGGGTACTTCAGCGATTGCGGTGCCATCCATCCGCAATGCCAGAACGCCGCCATTGAACAGACTCGCAAGCACCGGGCGCTGCTCTAGGTGTGCCTGCATGGCGGTGGCTCCCGCCGCCATGTCCGGCCCGGCAAAGAGAGCCGCCTGGTTAATCGCATTCAGTCGGCTCAGCAGTTGCTCATTGAGCTGAACCGCCACAACTGACACCATGGAGAACTGCTGCACGCCCAGCAATCGCTCGCTATCCTTGCGCAGCACTTCGCCGTTGTATTGCAAAAGGGCCCAGGTACCCACCATGAAAATGGCGAGCGTCAAGAGCGTCACTCGGACTTTGAGTGACTGCCAAATTGCAAAACCGGGCAAGTCAAATTTTTTCACATTGCATGATTAAAGTTTTGTGCTGAACTGAATCACTGAACGCGTCCACCGAGGAAGCTGGTCTGGCCCTATTCTGACATCTGCCGATAAATAGTTCTGACTTTGTTGACGTTCGAACGGCAAGACGGGCTAGCCCGCGCGGTTTCAAGATTGGTCTTATTACGCGGAACATTTTTCGCAAAACAACGTTTTTGTGCCCATCTGCGGGGCCGTGCATGACACGACGTTCTCGTATATTGACGACCGAGGCACGATTTCACTCGACTCAAATATTAACCACGTATTGAGCCTGAGGCCATACTCGGCATTCGGTCAACGTCGGTACCCGATGCGTCGTTGATGCGGGATTTTTGTTCGGAACTTGGCAGCAGCAAAGCAGCCATTGCGAACGACAGCAATGGCAAGTGCTTGCAGAAAACTCCAAAAAAGTGGACGGCCGCTATCAGCCCTTAGCGGCAGTAGCCATCTGCCTCTTATCGATGCCGATTCCGGCAGACCGCAGGTGGGTACCGGTAGCATGAAAATTGGCTGCGACGGCCCACCCCCTTTGGAAGCTCACCGAGCAGAAGGAAAGCGTGGAGCAATGCAGTCGGTGCAGTAAGTGAATTTTTGGCCTGCGTGTCCCAAGCGTATATAGCCATGGCGCCCACCACCACTTACCTACTGCCTGGTGAGTCAAACGTGTGCAGGTGGCTTCCTCCCCTACCCCGCTGCCTTCAACATGGGACTGGCCTTTGATGAACTACCCGCCACCATGCCTTGAGTAATAGCGCTGCGAATACCGTTCATGCGCAGACTTGAGGCTGGCGGCAGTATGGACAGTAGATGCGTGTGAATTGATGGCTCCGTTAGCTGTGTTAGCGGCTGTGTAGGAAGGCGCAAACATGGCGGAGTTCCGCATTGGCGCGTACAAACGGCAAGGGCCCGAAGGGCCCTGGAACAAGTGAATGGATACCCGGCTAGTTAGAACAGATCTTCGTCGTCAAGGTTGATGTCGGTTGATCTGGTGTACTCAGTACGGTCATCCTGCAGGTATTGCTGGATCTGCAGTAGATAGTGGCTATAGATAACTTCCCGCAAGTCATCCAACAGTTCGACCACGGCACAAGCCTGCGCAGGCGTCCA
>CAIQYP010000515.1 GCA_903876045.1 uncultured beta proteobacterium | reverse complement strand
AGGTGCCGTAGTCGGTAACGCCGAGCATGGTGGTTTCTTTCTAAGGGAGGGTGTGAGTTTACGTTAGGTTTTTGACGTGGTTGTTTTGGTGTGTAGCCACGCTGCTTTACGTTTGGGTGAAAGGTGGATCCATGGAACGTCTCTGTGCGCTACTGCTGCTTTTTTTGCTTGCTAAGAGAGATGCATCGCCTTTGCGTTCGCCCGCAGCAGGGTTGGGGTAAGTGTCGCCGCTCGTGTCCCCCGCAAAGGGCTGCGCCATGTGCTCCTCCTTTACCTCGCTCTGACACTCACCCCAGCCCTGCTGCTGGTGGTCACTGATTTCACATACCAGAAGCCGCGCCTGCACTCAAACAGATAGAGGCCATCCTTCCCGCCAAGACCTTCCGCGTCACAACCTCACCTCCGGTGCAACAGGCAAACTTTCGGTCGCCGTAATCGAAAGGCCAAAGGTTCCACGTGAAACAGTTACACCATGGCAAGCGCGTCAAAACCAACTTCAGATCAGGTGGATTGGGTGCTCTGCATAGTGAGGCAAAGGAGGAGCCCAAAGGGCGGAGGACACGAATGGTGCAGAGCACCCAGTCCGCCTGATCCGGAAATAATGCAGGCGATCAATGCAAATCAGACCAACCGCATCCAAAGAAGGCAGCGCTCTGCATCCAATCCAGGCACCAACAATGGTTCCACGTGAAACACTTGTACGCCAACAGGCAATGCGCTGATTTCGTCCGACGGATGCTTCCCCTTCATCGCCATCCAGACGCCCTGCTCCGCCAGACACTTTCGCGACCAAGTCACAAAATCCAGCAAGGACGCAAAGGCGCGTGAACTCACCACGTTGTAGGTATCAGTCAGATTTTCCACACGGGCATGGATACCACGCAGATTCGACAGCTTGAGCGACACCGCCACCTGTTGGATGAAAGCTGCCTTCTTGGCTACCGTATCCACGCAGTGCACAGAGACTTCAGGGCAGCAGATGGCAATCACGGCGCCTGGCAAACCCGCGCCAGAGCCGACATCCAGCAAACGCACTGGGGCATCAGCCGCGAGCGCCCCCGAACTACGCATCGCCTCCAATTGCTTTTGCAGGGGCAAGACCACCGCCAGACTGTCCAATAAGTGGTGCGTCAGCATCTCGGCAGGATCGCGCACGGCGGTCAAGTTGTAAACCTTGGTCCATTTTTGAATCAGTTCCTGATAGCCAAGCAACTGCCCCACCTGGGCATCTGATAATGCCAAACCCAATTTTAGGGCACCGGCACGCAACTCAGCTTCCAGCGGCCTCGTCATTCGGACAACTCCGCTGGCGTACTGGATTCAACAGACTTGTCGGCGAACCCCTTGAAGTTGCCGCGCTTCAGGTGAATCAGCAGCAGTGAAATGGAGGCCGGAGTGATGCCCGAAAGTCGCGAAGCCTGGCCCAGAGTTTCTGGCCTGAATTTGCTCAAACGCTGGCGCGCTTCAATGCTTAAGGCCGAGACCTGCAAGTAGTCCAACTCGGTTGGCAAACGCAGGTTTTCGTAAAAGGCAGCCCGCTCCACCTCGCCTTTTTGCCGGTCGATATAGCCAGAATATTTGGCGGCGATTTCCACCTGTTCCACTACGGAAGCAACAAACACACCTTGCGCCCTCACAGCCAAGTCCTCCTCCGTATCACTGTCCACTGCCAATGCGGTCACCGGCAACTCGGGATTGGCAAAGCGCCCGTCGGCCAGCGACATCAGTCCGGCGTAGCTCACATCGGGGCGACGCAGCAGGTCGGCCAAGTTGTATTCGTGCTCCATAGCCTTGCCCAGCACCCGCTCTGCTTCCGCTTGCGCCAGGTTGCGCGGATTCACCCAGATACTACGCAAGCGTTCTGTTTCACGTGAAACAGCCTCCCGCTTACGGCTAAAGGCCACCCAGCGCGCTTCGTCCACCAAGCCCAATTGGCGCCCGACTTCGGTCAAGCGCGCGTCCGCATTGTCTTCACGCAATTGCAGCCGGAACTCAGCGCGGCTGGTGAACATGCGGTAGGGCTCGGTCACGCCTTTGGTAATCAGGTCATCGACCAACACACCCAAGTAGGCCTGGTCGCGACCCGGTAACCAGTTCTCTCCGGCAAAGCTGATGCTGCCGGCAGTGCTAGAGGCATCGTTACCGCCACCGTTGGCCCGCGCCTGCAGTGCTGCGTTAATGCCAGCAAACATGCCCTGCGCCGCAGCCTCTTCGTAGCCGGTGGTGCCATTGATCTGCCCGGCGAAAAAGAGCCCGGCAATCTGGCGTGTCTCAAAGCTGCTTTTCAGGGAACGCGGGTCGAAGTAGTCATATTCAATAGCGTAGCCAGGTCTCAGAATGTGCGCGTTCTCCAACCCTTCCATGCTGCGCACCAGGGCCAACTGAATGTCAAACGGCAGGCTGGTCGAAATACCGTTGGGGTAGTACTCGTGAGTGGTCAGACCTTCGGGTTCCAGAAAGATCTGATGGCTATCTTTGTCGGCAAAACGGTTGATCTTGTCTTCCACGCTGGGGCAATAACGCGGACCCACCCCTTCAATCTTGCCCATAAACATGGGGCTGCGGTCGAAGCCACTGCGGATGATGTCGTGGGTGCGCACATTGGTATGGGTGATCCAGCAGGGCATTTGCTTTGGGTGCATCTGGGTTGTGCCCATAAAACTGAACACCGGCATCTGCGCGGTCATGCCCCCCGACATGCCATCGCCCGGTTGCTCCTGGCATTTGGAAAAATCAATGCTTCGGCCATCGATGCGCGGCGGTGTGCCAGTCTTCAATCTGCCCTGCGGCAACTTGAGCTCCTTCAGTCGGGCGCTAAGGGATACCGCAGGTGGGTCACCGGCACGGCCAGCGGCATAGTTGTTTAATCCCACGTGGATCTTGCCGTCCAGGAAAGTGCCTGCGGTCAACACCACGGTACGGGCGCGAAACTGGATGCCCACTTGCGTCACCGCCCCCACCACCCGCTCGCCCTCCACCAGCAAGTCATCCACCGCTTGCTGAAACAGCCACAGGTTGGGCTGGTTTTCCAGCACACGGCGAATGGCGGCCCTGTACAGCACGCGGTCCGCTTGAGCCCGCGTAGCGCGCACAGCCGGGCCCTTACTGGAGTTGAGAATGCGAAACTGAATGCCGGACTCGTCGGTAGCCAGAGCCATCGCGCCACCCATGGCGTCCACTTCCTTAACCAAATGGCCCTTGCCGATACCGCCTATGGAAGGGTTGCAACTCATCTGCCCCAGGGTCTCAATGTTGTGGGTCAACAGCAGTGTCTTGCAGCCCATGCGGGCAGCAGCCAACGCGGCTTCGCTTCCGGCATGGCCGCCGCCAACGACAATCACGTCGAAATATTCTGGGTAAAGCATGGTGGGTCCAATGGGGCGCGGTGCAGAACGCACGGCGCGAAAAGCCTGGTGGGAGAGGCGCTGATTCTACCGGTTGCTGCAAATTCAGGCAGGTGCCATGGGCTGCATGGGGAAACCCCAAGCCGGTCTAGGCGGTGGGCTCTAGCCCTTAAGTTGACTCCCATGCCATAGTGCCAAGACCACGCTGCCAGCAGGCACGACAGAACAGGCGAAGACCATGAACCAAGAAAAATTCGACTACATCATCGTTGGTGCAGGTTCGGCCGGCTGTGTGCTGGCAGCCCGCCTAACCGAAGACCCGCAAGTTACGGTCGCCCTCCTCGAGGCCGGATCGGCCGACAAAAGCGTGCTGATCCACTGCCCGCTGGGCATGGCGGTGATGGCGCAAACCGGCCAAGCCAACTGGAAGTTTGACACTGTGCCTCAAGCCGGGCTGAACGGCCGCCGAGGCTACCAACCCCGCGGAAAAGTGCTGGGCGGGTCGAGTTCCCTGAATGCCATGATCTACATTCGCGGCCAGCGCGAGGACTACGACCACTGGGCCGCTGAGGGCAACGCCGGTTGGTCTTTTGACGAGGTTCTGCCCTACTTCAAGCGCGCCGAGGACAACGCCCGTGGCGCCGATACATTCCACGGCGTCGGAGGACCCTTGCATGTGATGGACCTCACAAGCCCGAATGTACTGGGACCACAGTTCATTGAAGCGGGAAAACAGGCAGGCTTTGCCGTCAACGCCGACTTCAATGGCGCCAGCCAGGAAGGCGTGGGCATGTACCAGGTCACGCACAAAAACGGTGAGCGCCACAGTGTGGCTAAGGCCTACCTCACCCCGCATCTGAACCGCCCCAATCTTCAGGTCATCACCGAAGCCCATACCAGCAGGATATTGATTGAAAACCAGCGCGCCGTGGGTGTGGAATTCTTCCGTGTCGGTCAGCGTCGGCAGCTGCGCGCCACACGCGAAGTGCTGTTATGCGCCGGTGCGCTGCAGTCGCCACAAATTCTGATGCTCTCCGGCATTGGCCCCAAGGCGCATTTGCTAGCCCACGGCATCACGCCGCTGCACGACCTGCCGGGTGTCGGCCGGAACCTGCACGACCACATGGACGTGGTGCAAATGCTGGATGCACCGCAGCTTAAGGAGTCGATCGGTATCTCTCTGGGCGGCTCCCTCAAGACACTGCAGGGCATATCCGAATGGCGCAATCAGCGCACCGGCATGCTGACCAGCAACGTAGCCGAGGCCGGCGGCTTTATCAAAAGCGAGGCCAGCGAGCCCATGCCCGATCTGCAACTGCATTTTGTGATTGCCAAGATCGTCAACCATGCCCGCACGCTGGTACTGGGCCATGGCGTCTCATGTCATATGTGCGTGCTGCGCCCTTTAAGCCGGGGCAGCGTTCAACTCGCCAGTGCCGACCCAATGGCAGCGCCACTGATTGACCCCAATTTTCTAGGCGAACCGGACGACCTGCAGCGCCTGATCAAGGGCTTCAAGCTGATGCGCAAGCTTCTGCAACAACCCGCCATTGCCAGCCTGGGTGCCAAGGAATCACCACGCTCGGCTCAGGCCCAGAGCGACCAGGATATTGAGCAGTTCATCCGCAATTACGGCGACACCATCTACCATCCCGTAGGCACATGCCGCATGGGCAGCGGTGCTTTGGACGTGGTCGATACCCAACTCAAGGTGCACGGTATTGCAGGGCTGCGCGTGGTGGATGCTTCCATCATGCCACGCATCATCAGCGGCAATACCAATGCGCCAACCATCATGATTGCCGAAAAGGCGGCAGACATGATAAAGACTGACAACGCCTAAAAGAGAAGCCGGCACTCACTTAGCTAAGGTGAGCAACTAAAAACTAGCGCAGCGTCATGCGGCGCAGCGTATTGTCTTTCATAAAATAGTGGTGGTAGAGGGCCGCTAGAGCATGGCCGCCGATCAGGAAATACGCCAGATTTCCGCCCAGCTCATGCGCCTCCCTGATGCTGCGGCCCAATTGCTTGTTTTCCGCCATTAGCGCTGGCAGTTCCGTACCAAAGAACGGAATCGGCTTGCCAAATGCGCTCAGCGCAGCCCAGCCAACCAGCGGCATCAACACCATGATGGCGTAAAGCGCCAAATGCCCCAGCTTGGCCAACTTCTCCTGCCAGGCGGGCGGCACCGGAACGATAGCAGGTGTGTTTCCCAGCAGACGAAAGGCGACGCGCAGCCAGAATAGGCCGAACACCAGAAAGCCCAAAGAGAAGTGCATATTCTTAGCCAGCTGACGGCTGTCGCTGCCCTTCGGAAATACATCAATCAGGTTGACGGCAACGAAAACTCCAATAAAGACCAGAACCATTAACCAATGCATGGCAATGCTGGGAAAGCTGAAACGTTGTGAAGAAATTGTTTTTGTTGTCATGGATAAATAAGCCTGGTTACAAAGCCCCGAACTCTACGCGATGTTTTTTTCAAATCGGTTAAAGCTCCCTGAAGCCCCGGTAAAGCGCCACATCGGGCAAGCGGAAGCCAATACCGCTAATATCGCGACCTGCCTTGCAGCCCGCTTCAAGGCACCATTCAATCCATCCGAAGGAAAAACATGAAGCTGTACTACTCTGCCGGCGCTTGTTCGCTCTCCCCCCACATCGTGCTGGAGGAATCCGGCCTGGCCTATAAGGCCGTTTCTGCCCCCACCAAGACCCATAAATTGGAAGACGGCACTGACTACTACACCATCAACCCACTGGGTTACGTGCCTTATCTGACACTGGACGACGGCCGCAACCTACACGAAGGCCCAGCCATTGTTCAATACATTGCCGACCAAGTGCCCGCGAGCAAGCTTGCTCCCGCCAACGGCACCTACGAGCGCTACAAGCTGCAAGAGTGGTTGACCTTTATTGGCACAGAGCTGCACAAGGGTGCCTTCTCTCCACTGTTCAACCCAGCAACTCCGGCCGACTTCAAGCCTTACATATTGAAAAACCTGAGCAGCCGCTTGCAATGGGTGGAAGGTGAACTGGCAGGCAAGCAATACCTGATGGGCGACACTTTTACGGTAGCTGATGCCTATCTGTTTACCGTTACCAACTGGGCGCCCTATGTGGCACTGGACATCTCCGGCTTGCCCAACCTTCTGGCCTACCGCGCTCGCGTGGCAGCTCGCCCCGCAGTTATCGCTGCCATGAAGGCCGAAGGCCTGATCAAGTAGT
>CAIQYP010000514.1 GCA_903876045.1 uncultured beta proteobacterium | reverse complement strand
GGCAACTTCCTCAGACCCGTCTGAAACGGCGCCGCGCTTCGCGAGATCGAGATTCAATTTGATGCCGAGAAATCTTTCTCGTCCATTGAACTCGATGTTCCGATAAATCGAACCAAACAGAAACGACGCCAGCATGCAGATTCCTGCGGTAATGGTCAGTTGCCAGAAACCATAAACGAGGAATGCGTTTCCCATCAGATGTCGAAGTGGCGAAAAAATGGCGATGGGGCCGACGATCGCTAATCCCAACCCGGCCAGGATTGGTATCCGGGCATAGAAGCCGAGTTGAACGTTGGCGTGTTTCAGTTTTCCGACCACTGCCAGAATCGTGACCGTCAGGATGGCCCAGCAAGTCAGTAAGATGAACCACTTCATTTTGAATCCCTGATTGATCGGCTTGATCTGAATGCAAAGGCTTTACGTGCACAATTCAAATACCTACCGAAGTCTCATGAATACCACCAATCCATCAGCGTTAGCGGACACGGATGCGCAGTCCGCGGACCTCGTCCAATTTGCTGATGAACCGGCGGATTTTGAAAGTGGACCGTTAGTTGCTCCATGGATTGTCTTAATGGTGGACGATGATCCGGACGTACACAGTGCAACGCTTCACAGCATGCAGGGTATTTGCATTTGTGGTCGACCTTTGCACTTTTTACATGCCTATTCAGCCATTCAAGCGCGCCGGTTTGTAGCCGAACAGGAAGATATCGCCGTCATCATGCTGGATGTGGTGATGGAAACAGAAGATGCCGGCTTAAAGCTGGTCGATCAAATTAGAGGTGAATTCGGTCGGTCAATCGTGCAAATCATTCTGCGCACCGGGCAACCGGGTTTTGCTCCAGAGATCGAAACTATTCGGCAATATGAGATCAATGACTACCGAACCAAGACCGAGCTAACCCAGGTACGCCTCTACACCTCACTATCCGGGGCCATCCGTACCTACCATCACCTTCACTCCATGGCGGAGACACGTCGGGGACTGGAAGTAATCGTGCATGCAAGCAATGAACTTAGCCGGGCGCACGGTTTGCAAAAGTTTTCCAAAGGACTGATTACGCAGTTGTGCGCGCTCTTGCAAATCAAACCCGACGGAATAGTATGCGCAAAGGTTGAGTCGCAGTGGGAAGGAGAGGCAACGATCATTGTTGCAACGGGAATTCATGCTCCGCTGGTGGGCCAGAGCGTGAAGCAACTCGAAGGTAGCTCAATGGGTAGTGTCATGCAGAAGTGCTTAAGCTACCGGGCCAACGTCTTCGATGGCTGCACCGCCCTGTATTTTCCGGCAACCAATGGTCAGGCTTTGGTCGCGTTTGTGGATGCTATGCCGCTGAAGGAAATCGATCGACAACTGATTCAGACGTTTTGTTCGAGCATGACAGTCGGTCTGGAAAACATCCTGCTGCACGAACGGATGTTCAGCTTGGCCTATAAGGACCAGCTATTGGGTGTGGCCAATCGCAACCGTTTTCTGGAGTTGCTTCAAGCGCGCATTAGTGGGTCTCCAGGCATATCCTTGGCGGTTATTGACCTGGACGACTTTGCAGGAGACATAGCCATGTTTGGCCATGCATTCGGCGATGAGTTGCTGAAGGCATTTGTGACACGACTTACCGATCAAGTCGGGCCTGACGTCGACCTGGGTCGCATTTCAGGTGACACATTCGCATTGGTTGGCAAAGACGAATTTGTCAATCCGCAGGCATTGGCCGGTTGTACTTCGGCCCTTCTGAAGGTTCAGAATCAGATGGTCACGGTTTCCGCCACCTGTGGTCTAGTCAGACTCGATGCGGGCAATAGTGACGGCGCCGAGGTTCTTAAGCAAGCCCATGTAGCTCTGAAGCTAGCCAAATCGCAGTACCGCGGTGCTAGCGTGTATTACAACGACGAGATGGGGACTGACGCTGCGGAACGAAGCGCGCTTCTGCGCAGATTGAGAGAGGCCTTTGAGGCTCACCGTCTGTTTGTTGTCTATCAACCGCAGGTACGACTGGTAGACGGCACCACCATCGGTGCTGAAGCATTGCTGCGTTGGCGCAGCGAAGAAGGCGTTTATGTTCCGCCCGATCAATTTATACCGGTGGCCGAACAGTCCGGACTGATGATTTCTATTGGCGAGTTTGTCCTGCGGTCGGCCTGCCACCAGTTAAAGAAACTCAATGAGGCGGGCTATGTCGATTTTCGGATGTCGGTCAATGTGTCACAAGCGCAGTTTCGTGAACCGGGATTTGTGCAAACTGTGAAGCGTGCATTAGTTGATTCTGGTGTCTCAGCGTTCAACCTTGAATTGGAAATTACGGAGTCCATGGCTGCGGAAGATCTGGACTTTGTGTTATCTGTTTTGCACGAGCTGAAAAGGACAGGTGTCACCATAGCCATCGATGATTTCGGAACTGGCTACTCGTCATTGAGCATTCTGGGGCGGCTACCGCTGGACCGTCTGAAAATTGACAAGTCCTTCGTAGACTATCTGGGCGTGGCCGAAGGCGTTGCCAAATCCATCATCGATATTGGCCGCTCACTCAAGCTGCAGTTGATTGCCGAAGGGGTGGAAAAAGCCGAGCAGGCCGCAGAGTTGTATGCGCTCGGTTGTCAAGAAGGCCAAGGCTACTTTTATGCATCTCCGATGCCGCCAGATGACCTGCAGCATTGGCTGACTAGCCGCTGAGATAGATAAAATTTGATGTCCCACACCTTGCTTCCTGCTATTTGTATCCATATCTAGCGCGTGGCAACAAAATGGACAAAGTCATCGGCTGACATGGGGCGTGCAATGAGATAGCCTTGACCACACTTGCAGCCTAATCCGTGCAGCAGATCGTAAATAGCCTGCTCCTCGATGCCCTCTGCCGTGGTCGTGAGTTCCAAACTATGTGCCATTTGAATAATGGCGCGAACAATCGCCTTCTCCTGGGTTCCGTCCAAAAGTCGCATGACAAAAGACTGGTCAATCTTTAGTTTGTCGACTTTAAAACGCTGCAAATAAGTAAGGTTGGAGTATCCAGTACCGAAATCGTCAATGGCAATTTTTACGCCAAGCGACTTCAAGCTGCGCAGCATGACGACAAACTTTTCCGTGTCATGGATCAGTGCCGACTCGGTTATTTCAAGTTCCAGCAACCTGGGGTCCAGACCAGTTTCATTCAAGGCCTTGGCCACCGAGGCAACGATATCGCCTTTGCGGAACTGCAGGGGTGATAGATTGATGGCGAGGACAAATTCCGGCAAACCTTGCGATTGCCAAGCGGCCATTTGCCGACATGCTTCCTGAACCACCCAGGATCCGATCTCTACAATGATCCCGGACTTTTCTGCGGCTGGAATGAACAGGCCTGGAGAAATCATTCCTTGCGATGGATGCATCCAGCGAATCAGCGCTTCGGCTCCGACCATGCCCCCATGCTCCAGGCTGATCACCGGTTGAAAGTGCAGTAGAAATTCGTTGTGGAGCAGACCACTGCGCATCTGGGCGTGTAGTTGCAGGTTCTTTTGAATGCTGACATTCATCGCCTCGTCAAAGAAGCGGCAATCGTTTCGGCCGGAATCCTTGGCTTGATACATCGCGATATCTGCTTTTCGCAGCAGGTCCTCATAGTTCGACGCGTCCTGCGGAAACAGCGCAACGCCAATGGAGCAGGTGGCCACCAACTCGGCGTCACGGAGACGAAGAGGTTGTCGAAGTTGCCCCATGATGTTGTTGGCGGCGCTCGAGGCATCCTCGGCGTTTGAAACCTCCACAATGCCGACAACAAATTCATCGCCACCATGGCGGCACACGACATCCGATTTGCGAACGGCAACGCTAAGGCGCTTCGATACCTCAATCAGGAACTCGTCACCCGCTGTGTGCCCCATCGAATCGTTGACCTCTTTGAAATTGTCCAGATCAATGAAAAGGAGTGCAACGGTATTGTTATGCCGTTGGGCTTGCACAATTGCTTGCTCTATTCGATCCCGCCCCAAGGTCCGGTTGGGTAAACCGGTCAGAATGTCGTGCTGAGAAAGGTAGGTCAAATGCTTCTGCGATTCTCTGGCTTTGGAAATCTGCTGCCGAACCCGGCCAAGCGCTTGTCGAAGGTCACTAACGATGAGCCAGATCGCAATAGCACTGGTGGTCAGGATAATGCTGCCATCCCGCCAAAGCGCGGCTGGCGAACTCAACTCGGAGTTGACGCGCAAATCCCATTTGACGGTGGCAAGCGTTAGAAATGCCATGTAGGCCAACATGGCCGCCAAAATGGAAAAGAACTGCCATGCCTTGACCAGTAGACCCGCCATGATGAGGATGACCGGAAATGACAAAAATGCCACATCCTTTAAGCCCTCGTTTGACCACATGAGGACCGACATCATCGTAAAGATGGATGTCAGCAGCGTCACATTGCCCCAATCGGTCTGTCCCAAACGGCTTAACCTCTGACACAGAAGCATCATCGCCATTCCTGTCAGCAACGTGAAAAATATATTCCACTTTGCACTGACGAAGTAGACGACAGCGCCGATGGACAGGGCGAATAATGCGAGACTCGAAATTTGGAAAAGGCGCCTCGCTCGCAATGCCTGCAGGTCTTCCAATTCAAGTTCATCTGCATTGCTCAAGGTTTGTCTCCATGTCAATGCGCGCAGCATATCGCAATCGCTTTAACAACATCGCGTCGTGTCTATTGTCGATTTGCAAAATCAGCCTATCACATGAACTTACCCATCACACGGCACTGAAAGCACGCGATGCGGTGGCAACTGCGCGTAGAAGTGGTAACTTCAAGCCTTATTGACTTGCCACTGCATTGATGAACGAAACACCGAAAGAGCAGCCGCGCAATCCGCTGCATGGGTTGACCCTGGAGGCCATTGTCCTGGCTCTGGTGGAGGGCTATGGTTGGGAGGGGCTGGCGGAGCGCATTCCTGTGCGTTGCTTTACCCTGGACCCGAGCGTGGCGTCGAGCCTGAAGTTCTTGCGCAAGACGCCTTGGGCGCGTGAGAAGGTCGAAGGGCTGTATCTCTTTATGTTGCGGGATATGAAGCGGCGATGTCCCGCTCGTAGTTGAAGGTTGAGGTTGGTGGTTGAAGCCGTCAGGCCCTACAGAATATGGGT
>CAIQYP010000513.1 GCA_903876045.1 uncultured beta proteobacterium | reverse complement strand
TGTTGTTGGGCTCAAGCAGTCCACGGGAGGATATGGACCGTGTACTGTCTCCCGTGGCGGCACGCATGGGAAGCACACTTCAGCAGGATGCGGTTCAACCCTACCTTGACGCCAGTATCAAGTCCAACACGGACTTGATAAATCGGTTCCATGTCTTGGCCGTGCCTTATGTGGTGGCCAGAAACCAAACGACGTCCGAGTACGTAGCTCGGCAGGGTGGTATGTCACGGGAGATGCTGAAGCGGTTTCTGGGAATTGGAAGTCGATAGGTAACCGCGATTCCGTTTTGGGGCAGTACCAACAGCCTCGTTACCTCCCGGCATAGCCGTTCAATCAACAATAAACAGTCGCGTTTCGACCGGCGTGGACGAACGGTGAGGCTCGGCATTGTCCGCAACCTGGTAGCTCATCCCAGCAGTGAGCACGAAATTGCGACCGTCCTCTAGCTCGGTGTGAAGCTCGCCCTCGATGCACAGCAGGATGTGCCCCTTGCTGCACCAGTGGTCGGCGAGGTAGCCCGCCGTGTAGTCCACCATGCGGACACGGATGTTGCCAAAATTCTGCGTGCGCCAGTAGGCCATGCCGCATTCACCTTTGTGCTCGGTTCGTTCGATGGTGCTCCAATCGGTGCTGCCGAATGGGATATTGGACATCAGCATGGGGAATCCTTAGGTTGCTACTTTCAATCTGGGCGGGTATGCAGCAGCATGGCCTGGTTGGCGGGATACTTGGCACTTCCTAGCTCGTTGCACTGCTGAATTTCGATTGCCTCTCTTGTCGACATGCACTTGGTCCGCAACTTCCTAACCTGGAGCTGGTCCATTCTGGTCAGAGTCGTTGAAGTCGCCACACCACGAGGAGGAGTACACCACGGGGAACGCCCATGCGTTGGCATCCCGTTTGACGCTGGGCCCCTCGTGCCCTGTGAATATTTGGACGGGAGGATGCCGGTGGCAGTGACCAAGCACTGGCTCTGTCGACGTATGGGCGTCAAACGTGCGCCAGTATTGGCATTTATCGCATTTCATAAGTAAGGCCTTTGACTGGATTTGACTGTTGGATGCATAGACCCAACTGTGCGAGTTAGCTGCAATGGGCCTTTTGATGGAAGGCGGCGAGAGCTTCAGTGTCGGGTATCACCGGCAGCAACTTCCTCGTCTTCCTCCGGAACAAACACCATGCGAGTCTTGTTGTTGATGTCCATGAGGCCGGCATAGCGCCCCCAGGCAATCATGGTCTGAAAGACTCGCTCGGGGTTGTCATAGGGGAGGGCGCTGGCAATGTCCTTAATCACCCGGTCGGCCTCGACTTCTTCGTTTTCATGCAGCAGTGCAATGATGATGTGAAACAGGCGCAGCTTGAATACCTGCTCGGAAAATATCTTCCTGCGTCCAACGCGGTCGGATGCCACAAACTTCCTTCCCAAATCCGTGAAGCGGACGTCCTGCTTGGGCGTATCCACTAGCTCCAGGATTTCCGCAGCCTTCACGATTGAGATGGTCTCGCCAAACTCTTTGCCGATTTCGTCAGAGATGTCATAGATGTTGGACAGCTCTGGGGAGTCGTTCAAGATGCTCATCAAGCCAAGTATCTGGCCCACCGGAACAAAGGGAATGGATTCCATGCGCATGCGCCCGCGCGAGATGGGCTGACCTGCCACGGGAACCTCGGCCGGAAGGTCGGGCAGGGTCATTGTGGTGATGGATTCATGAATGATGCTGACCAGGCGCTGGAACTCCGGTGATTTGGTATCGCGTGGGTATGGCAGCGGGTTGTCCAGCACCAGGCCCAGGCGACCCGGGCGGGGGAACACCACCACAATGCGGTTGGCCATTTCCACAGCCTCTTCAATGTTGTGGGTCACCATGAAGATTGAGCTCAGACCATTTTCCTGACTGCGCCACAAGCTAATTAACTCTTGGCGCAAGTTTTCTGCAGTCAGTACGTCCAGAGCACTGAATGCCTCATCCAGGCAAAGCAACTTGGGCTGGGATACCAATGCCCGTGCAATGCCAACCCGCTGTCGCATTCCGCCGGACAGCTCCCGGGGATAGGCGGCGTGGTAGTTGCCCAGACCAATCAGTTCTATGGCCTTGTCTACTGCAGCATCTCGGTCTGCACGTGACACCTTGTGGGCCATCAGGCCCACTGCCACGTTTTGCTCAACCGTCAACCAGGGGTAGAGGGCAAAGGTCTGAAACACGACCGAGGCGTTGGGATTGACGCCATCCAACGTCTTGCCATTGGCCATGGCGCGGCCCGAGGTCGGCTCCACCAGTCCGGTCAGGCAGCGCAGGATGGTGGATTTGCCGGAGCCGGACTGGCCCAGCAATGCCAGCAGCTCGCCCTGGTTGACGGCAAGGTCGATGTTTTCCAGAACTTTGAGTTCGTGGCCGCCCGCAGTCTTGAATGACTTGGAGACTGCACTGAGCTCAGCGACGGGGTGCGCGATTTCTTTTTTATTCATGGTGGTGTCCTGGGCTAGTCAAGGCGGAAGCGGCGCTCGGCAAATGCATAGAGCTTGCGCCAGAGAAATTTGTTCATGAGCACGACGAACAGCGACATGACGGCAATACTCAGAATAATCATGGGCGTGTCACCCGACTTGGTGACATCGGCGATGTACGC
>CAIQYP010000512.1 GCA_903876045.1 uncultured beta proteobacterium | reverse complement strand
TATCTGTTCCCGCCGCTCCATGCGAGCCTTTACGTCGAAAACCGTGGCACGCGCCGATATCGAACATATTTTGCAGGTGGCCAGCCGTGCCGCGTCGGGCACCAACTGCCAGCCCTGGAAAGTCTATGTATTGCAGGGTGCCACGCGCAATACCTTGGTTGAAAAGGCCTGTGCCGCCCACGACGCCATGCGCGCTGACCCCACACTGGCAGAGCAGTACAAAGAAGAGTACGACTACTATCCGCAAAAGTGGGTCAGCCCCTACATCGACCGTCGGCGCGAAAACGGCTGGGGCCTTTATGGCCTGCTGGGTATTGGCAAAGCGGACCGTGAGCAAATGCATATTCAGCACCAGCGCAACTTTCGCTTTTTTGATGCACCGGTTGGCTTGATGTTTACCGTAGACCGTGTCATGGGCCGGGGCTCGCTGGTTGATTACGGTGGTTTTTTGCAAAGCATCATGTTGGCAGCTCGCGGCCTCGGGCTGCACACCTGCCCGCAGGCGGCCTGGAACGGCTTTTCCAGCATCATCATGCCGCTCATCGGCGCGGGTCCGGATGAGATGTTGGTCTGCGGCATGTCCCTGGGCTATGCCGATGAAACCGCAGTGGTCAACACCTTTGACACGCCACGTGTGCCGGTCAAGGATTTCACCCACTGGCTGGACTGACCGCACTCCATGGCGGCATTTGCGATAGCGCTGCTTGACGGACTGAGCTACGCCAGCACGCTGTTCTTGATGGCAGCCGGCTTGACGCTGATCTTTGGCGTCACCCGTATCGTCAACTTCGCCCACGGCAGCTTTTTCATGTTGGGCGCTTTGTTCTCGGCCCATTGGTTGGTGGACTGGTTCCCCTCCTGGTCCGAGAGCGCCTGGCTTTATCTGGCGGCCATTTTGCTGGGGGCAGCCTGCTCGGCCGTGGTGGGGGCGTTGGCGGAATGGCTATTGCTGCGTCGTCTGTATGGCGTGCCAGAGTTGTACCAGTTGGTTGCCACCTTTGGCCTGAGCCTGGTATTGCACGACGCCATGCGCTGGTCGTTCGGGCCAGACGAGGTGTTTGCGCCACGTTTTCCGGGCCTCAAGGGTTCTATTGAGATCGGGAGCGAATTCTTCCCGCAGTACCAACTACTGACGATCGCTTTAGGCCCGTTGGTCTGGCTCGGCTTGCATCTGGTTCTGCACCATACGCGCTGGGGTGTGCGCTTGCGCGCAGCCACTGCTGACCGTGGCATGTTGTCGGCTCTGGGTGTCAATGCCAAGCCCTTGATGCTGCTGGCTGTGGTGCTGGGCTGTGCGCTGGCTGGATTGGGCGGCGCCTTGCAGTTGCCACGTGAGCCCGCCCATCTGCAAATGGATTTGAATACCGTGGTGGAAACCTTTGTGGTGGTGGTGACAGGTGGCTTGGGCAGCATTGGGGGGGCGTTTCTGGCCGCTGCGCTGATCGGGCTGGTGCATTCCTTTGGCACGCTACTGCTTCCACAGGCTACTTTGGTATTCGTGTTTGTCACGATGGGCCTGGTGCTGGCGTTTAGGCCGCACGGCTTGCTGGGAAAGGCGTTGACTCCCTCACCGCAAGAGCAGGGTGCGCGTTTTCATTTGTGGCCACTCGATGCATGGCGCTTCAAGGTTGCATGCGCTTTGGCTGCCGCGCTGCTGGGGCTGGCATATGCGGCTGGTGCCTATTGGCAATCGCTGGTTAGCGACGGGCTCATTTTGGTTATTGCGGGGATTAGTCTGCAATCCATGATGGCGCTTGGGGCCATGGTCAGCTTTGGCCATGCAGCCTTCTTTGGTCTGGGCGCCTATGCCGCCGCCTGGGTGCACCTGGCGTGGGGCTGGGGACTGTTTCCGGCGCTGCTTGTGTCCACTGTGGCCAGCGGCCTGCTGGCGGCTCTGGTGGGCGGTGTGCTGGTGCGCAGCAGCGGTGTTTACCTGGCGATGTTGTCACTGGCTCTGGCTCAGGTTTTGTGGGCCACGGCCAGCCAGTGGGTGGCGGTAAGCGGTGGCGACAACGGTTTGATTGGTCTGCAGTTGGTGACCGATGGCGGTCGGCTCGCATTTTTCGCTTTGTTGGTGATCCTGGCGCTAGGTTCGATAGCGGCTCAGCGGCGCATTGTGCAAGCCAATCTGGGTGCCGCGCTGCAGGCACTGCGTGACGCTCCCCTGCGGGCAGCAGCCAGTGGATTGCCCATGCAACAAATCAAATGGCGGGTGCTTCTGCAAAGTGCCATGCTGGCGGGCTTGGCCGGTGGTTTGTTTGCCGCGCACAAGGGTTCGGTGTTTCCCTCTGTGCTCTCGGTCTTCACCTCGGTCGATTTTCTGCTGGTTGTGCTGTTAGGCGGTCTGCACCAGCTCTGGGGCACGCTGGCGGGTGCTCTGGTGCTTGTGCTTGCGGGTAGTGAGTTGGGGCGCGGTTTTGATTACTGGCGGGGTGCGCTGGGGCTGATCGTCATGCTCATCATGGTCTGGGCGCCCTCGGGCATATTGGGTTTACGGCGCAATGCTGTTGCGGGAGAGCAGCATGGCTGATTCACAGGGACTTTTGCGCGGACTGGTCGTACGTGATTTGGCCAAACATTTCGGTGGGGTGCAGGCGGTCCGTGGCGTCGATTTTTCAGTGCAACCGGGAGAGTGCGTTGCCTTGATCGGCCCGAATGGCGCGGGCAAGTCCACCACCTTTGCCTGCATTGCCGGGCAGCATGTGCCCAGTGGCGGGCAAGTGCTGTGGCAGGGCGAATCACTCAATGCCTTGACATCGGCGCAACGCTTGCGGCGCGGCATTGCCCGCACCTTTCAGGTGGCACAGATTTTTGAATCCCTGACGGTCTTGCAGAACGTTCAACTGCTGTTACCCGGCACAGACGTTTTAAGCCCGCTTCAGGTGCTGGACAGTCAACCGCGTGGGGCGGCGCTTGCATTACTGGCGCGCGTAGGTTTGCAGGAGCAGGCCGAACTCGATTCGCAGCGACTTCCCTACGGCGCGAAAAAGCGCCTTGAGTTGGCAATGGCACTCGCTGGTTTGAAAGGAACATCAGGACTGTTGCTATTGGACGAACCCGCTGCGGGTCTGGCGCCTTCGGAGCGCGCAGCTTTGATGCAATTGGTGCGCACGCTCACCCATGGGGCGGCAGGGCAGGCGCGCCTCGCGGTGCTCTACACCGAACACAATATGGATGCGGTCTTTGGTGTCGCTGACCGGGTGCTGGTCTTGATGGAGGGACGTTTGGTGGCTTCTGGCACCGCAAATGACGTGGCGGCCAATGAGATGGTGCGCACCCATTACCTGGGGCGCGCATTCCGGCACGCACGGGAGGCCAACCATGCTTGAGGTGAGCGGCTTAAGTGCCTGGTACGGCGCCGCGCAAGCCCTGTTCGATGTCTCGCTGAGGGTCGGGCAGGGTGAACTGGTGGTGTTGGAGGGCCTTAACGGTGCAGGCAAGTCGACGTTGCTGCAGTCCATCATTGGCCTGGGCCCGCATGTGAGTGGCTCCGTTCTTTTTCAGGGTCAGTCGCTTGCCACCTTGCCCGCCCATGCGCGCGCTCGACTGGGCCTTGGTTTTGTGCCCGAAGACCGGCGTCTGTTTATCGACCTGACGGTGCGCGAAAACCTATTGGTGGCTGCGCGTCTGCCTGCGTCACAAGCCCATGGCGTAACGGCCGGTTCTACCGATCAACAGATGGAGCAGGTTTTTGCCCTGTTTCCCGCGCTCAAACCCATGCTGAAGCGTCGGGCGCTCGAGATGAGCGGTGGCGAGCAGCAGATGCTCAGCATGGCCCGCACCCTGATGACATCACCCACCATGCTGTTGCTGGACGAGCCCTGTGAGGGCATTGCGCCGGTGCTGGTGGAAGCCATTGTGGATGCGCTATTGCAACTGAAGCAGCAGGGTATGGCCATGCTGATCGCCGAACAAAACGCCTTGCTTGCAGCCCACGCGGACCGAGTCATTACACTGGTGGCCGGGCAAACTGGCGCACACCTCACACCATGATCATTACCAGCCTTCTGGATACCGACCTTTACAAATTCACCATGATGCAGGTCGTGCTGCACCAGTTCCCCGGAGCGCAAGTGGAGTACCGCTTCAAATGCCGTAATCCGGGGGCGCAACTGGCACCGTTTGTGGAAGAGATTAGAGAGGAAATACGCTCACTCTGCAGCCTGCATTTCCAGGAAAGCGAGTTGGCCTATCTGCGCTCCATGCGCTTTATCAAAAGCGACTTCGTCGACTTTTTGGGCTTGTTCAAGCTCAACGAAAAATACATCACGGTCACACCGCTCCCCTCAGGTGAAGTCAGCATTGAAATTGTCGGTCCGTGGTTGCACACGATTTTGTTTGAAATTCCGGTGCTGGCCATCGTCAACGAGGTCTATTTCCGCAACACCCAGGAAGTGCCAGACTTTGTCGAAGGCCGCAAACGCCTGGATGTGAAGATTGGTCAACTGCGCGCCGAGGGGCTGAGCGACCTGAAGATTGCCGATTACGGTACGCGCCGTCGCTTCTCGCGAGCCTGGCACGAAGAGGTGATGCGCGTGCTCGCCGCCCGCCTGGGCACGCACCACAGCCCTGGTAATGCGCAGGGCGTGCCTGGCCAGCTAGCGGGTACCAGCAATGTCTGGCTGGCTATGAAGTTGGGCCTGACGCCCTTAGGCACTATGGCCCACGAGTATCTGCAGGCCAGCCAAGGCCTGGGACCGCGCTTGCGCGATAGCCAGATTTATGCGTTCGAGAGTTGGGCACGTGAGTACCGGGGCGACCTCGGTATTGCACTCAGCGACGTTTACGGCATGACTGCATTCCTGCGTGACTTCGACATGTTCTTCTGCAAGCTCTTTGACGGCGCTCGCCACGATAGCGGCGACCCCTTTCTGTGGGGCGAGCGCATGCTGGACCACTACGTGCGCAACCGCGTAGACCCGCGCACCAAGACACTGATCTTCAGCGACGGCTTGACCGTGCCACGCACCATCGAGCTGTATCAGCAATTCCGCGGCCGCTGCCAGTTGGCCTTTGGCATAGGCACCAACCTGACCAATGACCTGGGTTATGTACCGCTGCAAATCGTGATCAAGATGGTGAAGTGCAACGGCCAGCCAGTGGCCAAGTTGTCGGATACACCTTCCAAAAACATGTGTGACGATGAGCACTATCTGGCCTATTTGCGCCAGGTTTTTGAAATTGCCCAACCTACTTGAATACCCCAGTAACCATGACCAAGCCCTCCATCCTCATCACCCGCGCCATTTTCCCGGAGGTTCTTGAGCAATTGAGGCAACACTTTGTTGTTGAATCCAACCAGGACGATGTGATCTGGTCGGCCGATGAACTGGTTCGACGACTGCAGGGCAAGGTGGGCGCTTTTATGACGGGCACCGAAAAGGTTAACGCCGCTCTGTTGGGGCAATGCCCACACCTCAAGCTCTGCGCCAATATGACCGTTGGTTACAACAACTTTGATCTGGCGGCCATGACTGCTGCGGGCGTGCTGGGCACGAATGCGCCCGACGTGCTGACCGAGACCACAGCCGACTTTGGCTTCGCGCTGCTGCTGGCCACCGCGCGCCGCGTGACCGAGAGTGAGCATTTTTTGCGAGCGGGCCTTTGGACCCGCTGGAGCTATGACATGTTTGCCGGCGCTGAAGTGCATGGCTCCACCTTGGGCATTGTGGGCATGGGCCGGATTGGCCAGGCCATAGCCAGACGCGCCGCTCTGGGCTTTGGCATGCAGGTGATTTATCACAACCGTTCGCGCCTGGATGCAGCCACCGAAGCCAGCTTTAACGCCAGCTATGTTGGCAAGGAAGAACTACTGAAGACGGCTGACCATGTGATGCTGGTGTTGCCGTATTCGGCAAGTTCACACCACGCGATTGGCGCGGCTGAACTGGCGCTGATGAAACCCACGGCGACTCTGATTAACCTGGCTCGCGGCGGCATCGTGGACGACGCGGCCTTGGCCGAGGCACTGCGCGACAAGCGCATTGCTGCTGCCGGATTGGACGTTTACGAGGGCGAGCCCACGGTCAACCCCGCGCTGCTGAGCGTGCCCAATGTGGTGCTGACCCCGCATATTGCCAGTGCCACACTCGGTACACGCCGTGCCATGGCGGCCTTGGCGGTGGACAACTTGATCGGCTTTCTGCTGCATGAGAAAGCCGTTACGCCGCTGAACCCGGAAGTGTTGAACCGTGCGGGCGCTTAGATGGACGGCGTAGCCATGAACCCGTTGATCGTCTGGTCCGTGCTGGCCCTGGCGCTGCTGAATACGGGCGTGCTGTTATGGTTGGCCCTACGCAAGCCAGATGGCCAAGTGGCGCAGGAGCGACAGCAACAGGATGATGCGGCAAGACAGGCATTGCTGTCGGCCATGGGTGCGAATGTGCAGGCGCTGGAGCGCGCCCTGCGCCAGGAAATTGCCGAATCCTCGCGCGGAGGCCGCCAGGAGTTGACGCAAAACCTGGCTACTTTTCAGCAGACCTTGACCCAACAAAGTGCCGAAGCCACACGCACCCAAAACAGCCAGATCGATGCCTTTGGCCAGCAACTCGCGCTGCTGCAAAAGTCTTTGTCCGACACGCTGACTTTGCAACTCGGCAACGTGAGCGAGTCGAATGCCCGCCGCATGTCTGAAATCCGCCAGACGCTGGAAGCACAACTGGCGCAACTGCAAACCACCAATGCGGCCAAGCTCGACGAAATGCGCGCCACCGTGGATGAAAAGCTGCAGTCCACCTTGCAGGCCCGTCTGGGCGAGAGCTTCAAACAAGTGGCCGAACGGCTGGAGCAAGTGCACAAGGGCCTGGGCGAAATGCAGACGCTGGCGCAGGGCGTGGGCGATCTCAAGCACCTGCTGACCAACGTGAAGACGCGCGGTATGTTCGGCGAGGCGCAACTGGAGGCCTTGTTGGAGCAGGTGTTTGTGCCGGACCAGTACGCTGCGCAGGTGCCCACCATCCCAGGCAGCAAGAATGTGGTGGACTTTGCTATCAAGCTTCCCGGCCGCTCGGATAACGGCGCGCCTTTGTGGTTGCCGATTGATGCCAAGTTTCCCAACGAAGATTACGAACGCTTGCTGGACGCGCAGGGTAGGGCGGATGTGCCCGGTGCCGAAGCCGCTGGCAAGGCGCTGGAGCTGCGCATCCGCCTGGAAGCCAAGAGCATGAACGAGAAGTATGTGGAGCCGCCGCACACCACCGACTTTGCCATTCTGTTCCTGCCCACCGAGGGTCTGTATGCCGAGGTGCTGCGCCGCCCGGGCCTGATGGAAAGCCTGCAGCGTGACCACCGCGTGACGCTGGCCGGCCCCACCACTTTGCTGGCGATTCTTAGTTCCTTGCAGATGGGCTTTAGGACCCTGGCGCTGGAGAAGCGCAGTTCCGAGGTGTGGCAGGTGCTGGGTGCCGTCAAAAACGAGTTCGGCAAGTTTGGCGATGTACTGGCGAAGGTCAAGGCGCAAACGGAAACCGTGCTCAAAACCCTGGACAACGCGCAGGTGCGCAGCCGTGCCATGGACCGTGCCCTGAAAAAAGTAGAAACCCTGCCGGATACGCAAGCGCAGGCATTGATCGCAGTCGACCGTGATCTGGACTTCGAACCCGATGCGGGCACGGAGTCTGGCACCGGCCGATGAGCGCGCAGACGCCACCGGTTAAAACGTCATCCTGGGCGCTGGCCCGCCTGATTTGCGGTCATATCTGTCTGCATGCTGCGATGGCCGGTACACGCATGGCGGCGCCCTTGCTGGCACTCAAGATGGGCTACGGCGCTTTGGCAGTTGGGTTTCTTCTGGCGCTGTACTCGCTGATGCAGGTGTTTCTGGCCATCCCGGCGGGGCGCTATGCGGACCAGCATGGGCTCAAGCGCCCGGTAGGTATTGCACTCATTTTTGCCAGCACTGGCGCTCTGTTGGCCGTGCTGTTTCCGCGCTTTGAGGTGCTGTGTCTCAGCGCCCTGTGCATGGGTGGTGCCACCGGCGCTGCATCGATTGCATTGCAGCGTCATGTAGGGCGGGCGGCTCATGGTTCTACCGAACTTAAACGGGTCTTTAGCTGGTTGTCCATCGGGCCGGCCGTGTCCAACTTTTTTGGGCCGGTGATGGCCGGTTTGTTGATCGACCATGCCGGAATCTGGATGGGAGGCGCAGCGGCCGACACCAATGGCTTTCGCGTCGCCTTCCTGTTTATGGCTTTGCTGCCGTTGCTGACCTGGGTCTGGATACGCCACACCCAGGAACTACCTCCTGTTCAGCATCCCGAAGGGGCGCCCAAACCGCAGGTTTGGCACCTGCTGCGCGAACCCAGCATGCGACGCCTGTTGTTGGTGAACTGGTTGCTTTCGAGTTGCTGGGATGTCCATACTTTTGTCGTGCCGGTGCTAGGCCATGAGAGAGCCTTTAGCGCCTCAGTGATTGGCGCAATTCTGGGTAGCTTTGCCATTGCTGCGACCTGTGTGCGGATAGTCATGCCCTTGCTTGCCGCGCATTTGAAAGAGTGGGTGGTGGTAAGTTGTGCGATGTTGATTACGGCGCTGTCATTTGGCATTTACCCCATGATGCATACGCCGCTGGCCATGGGCTGCTGTTCGGTTCTGCTGGGGCTGGCGCTGGGTTCGGTGCAGCCGATGATCATGAGCACCTTGCACCAGATCACGCCGCACGCCCTGCATGGTCAGGCCCTGGGTCTGCGGCTCATGAGCATCAATCTGTCCAGCGTGCTGATGCCCATGATTTTTGGCACTGCCGGGATGGTGGTGGGGGTGTCGGTTGTTTTTTGGACTGTTGGGGCTGCGGTTGCTTTGGGTTCTCGGGCGGCTTGGAATTTGCGGCCACCTGAGCACTGAGTTTTTACTCCCCCATTTTTTTACTCCCCCATTTTTTACACCCCCATTTTTTACACCCCCATCCCCCCGCCCCTT
>CAIQYP010000511.1 GCA_903876045.1 uncultured beta proteobacterium | reverse complement strand
GGCGTGAAAGGCCCGATCTGCTTATAACGGATCACGCCCTTGGCATCAATCAGAAATGACTCGGGCACGCCGTACACACCATAGTCAATGCCGACACGGCCATCACCATCGAATAACGAGGCCTCATAGGGATTGCCAAAACTGGCCAGCCACTTCATGCCGGCCATGCGGTCGTCCTTGTAGTTCAGGCCATAAATCGGCAGCATCTTCATGCGTCCGAACTCTACCAACAAAGGATGCTCTTCGCGGCACGCCACGCACCAGGAGGCAAACACGTTGAGCAGCCAGACCTTGCCCAGCATGTCATCGCGCTTGATGGTGATGCTGGGGTTGTCCAGTTGGGTCAGCCCGAATGCAGGGGCAGGCTTGTTAATCAACGGCGAGGGCACCTCGCGCGGGTCCAAGCTCAGGCCCTTCATCAAAAAACCGACCAACCCCAGGAAGATTGCCAGGGGCAACAAAAACTTCAGGTATTTCATATTTGATCTCCGCCGTGACGAATGTGGGGGCTCATACTTGCACCCCCGCTTTGCGGCGATAACGCCGGTCGGTCACCGCCATAAAACCGCCCAGGGCCATGATCATGCAACCGCCCCAGATCCAGTCAATGAACGGCTTCACGTAGACGCGCACGATCCAGGCACCGCCCTCGACTTCTTCACCCATAGACACATACAGATCCCCGGTTAATCCTGGAGAGATTGCCGCCTCGGTCATAGGGTTCTGCTGCACACGATAAATGCGCTTTTCAGGGCTGAGCTGCGTGATTTTGCTGCCATTGCGTGAAATCTCGATGTCCGCACGGGTGGCATCGTAATTGGGGCCCTGAATTTCTTTCACGCCTTTGAAAGTGAAGGCATAACCGCGCACGGTGGTGCTGTCGCCCACGTTCATTTTGACGTCACTCTCAACTTCATACGTCTTGACCATGGTGACGCCAAAGCAAAACATGGCAACACCAATGTGCGCCACCATCATGCCGGCAAGGGCACGCGGAATCTGACGCATCTTGCGGCGAATATCGGCAAAGCCCTTGCCTTCAGGGCGCACACGCTCCCAGAAGTCGGTCGCCACCGAACTGACAATCCAGTAGGCCATGAGCAGTCCCAGGCTAGCCAGCAGGTGAATGGAGCCGGCCAACCAACCCGTCAGCAAGGCCATGACAACGCTCACGCCGGCAGCCCACTTCAAGCGACTGGCTAAGTCGGGCACCGAAGTTTCCTTCCAACGCGCCATCGGACCAACGCCCATCAAGAAAATGGTGGGCACCATGAGCGGCAAGAACACCGAATCAAAGTAAGGTGGGCCGACCGAAATTTTGCCCATGCCCAAGGCGTCGAGCAGCAGTGGATAGAGCGTGCCCAGCAACACCACGGCGGCAGCCACCATGAACAACACATTGTTCGCCAGCAGCGAGGTTTCCTTCGAGAACAACGCAAAGCGGGCGCCCAAACCCACCGTGGGTGCGCGCCACGCAAACAGGGTGAACGAGGAGCCAATCACGATGGTCAGGAAGGCCAGGATAAACAGCCCCCGGCGCGGATCCGTGGCGAAAGCATGCACGGAGGACAGCACCCCCGAGCGAACCAGGAAGGTACCTAATAGCGAGAACGAGAAGGCCAATATGGCCAGCATCACGGTCCAGTTTTTAAAACTGCCGCGCTTTTCGGTTACAGCTAACGAGTGGATCAACGCGGTACCCAGAAGCCAGGGCATGAGCGAAGCGTTCTCCACCGGATCCCAGAACCACCAACCACCCCAACCCAGTTCGTAGTACGCCCAGGAACTGCCCATGGAAATACCCACGGTCAGGAACATCCAGGCGACTGTGGTCCAGGGCCGCGTCCAGCGAGCCCAAGTGGCGTCCAGATTGCCGCCAATCAGCGCTGCAATAGCGAAGGCAAAGGCCACGCAAAAACCCACATAACCCATGTACAGCGTGGGCGGGTGAAACACCATGCCTGGGTCCTGCAGCAGTGGGTTCAAATCATGTCCGTCTTCGGGCAACGGGAAAAGGCGGTCAAACGGGTTGGAGGTCAGCAACATAAAGAGCAAAAAGCCCATACTGATCAAGCCCATCACCGACAGAATGCGGGCCAGCACTTCACGCGGCAAGTGGCGGCTAAAAAGGGCCACCGCCACCATCCACACCACCAGCATCTGCACCCACAACAAGAGCGAGCCTTCATGACCGCCCCAGAAACCGGCGATCTGGTACTGCAGCGGCAAATGGGAGTTGGAATTGGAGGCCACGTACAGCACCGAAAAGTCACTGCGTATGAAGGAAATCATCAAGCACGCCGAAGCCAAGCTGACCAGCGTGAACAGCACGTAGCTCAAGGGACGGGCCAGCACCATCCAGTCGGCACGGCCACGCGCCGCACCCAACATAGGAATCACACCGAGGGCGATGGCAACGGCCATGGCAAGCCAAAGTAGAAAGTGACCAATTTCAGGAATCATGTTTATTTGCTCATAACGATGGATGCAGCAGTCTTTTGGTTGCTCTTGGCTGCGTTTTTCAGAGCTTCCGCCGCTTCGGGCGGCATGTAGTTTTCGTCGTGTTTGGCCAGCACTTCTTTGGCCACAAAAACGCCGTCCTGCAGTTTGCCTTGCGCGACCACGCCTTTGCCTTCCTTGAACAGATCAGGCAGGATGCCTTCAAAGTGCACCGGCACCGTCTTGGCCGTGTCGGTCACCATAAAGTCCACCGCCACGCCGGTGCGTTTGACGCTGCCGGCCACTACCAGACCACCCAGGCGGAAGGTGCGATTGACTGGCGCCTCTTTGGATTCGATTTGTGTGGGCGAAAAGAAGAAAACCAGATTGCTCTGGAAGGCATTCAGGATCAGCGCGGCAGCCGCCGCAATCACCAGAACCACACCGGCTGCAATGGCCAGACGTTTATGACGCGTTTTCATGTTGTTTAACCTTGTTCATTCATTTCACCGATCGCAATCAGGGCGGCATGGTGTCTGCGCGCAGCCAGCACGGGCTCCAGCAGCATCCAAGCTGCGGTCACCCCATACGAACCCCACACATACAAGCCATAGCCACCCATGGCAAAAAAATCACTCGCACTGTTCCAAACCATCTTGAACCCCTTACTTTTTGCTGACCAGGGCCTTCACCCAGTCGGCATCACTTTCGCGCTCCAGCACGATAGCCCGCGAGCGCATGAACACTACCGCAAATGAATAGGCCCAGAAGGCCACCGTCATCAATAACATGGACGTCAGCATGGTGTGGGCCATCTTGGGCGCCGCCGTCATGCTGATGCTCGAGCCCTGATGCAGCGTGTTCCACCAGCGCACCGAAAAATAAATGATGGGCACATTAATTGCGCCCACGATGGCCAGCAGCGCACCTGCATGGTCAGCGCGACGGACATCGTCAATCGCCTCCACCAGCGCCATGAAACCCAGGTAGAGGAACAACAAAATTAGCTCGGATGTCAGTCGCGCATCCCACACCCACCAGGTGCCCCAGGTTGGCTTGCCCCAAAAGGAACCAGTCCAAAGTGCGAGAAAAGTAAATGCCGCGCCCGTGGGTGCAATAGCCCGCGCCATCATCGAGGCCAGACGTGCATTGGAAGCCCAGCCAAATGCCGCCCAACCCGCCATGGCCATGTACAGCACCATGGACATCCAGGCGGCGGGCACGTGAATGAAGATGATGCGGTAGGAGTCACCCTGCGTGGCGTCGGTAGGCGCCACAAAGAAGCCTACATATAAGCCCCACACTGCAAACGCAGCGGCAATGGCATACAGCCAGGGCACGCTCACGGTGGCCAGGCGGTAAAACGTCTTGGGCGAGGCAAAGGTAAAAAGTCTTGGAAGTTTTTTCATACAGAGATTCGCAAGGCTGCAGCGGTGGCTACAGGGGCCCCCAGGGCAGATAACAAAAACATGGCACCCAACAACGAGAAGTGGCCGATGGGAGACAAACCAGACTCCGCTGCCGACACGGCACCCGCACCAAAGATCAACACGGGGATGCACAAGGGCAGCACGATTAAAAGAATCAGCACCGCGGAATTGCGCAGGCCCAGCGTGAGGGCGGCACCCATGCCACCCATCAAACTGAGGATCGGCGTGCCCAGCAACAGGCCAATAGCCATGAGACCAATCGACTCCCAGGTCAGACCAAACAACAAACCCAGAAGCGGCGACACCAGCAACAGCGGCACACCCGTCATCAACCAGTGCGCAATGCACTTTGCTGCGGCCAACTCGATACCCGACAAATGCGAGATCAGCATCTGCTCCAGCGAACCATCGGCATAGTCACTTGTGTACATGGAGTTGAGCGAGAGCATCGAAGACAACAGCGCGCAGACCCAGACAATTCCCGGCGCAATTTGCTTGAGCGTGGCAGCCTCAGGCCCAACGCCTAACGGAAAAAGACTGGCGGCAACCACAAAGAACACCACGGGCAGCAGCGCCTCGGCTGGACGGCGACTCGCCAGGCGCAGGTCGCGCTCCAGAATGGCCATCATCGGAGACATGGGCACCCCTTCATGCTGCACGCGTCCCTTGCAGCATGAGTTCCATCAACGGCAAGCCTTCCGGCTGAACGCGGATATGGCTGGTGAACAGCACGGTGCCACCGCGCCGCGCGTTTTCGCAAAACAGCTCTTGCACCAAACTTAGACCCGCATCGTCGAGTGCGTCGAATGGTTCGTCCAAGACCCAGAAGCCAGGCTTTTCTTCCAGTGCCAGCCGGGCCAAAGCAACGCGACGGCGCTGACCTTGCGACAGCATGCGAACCGGTAGTTTGCGGCGGTGAAACACACCCATGCGACGCAGTGCCGCTTCCATGCGATCCTGCGAACAAGGGCGGCCATGAATCGTGGTGAGAAACTGCAAAGCTTCCAGCGCAGTCAAGTCGTCTTTCAAGGCATTGGCATGGCCCAGGTAGACCAGCTTGGATTTGTATTCGTCGGACTTGGTCAGGGGCTCGGCATTCCAGCTCAACTGCCCGCCATCCGGGCGCGACAGGCCCGCGATTACGCGCAGCAGGCTGGTTTTGCCACTGCCATTGGAACCGCGCAACCACACCAGTTGGCCCGCTTGCAGTTCAAAACTCAGCGCTTTGAAAAGAACTTCGGTGCCCCGGCGAACGGTGAGGTCCTGGGCACGAATGCCCGTGCCTTTTTCGTTATGAAAAGTCAAATTTCAGCCAAGGTAAAAATTGAACCACGCCTGTAGTCGAAAGCTGACGCTACTCCCGCGCAGCAACAAACTCAGATGGGAAACGCATTATCGCTTACCCTTGGCGCGCCAGATTGACCCTGGACAATTCCAAGAGAGGTGCTTGTAAGCACCGGTAAGCAGGAAGTCATGATGCGAAAATTGGGTTACGGTTTTCTTAAGGCGGAAGTGCGGTCCAGGCGTACCAGGGCTGCTGCGGAGTTGCGGCATCCAAATCGATTATTGACATGTAAACCTTCTTTCCATAGAAGAATGGCATGCCCCAGGCGAATGTCTTGGTATCGGGAATGTATTTGGACTGACCTGCTGGATTATTTGCGTTGTAACTCGGGTTCAAGTTGTTTATACCCGCAGCAATACCGCTAAAGGCGGCATTGCTGGTGCCGCCCAATACATCAAAATTTGCCACCTGGAACATGACTTTTAATGCCGCTGAATTCGACGTCGCATCACCGTCGTATAACAAAGCTTGCAAATTTTTCAGATCATTGAAGGGGCAATACAAGTAGACCTGCACGTCTAGTGGCTTTAAATCACAAGAAGTGATCGGTGTACTGGAGGTATCAGTGAAAAACAAACCGTTGGTTCCTGTGTCTAGGTAACTATTGTCATAGACGTGTCCTTTAAATTCCGTCTTGATGCTCAGATACGAATTGCTATTTGACGTCGTACTTATAAGCACTGGAACGGTACCCACGGGCATCGTGTTGTTAGCTTGCGAACCCAGCCCAAAAATCAACTCTCCATGGGCTGTCGCTGCTCCAACTTGTGAATCTGGAATTGCCGGCATTACCAAGACCACGCCGTTGTTGTAATGCTCACCCAATTTACCATCGGGTAAATTCCAGACTGGATTGATCACTTGGTAGTTCGTCGGTATCGATGTAAGTGTGCAATTTTTCGGATCACTTGTTCCTTTGCAATCGTAGTAGAGGGACGGCGACACATACGCGGAAGTGCGGTCAAACTGATACGTGTTATTTGCGCAGTCTCCACCACAATCCACAACGGTTGTGCCGATGCCTAATATTCCATTGGCACCCAGCGCCCCAGCGGTAGTTGCGATGCTGTTGTCCGTTATGCTGATGCAATTGTCTGGTGGCGTTTTACCTGACACGTCATCGATTAGCTGCATGCGCACGGCGGGCGCTTGCTGCTCTCCCATCCACACATCGCCCACGGCATTTCGTCCCCACAAGCCTCCGATAACAAAGGGAAAGCACTCCCAAGCTGGGTTGCCAGTCGTCTGATCAAGTGTTACCGACGCCAGTGCCGTGACCTTACTAGCCAAGACTCGCAGCCCCACGGACCCTGTATCAACCAAGACATGATCGATGGTAGAACAACGACTCGTATCGGTACGAACGGCGCCAAGCTCACACACAGTGACAGTGACGTAAGGGACATTCGTATTGATGCCAAGGCCTTTATGCGGACCGTTATCGTCCACATCTACACGCAGATTATTATTTGTTTGAACAAAGGTTGTACTAACCGTTGGACCAAGGTTCTGACAATTCACAGTGGCACAGTGCAATGTAGAAGTGGTCGAGTCTCCGCCACCGCCACAGCTTGATAAAGCAAAAATAGTAGTAATGGCAACCAAATGCCAAAAAATGCGAATCACGCTCCACTATCCCAGATCAAGGGTTTGCAGATTGAGCCCTTGCGGCACCAATGAAGGCCGGATCGCATATCCGGTAAACACATTTAAATGTCCCGATGACTGCACGACAAGATCGCTGCCCTGGTGGTGAAATTGGCGACGAATTCCACCTTGCTGGCCTGCTGCCATTGCCGCAGCACTGTAGCTTGGAAACGAACTTCCCAACATGGTCGACAAATCAGGCTTGAACAAGGTATGCCAACTGACTGCAAAGATGCGGCCATCGCCGCCCACAAATTGCCTCACGTGCGACCCGTTAGGCATCGTCAATTCATGCATCGCGTATTGTTGTGCTCGCGCCACCGAATGGAATGCACGCAGACGCATCCGATCTCCGGCGATAGATCCTTCACTTTCCCCTAAGCCTGCACAAGCATTGAACACGGGTGCAACCATCAAGGCTACCACCCAAACTATCCGCCGGCTATTGAAAGTCATAGCGGTAGCCGAGGTAAAAGAAATAGGACTCGCTAGCTTCGTTGCTGGTTGGGCCATCGGTTTGCGAAGTCTCGTAAACGCCTTCGGCCATCAAACTGGCACGGTTGGACAATCTATAGGACACCCGCAAGCCGGGGGAGATTCGACTAATTTTGGTATCGGTGTTGTCCTTCTGCGTGTAATAACGGATAGACGGCTCCAGGCTCATTTTGTTGCCCATAAAGCCCGTCAGGTTGTTGTAGGCGATTTGCGTGCCGTTCATCGTGTCACTGGTGATCTGACTGACGTTAAAGCCGTTAATGTCGCGGTTGGAATACAGGTTTGAGCCCGTTAGCTGGAACGACACGTTGTACTGTGCACCCGTGGCTGGCTGAGCCTGGAAATTACCGACTGCGGGCAAGGCCCCCACATCGCTGTAATGAAAGTCCATAGAACCCTGCCATTTGCTCGATAGTGCGCGCGAGAAGCTGACCATGGCCTGCTGTGCTTTCGCCGCTGTGGCCAATGCGGCACTTTGCAACTCGGCAACACTGCGCGTTTGCAATAAAGTACTCAGTGAGGTGCCACCTAGGCTGATAAGTGCATCGCTTAGTTGCAGTGAAGGCGCTTTGCGTTGATCCACCAACATCGTCACCGTGGTGTCATAGGGGCCCTGGAAAGAACCCTGCAACGTCAGGGCGTTGATCTCGTTGAAGTTAATGTCGTAGTCAATCTGGGTGAACATCGAGATCGTTTCACCAAAGTAGCGCACTTCGGCGGCAATGGCTCTGCGGTCTGAAATGCTTTCTGTCGTCTGCTCCACCAATGACAAATTTCCGCCCCAGTGTTCAAACAGGTTGTCGGCTTCGACCATGACGCCAGCCATGGCTTGCTGGGGCGCGTTAACCAGGGTATTGGCAGGCACACCCAGCATGGCATCGACCTTGTAATTCTCTGCAATCGGCATCGCCATGGATACGCCATCAAACAGGCCGAACAACGAACCGCCAATTGCCGACTGGCGACCAACCCGAAAGTCCATGCGACTCTTGATATCGCGATAGTCCACATAGGCGGCACTGACCAACCCCTGGGTAGCGGAAGTTTGCGCACTGGAAGTTGCTAGGTTGTCAGAATGCGATCCGCGCATGATCAGCTTGGTGATCGAGTCATCTGTCTCATAGCGCCCGGTAGCATCCCAACTGGACACCAGCACCGACTGATTGGTTCTGGTCAGCGTACTCTGGTCTTTGCCGGAGGCAATATTGACCAGTGAATCGGTCTTGGTTTGGCCACCGTAATAGTATTGCGACACGCTACCGGTGGCGCTCAGGCGCTTCTTGTCGGCCTTCAGACCTGTTGCAACCTCCGTCTTGGTCACGGGGGTGAGACGCCTCGGCTTGCTCCGCGTGGCCGGCCCGGTCTTCCAGAATCCCCCGCAAGGACAGCAATTCCCAGCTTCCGCGCGGCTGACTCTTCAAGGATTCCGCAACGGCCTTCAG